>DATAYL010000453.1:0-6530 GCA_036272575.1 Bryobacteraceae bacterium | reverse complement strand
AAAGTGCCGAAGGCGCCAGGACTTTCACCGAACGGCTATTTTTCGGTGCAGACAGGCTGGGGACCTGTGGGCCCGCAGTACATGTCGCAATATTCGGGCACCGTCTCGAAAACGACGGGCGACCACAATTTGAAGTTTGGGGCCGCATATTACCAGACATGGGCATATACGAACTGGGCGCAGGATAACGAAGTTTTCAATCAGCAGGCGACCTGGAATCCGGCCACTCAGTCGGGCGGAAATGCTCTTGCGAGTTACATGCTAGGTCTGCCGAATAATGCAAGCCGCCAATTGGGAAATGCGGGGGTTTCGCTGCGGTCGAGCGTCACCGGCTTGTTTGCGCAGGATTCATGGAAGGTGAATTCAAAGCTGACCGTTAATTATGGGCTGCGTTGGGATTACACGCGGCCGGTTACTGAGAAGAATAATCGCTTTGCGACTCTTGATCTGACGTCGGGCCAGTGGCTGCTGGCGAAAGGTGACGTGGATGCACCGGGCACGCTGCCGCCTGGAGTGAGTTTTCTGGGTAGAAATTCAATCACTAAACCCGACTACAAAAACTTTTCGCCGCGTCTCGGCTTCGCCTATCAAGTGGGGCCGAGGACCGTATTGCGAGCGGGATTTGGGATTTTCTACGACAACTGGTCCGGAGCGCTGCAAGCGGCACAGAATGCACGAGGAGCATGGCCCTCCGGATCGTCGCAGAGCGTAAGCAGTCTTAACCTGGCGGGAGTCACACCGGGTGTCACGGCGCAGAATCCATTTTTCGGGCAATCGACAGCGATACCGGCGAGTCCGTTTCCGAGCAGCGGCGCGGGATTTTTGGCCGAGGATTGGCGGGATTCCTATTCTTCGCAATGGAATTTCGAGATACAGCAGCAGGTAACGAAAGCGGCCACAGCTTCGGTGGCTTATGTGGGCTCGAGCACGAGCCGCGCGCCGATACAGGTGCCGTTTAACTTCGCTACTGTACCAGCCGCCGGCGCGATTCAACCGCGGCAGCCCTACCAGGACATGACGAGCGCGCAGGCCGTCAGCACGTTCTCTGTGATCCAAAGCGTGGGACGAGCGAACTACAATTCCTTGCAAGCAAAATTCGATCAGCGATTCAGCGACGGCTTATTTTTTATTACTTCGTTTACCTGGTCGAAGAGTATTGATATCGGCTGTGCTAGTTTCTGGGAAGCGTGCAGCATTCAGAACCCATACGACCTGAACGCAGAGCGGGGTCCATCTCCCTTGGACGTTCCGCTCGTGTTTACCTTTAGCTCAGGTTATGAATTGCCATTTGGAAAAGGCAAACGGTTCCTGAACCACGGCGGACCCGGATCCTGGGTATTGGGCGGCTGGCAGCTGAATGGAATACTTTCAGCACATAGTGGAACAGTGTTCACGCCAAATATAAATTTCGACAACGCCAATGTGGGCGGCGGCTCACAGCGGCCCAACGTGGCTGCGAGTCCGACGCTGGCGAATCCGACAGTAGGTGAATATTTCAATATCAACGCCTTCCAGGTGCCGGCTCCATATACGTATGGGGATGCGGGTCGTGACAGTCTGCGCGGTCCCGACTTCTGGAACCTGGATTTTTCCTTGTTCCGCAATTTCGATTTTGCTGAGCGAATGAGGCTGCAATTCCGTGGGGAGTTTTTCAATATTCTCAACCACCCGAACTTCAACAATCCGGGCTCGACTTTGGGAAACGCAGGATACGGAGTGATTACCCAAGCGTATAATCCGCGCCAGGTGCAGGTCGCGCTCAAGCTGACGTTCTGATGCCGGCAAGCCGACGTGACTTCTTGGCAGCAACGGCTGCTGCTGCCTTCACCGGTAACTTTGCCACAGCGAGCGATAGCCCGAAGTTAGACGGCTTTCAAATTGCACGGCGCCACAAAATCGTCCGCGAAGGAGCTACGCCCAGCTTCTTCGAAGGCATGCTGCTGGGAAACGGTGATATCGGTGTTTGTGTTACGGTTCGCCCGGATGCGTTAGGGCTGCATCTGGGTAAATCGGATTCCTGGGACATCCGCGTCAGCGAAGAGCACGCCTCAAAAGTATTGCGGTTTGCCGATCTGTTGAAGCTTTGGGATGAGGCTAGCAAAGAGGCGAAGCGGCAAGGTCAGCCGGACATGACTTACCTGGAAAATAAGATTCCGGTATTGAAGCAATACGCCGCCCAGGTTGGGGAATCTTACCGGAAGATCTGGCCGCGTCCGTGGCCCTGCGGCATCGTTTGGGTGCATTGGGACGCGACAGTTTTTCAAGTAGTCAAACAGAGTCTAGACCCATCGAACGGCTTGTTCGAGCTGAATTTGTTGGCCGCCGGCAACCCAGTGCAACTGAAGGTGCTGGCGAATTCCAGCAGTGGACACGTGGTGATTTGGAGCGATGTCCCCGCCGATTTTTATTCGGTAGCCTACTATCCGAACGTCGATCTGGAAGCACAACTGCCCGAACCTGAGGCGAAAGCTTCCGCGGGACAGCAGGCAGCTGAATTTTCCGTACTCCAACGTTTCCCGGCGACAGCCCCGACCGCCGCCGAACCGAATCCGGGCCCTTCGGACAAGGACCGTAGCTTCGCCCTGCACGCAGTTGTTCAGGGCAAATGGAGGCCGGCGGACGAGACCGGCGTTTCGGGTGTCGAGTTGCACGCACAGAGTCGGCAACCCCTGCGGATCGACATCGGGCTTGTCACACCTCGCGATAATGCCGCCAATGTGGAGTTTGCGCAAAGCGAAGCACAGCGCTTTGCGCGGCTCGCGCCCGACGTCATCGAGCGCGACTCAAACAGGTATTGGAGCGATTTCTGGTCCAAGTCCGCCGTCGAGTTAGAGGATAAAGAACTCGAGCGGTGGTGGTATCACAACCAGTACTGGCTGGCTTGCTGTCTGCGCGAGGGCAAGGTGGCGCCTGGCCTATTCGGTAATTGGACAAGCGGGAAAATCGGTACTGCTTGGCACGGCGATTACCACATGAATTACAACACGCAGCAGGTTTTCTGGGGCGTGTTCTCGAGCAACCACGTCGAGCAGCATCTTCCATACGTCGACCTGGTCGAAAATTTGCTGCCGGTTTCGGAACGGTATGCGCGGGAGAAGTTTGGTTTGCCAGGCAGTTATTTTCCTCACTCAGCGTATCCGGTGCCGAGCCAAGTGGTGGCGTATCCTGTGCCGCCGTGGGGCTACGAGATTTGCGAGACGCCCTGGGTGGTGCAGAGTCTGTGGTGGCATTACCTTTACACGCGCGATGAACAAGTTTTGCGACGCGTGTATCCGTTGCTGAAATCGGCGGCCGACTTTGTGACAGCCTATGTAAAGAAGGGCGACGACGGAAAATATCACGTCCGTCCGACCGTTTCCCCGGAGAACTGGGGCTGCACAGTGGACTACCGATTGAACCAGGACTGCATCATGGACTTGGCGCTCATCGACTTTTTGTTAGAAGCGGTGATCGCAGGGTCGCAGGTTCTAGGCGCCGACGAAGGGAAGCGTAAGAAGTGGACGGAGATTCGCGCAAACCTGACCGGGTATCCGAACGCGCAAGCACCGGATGGCGAGGTTTGGATCGACGTACTGAACGCGCCAGTGGGATGGATCTACAACATTCCGGTGACGCTTGCGCCCGTTTTTCCTGGCGAGCGGGTAGGGCTGGGGTCGGACGCACAGACCCTCGCGCTTGCGCGGCACACCGCCAAAACAATCCGCCTCGAAGGTGGGAATGATGTGGTCTATCAGCCGCTAATCCGGGCACGGCTTGGCATGTTGGATCTCGCGTGGTTCAAGCGCGAGGTGCGCTACTCGATGCTTCCGAACGGCATCGTGAATGATCGTGTCCGGCAGATCGGTGGTCGTTACAAGGACTCGACCGATTTCGATTTCATGATGTACATGGGTGTGTGGACGGAGAACCTCTCGTTGCCCGTTGTTTTGAACGAATGCTTGCTCCAGAGCTATTCGGGTACACTGCGCGTTTTTCCGAACACCACAAATTTGGGCCCGGCGCGATTTAAAAATTTGCGCGCGGCGGGAGCGTTTCTGGTCAGCGCGGGCTGGGACGGCAAAACAGTTTCGCCAGTCCAAATCGTGAGTGAGCGAGGCGGCGCCGTGCGTGTGGTGAATCCCTGGATTGACGGTGAGGTTCGGGTGACCAGTGTTCGCGACAATGCGAAGGTTACGGTACGGCGCCGCGACCTCGTTGTCGAGTTCGATACGCGCCCAGGTGCGGAGTATTGGGTGGAAAAGGGCTAAGTTGCCAGGAGCAGGACGGCCAAATGAAGATGGGAAACGGCCGATGGGTTTGTCTTTCTTTGGGGATGCTGCTGATTTGCTGCGCGGGTTGGGGCGGCCCGGCGCAAGAAGCTCTGGCCCACTTTCGGTCGGGGCGGCTCCTGGGCGAAGCGGGCGATATGCAGGCAGCGGCCAAAGAGTTTCGGCAGGCTATTCGACTCCAAAGCGATTACGCTGAAGCGCATTATTTCCTGGCGCTCACGCTGATTGCCGCGCCGATCGATAGACTCGATTGGCCGCAAGCAGCCTCCGAGTGTAGAGCAGCGCTGAAGAGCCGGCCGGCTTATCCAGAAGCCTCGCACTTATTGGGGGTCGCGCTGGCCGCCATGGGCCAGCAAACGGAAGCTATAGAACAGTTCCGGAGCGCTCTGCGGCTGCGACCGAATTATCCGGAGGCTCATCTCGATTTGGGGATGGCCTATGCTGCCGAATCCAAGGTGGAAGCTGCCACGAACGAATATCGCGAGGCCTTAGCCGTGCGACCGCAGTATGCCGAAGCACGTGAGCGATTAGCGAAGTGCCTCTTTGAACAGGGAAAAGCGGCGGATGCGCGCACGGAGCTGATAGCCGCGTTGAGAATCAATCCCGATCTCGCTGATTCGCACTATCTGCTCGGTCGTGTGCTCGTTGCGCTTCATGAGGAAGATGCCGCCAAACTTGAGTTCCGGCAGGTACAGCAGTTGCACAATCGCCGTGTGCTCGCTACCGAAGCAGTCCGTTTGAGCAATGCCGGTTTAGATGCGGCGCGGCAGGGTGACATGCCCGGTGCGCTGAAGAATTTGCGGCAGGCCGTTGAGAAAAAGCCGGATCTGGCGATTGCGCACTACAATCTGGGACTGGTTCTGGCCGATGCAGGCCATCTCGAAGAAGGTATCGAAGAAGTGCGGGAAGCGATCTCGCTGGCGCCGCTCGTGACCAGAATGCAAGTAAGCTTGAATCGAATGCTGGCACAAAGAGGCGGCGGAGTTGAAGAGCAGGAAGGCGCTCCAGCCGATACCAGTGACCGGCATGTTAACCGCGGTCGTGCGTCCGCCCATAACGGAGATCAGCTGGCGGCCATTGGCGAATATCTTCGGGCGTTGACACTGGCGCCCGCGAATATTGATGCGCGCGCTGCGCTCGAGCAAGCGTACCGGGTGTCGGGAGATGTGGAAGACGCGACGCTTGAAGCGGCAAAGCTTAAATTGTTCCAACCTGGGAAAGCCACTCCATGATAGGCGGCGGCTCGAAATGGTGGACCCGGCGCTCTTTTCTCGAGAGGAGCACGTTAGCAGGAGCGTGGCTGGCCGCCAGACCGCGCTTGATTGATGGCAAGCCGGTTTCCAATGTTGTATCGCCGGTTTGCCGGCTGCAGGCTCAAGCTGCACTTTCTCCTAACCTTCAGAAATTTGTCACGCTGCTCACTCCCGGTCAGGATCAGTTTGTTTGTGAAAAATACGCCGCCGAACTGGAAGTGCTGCTCGGCGAATTTAGCTCGGTGTTATGCAAGTCTGTAACGGACGTTCTGACGTTGGCAGCTTTGACGGCGGATGAAGTGGCGTTTACTTCCTTCTCCAATCCATCAATCGCTCCGTTGCGCCGCGGAGGACCGATCCGGACGGAAAGGATCACATTCTCCGCCGAAGAGCGGCACGGAAAAGCGGCATTCCTACAAAGCTGGAAAGACTATTGGCGTTCTCTTCGCAAATTGGAAACCGCCGAACTTCAGATCGTTGGTCTTCAGGTTCTCAGCGAAACACCCCTCTTCATCGAAACGCACGTTCGATACGATTTCGCGGGTGATCGGGGCAGCGATATTCGTGAAGAGCGCACCGGCGAATGGATTCTTGAGTGGCGCCGCGATCCGGGTCGTTGGAAAGTTCAGCGATGGCAAGTTTCCGAGGAAATTCGCGCCAGCCTGACTGGCCCAGGCTTTGCGGATGTTACCCGGGAGTGCCTCGGCTCGAACGCATCCTACACTCGGCAAGTACTACCTGGAGTCGACTATTGGCGGACGACACTGGACGCAGCCTGCGGCATAGATGTCTACGGGAACAACGGGGTAGCCGTTGGCGATATCTACGGCGATGGCTTCGACGGCTTTTATGTTTGCCAGCCCGCGGGCCTGCCGAATATCCTCTATCGCAATCGCGGCGATGGCACGTTCGAAGACATCACTCAAGCGACCGGACTCGGATTACTCGACGGAACGGCATCCGCGCTCTTCGCCGATTTTACAAACAGCGGAACGCAGGACCTGCTGGT
>DATAYL010000452.1:0-6919 GCA_036272575.1 Bryobacteraceae bacterium | reverse complement strand
CTGCCCGGGGTGCCGGATCTCGCTCAGACCCTCTACACGCTGCTGCAGAAACCGCTCCTTCCACCGCGAAATCGTGGGAGCCGTAGTATCGAGCTTCTCTTCGATCCTTCGATACGCCAGACCCTCAGCGAGCATTAGAATTAACCGAGCCCGGAACACGTCGCCGGCGGGTAGCGTGCGTGACTGCGTCATCTGCTCCAACTCCAGTCGCTCCTCCATCGTCAGGGTGATTGCCTCGCCAGCAAAGGGCATATCACATCAGACACCCACAGCCTGCTAATTGTTTCTTAGCGACGCGCCACTAGATTACGAATCGAGGCGCCCGCAACCAGCTCTCAAGGCACCATGTTCCAAAGGTGGAACGGGCATAGTTCCCGAACGGACGACGCGCAATGTCATGAAGCGCCCACCCGCCTCCATATGGCGACAACCGACTTACCGACCTTATGCAAAAGTAGACGATCCAGGATAGTCGACGTAGGCACCAAAAAACGATCCCATATCCGCAGTTGATTTAACTTAGGCATCGACTGTTGCAGCATAACCTTATTAGCAAGCGAAGCCAGCATCCCGACCGAATCCAGGAAAAACACCGACTCTACTTCAAATCCCGGCGGTGTACATCGCAGAAGGCTCGCGCGGTTATAACGGCGAAAGTGCCCGATTGACTTGTCAAAAGGTGTATAGAGCAACTGGTGCGCAGGCGAAAGTACGATAATTCGCCCTCCAGGGCGAATTAGGTTGGCAACCTGCGCTATTTCCGTTTTGTCTTCCTCTATGTGCTCAAGAACGTCTATATATAGAGCGCAGTCGAATTGTGCATATGGTTCTAAAGAACTTGTCGTGCCTGTAAGAACCTTGCACTCCTGGGAAATCGGATTGGAGTTTAACGATTTTGTGAGCCGCACGGCCAACTCAGGATCTGGCTCCATGGCGGTCCATGATCTTGCTTTATGGGGCTCTAACAACGGCGTATTCACACCCAACCCGGCACCGACCTCGAGCACATCACCACGAATGAAAGGTCGTATCTTGGACACCCAGTATTGTTTCCAGTTATGGGCGTGAGCAAATAAGTCGAGCTCCTGACCAGGGTAATGCAACTGGTTCATTGAACCTGAAGACTAAGACATTCCGAAACGAAGTATTGATAATCGCGCACAGGGAGAAAGCCTAAATTACTCCGATTAATCATTCCAGAAAAAACTAAAATTACTGAAGTTGCCAGGATCTGCAAAACCATCAATGGAAGCACTCCAGCGACAAATATGCTCCAGCCGGGTATTTTGAGCGTCGCGAAGATCTTCAGAATAAGTACCGCAACTACAAAGGTGCACAGCAGAATGGATAGAACGGTGCTTCCAATTAAAATACGCGCACTTACCGTTTCCTGATACGCAAAAACCGCGGAGAGCCCATGCGTTACCAAGCTAACGAAATTCATCTTTGATTCGCCCCTCAAACGCTCCGCTCGATCTGCACGCACCGTTGTCCACGGCAGCCGTGAGTTGACAACCGTAGCAGCATAGTGATTCCAAAGCTCTGGGTGGCAAACAAGTCTATTCAAATGTTCTATTGGGATTACGCTGAAGTTTCCGACCGCGATGCCGCGCCCGGTTAATAGAAAATGAAGTCCCCGATACAGCTGATAGAAGACTTTGAACTTTAGACCTTCAACCCGGCGGCCCCTTTGTGCAAATACTGTCACCGGAAATGGCGACTCCTTAAGCTTACTAACTAGGCGCGGAATATCTTCGGGGCGGTCTTCACCATCAGAATCCATAATCACCACAGCATCACACGGAAGGTGATTTTGTATATAGGAAAGCCCGATGGCGATTGCTCGCTGGTGCCCTAGATTCCGCCGCAGTTTGAGAAGCTGCAACGACCAGAGAGCCTTGGGCGCAAAGTCCAAAAATGTAGAGCCGACAAGAGAGTTTGATCCGTCGTCAACCAGTAGCAAGGTGCAGCGAGTTTCTGGATGTTCTTGAAGAACATGGTCGATTGCATCGCAAACGAGCCTGGCCGCTTGCCAATCGTCTAGCACTGGCATAGCAATTATCAGTCGCATCAACTCTGAAGTCCCCACCGCGCGTAATTCCACCGGTCTTCTCCAGTAAGCGTATCAACTGGCGTATCGGTAGCGCGAAAGAGCAGCACACAGGAACCGGCACGAAGGCGGCCCCATTAGAAACGCGTGTGGATGTTAAACGATTCAATCATCAAAATCAGTGGCCACGAAGACTACCGGCCGGTCCAGTGCAAAGCAGCCCGCAGCGGCGGATGTGGCGTCGTCTGGCCATGAACGGCCAACTGCATTCCCAGGACTACCAGCATCGCTAGCACTGTCACCCGCATAGGCAACGCCGCGATCCTTCCCGCAAGCAGCGAACCCGCGACGGCGCCCAAAATTCCACCGGCCACCAACTGAAGCAGCAGCGCACCGTCATAGTTCCGGGCGGTCAGCTGCATGGCGCTGCCGATCGAGGAAACGATTAGCCCGAAGCAAAGATCCGTGCCTACGACTTCCGCCGGCGCAAGCTTGGTGAACCCGAACAAAGCCAGCGAGCCGAGCGCGCCCGCGCCCGCCGAAGAAAATCCCACTTCCGCCGAAATCGGCAGCGCTAGCCAGGGAAGAAGCGGCGAACGATCGGTTGCCGGACGCATGCGCGGCGGACGCAGCGTCCGGTACAGATGGAAACCTGCCGTGAGCACGATCAGTATGCCGAGAAACCCGTAAAGCATGCCCTCGTACCGGCTCGTCTTGAAGGAGCGCAACAAAAAGGATCCTGCGATTACACCGGGTATTCCTCCAGCCAGCAGGTACTTGAGCACACGCCCGCTCACTTGCCTCCGCACTACGTAGGCTGGCACCGCAATGACTTTAATGATTGCCCCGAACGTGAGCGCCGTACCAACTGCGATAGCCGGCGGTACCCCCAATAGCAGAATCAGCAGCGGCGTAGTCATACTGCCCGCGCCAACGCCTGTTAGCGAAATAGCGAGCGCAATGGCAAAGCCGAGCGCGATCTCCACTTCAGTGCGCCTCGGCTATGTGAATTCCGCACTCCAACTTGCGCCCTGCCCACCGCCCCGATCGCAAATTAGATTCGTCGGTCGGCTTGGACGTACATGGCTCGCAACCAATGCTGGTATAGCCATCATTGTAGAGCGAAAGCACCGGTATGTTCCGTTCGCCAGCTGCTTTCCAGACTTCCTCGTCCCCCCAAGTAGCGAGCGGACTCACCTTCACCAACTCCTTACCCGAAGGCAGCGGAAAGCGGTCAATGGCTTGTAAATTCGCGCGTGTCGGCGATTGCACCCGCCGCAAACCGGTAAACCAAACTTTGTAAGCTTCGAGCGCGGCAAACAGCGGGCCAACTTTCCGGCGCTTGCAACATTCGTCAGGCCGCTGCTGATATAACAAGCCAAATTCCGCTTCGTGTTCGGTCAATGATTGTTGCGGCGTCACATTGACCAGGTTCAGCTTGTATCGCGCCGTCATCTCGTCACGATACCGGTAAACCTCCGCGAAGTGATACCCGGTTTCGAGAAACAGGACCGGTATGTCGGGAATCGATTCGCGCACTAACTCCACCACGATCATGTCCTCAGTTTGAAAACTGCAAGTGACACACGCAGGCTCGTGAACTGCAAGCGCCTCCTTCACAATGGCGCGCGCTTCAGCGATTTGGCTGTCAAGGGCCAGAACAGACATAGAATCCTCTAATTTTCTTTGTGAAAGGAAAGGCCGAGGCGCTTCAGCAAGCGCGCTACCAACTCCGCCGTCTCCGGATCGTCCGTAGATCGAATTTCACCAGACCCCATCGATAGCTGCTGCCCCGCTGCCTGGAGTATCAGCGCATTCTCCGTTACGTGCCAGGAAATTTTCGCGGCTTGTTGCGTCTCGCCATCGAGTGGATCGCGAGACCGCTCAATCAAACCAGCCGCCACTGTGGCGTTAGTAACCGGGTCGATCAGGATGAAGCTTCCTGTAATACGGTTAGCGCGATATCCGTCAAATATCAATGGCCGCGCCGTTTCAATCGCCGCGACGCCGATCGCATTCATCTCCAACGTGTTCGCGGATTCGTGCGCCAGCGTATTTATGTTGATCCGATAATCGATCTCTTTTATCTCAGCCCAGTCCTGCCGCGTATTCTGCTTGAGGCGATAGCGCTTATTGAGATCCGCCGGTTGTTCGTTGAGCCACACCAAGGTTGCCGTGAACGACTTCGTGACTGCTGGTTGTTCCTCTGGCGAAACCAGCACGTCGCCGCGGCTGACGTCCACGTCGTCGGCCAGCACGAGCGTGATAGCCTGCCCCGCATTAGCCCGGAGAAGATTGCCGTCAAAGGTGCTGATTTCCGCTACCTGTGTCCGCTTTGCGGAAGGCAGCACGAGGATCGAGTCTCCCACCGTGACTTCGCCTGCTGCGACCGTGCCTGCGTAACCACGGAACGAATGACCGGGCCGCACCACCCGCTGTACCGGAAAGCGAAAAGCCGCCTTACTCACTCTTCGTTCAAGAGGCAGGTCTTCCAGATATTCGAGCAGGCTGGGACCATCGAACCACGGCATGCGACGGCTGCGATGCACCACGTTGTCGCCTTCGAGCGCGCTGATCGGCAGAAAGAAAGGTTCGAGCGTTTGAAACGGTCTCAGAAACTGTTGAAAGTCCCGTTCGATCTGTGCGAACACTGCGCCGTCATACCCGACCAGGTCCATCTTATTCACCGCCACAACCACATGTTGCAAGCCCAGCAGCGAAGCAATATAGGCGTGCCGCCGCGACTGCGCGAGTAAACCCTTGCGTGCATCGACCAGCACAATCGCCAGCTCCGCCGTAGACGCGCCTGTCACCATGTTGCGCGTATATTGTTCGTGCCCCGGCGTGTCCGCGATAATGAACTTCCGTTTGGGCGTAGTGAAATAGCGGTGCGCCACGTCGATTGTGATGCCTTGTTCGCGCTCCGCTCGCAACCCGTCGGTAAGCAGCGAGAAATCGATCGCCCCGGCATTACGCCCCGCCGATGCCTTGCTGACGGACTCGATCTGATCTTCGTAAACGTTGCGCGAGTCATACAGCAGCCGTCCGATGAGCGTGGACTTACCGTCATCCACGCTGCCCGCCGTGGTAAATCGCAAGAGATCTTTGGCGCGCTCCCCTTCGTGGAACGACTCGATCGCGGTGCTTACCGGCGCAAGATTGGTCGCTGTCGCCACTTAGAAGTAACCTTCCTGTTTCTTGATCTCCATCGAGCCGTCCTGATCGTGATCGATGATCCGGTTCTGCCGCTCCGACTTCTTCACCGCGATCAGTTCTTCGATGATTGCCGGTATGCTGTCCGCTGCAGAGCGCACCGCACCCGTGCATGGGCTGCAGCCGAGCGATCGCATCCGGCACATCACCATTTGCGGTTCCTCTCCCGGCATCCGCGGCACGAACGGCTGCTCCACCGGAAATAGCGAGTCGCCGCGAACCAGCATTGGTCTTAATTTCGCAAAATACAACGGCACCACCGGAATGTTCTCGGCATGGATATACTGCCAAACGTCCAACTCCGTCCAGTTCGAAAGCGGAAACACCCGCAGGCTTTCACCTGGCTTCACCTGTGTGTTGAAAATGTTCCACAGTTCCGGGCGCTGATTCCGCGGATCCCACTGGCCGCGCGCATCTCGAAAGGAAAATACCCGCTCCTTGGCTCGTGAGCGTTCTTCATCGCGCCGCGCTCCGCCTATTGCCGCATCGTACTCTCCGTTTCGTAACGCGTCGAGGAGTGCGCCCGTTTTGAGTGCGCCGCAACAGCGTTGCGTGCCCCAGGCAAACGGATTCGCTCCCTCATTTAGCGCTGCCCGATTGGTATGCACAACCAGCCTGGCCCCAATCGACGCCGTGTACTGGTCGCGGAAATCGATCATCTCCCGGAACTTGTAACCGGTGTCCACGTGCAGCAGTGGAAACGGAATCAGACCCGGATGGAACGCCTTCTGCGCGAGCCGCAGCAACACCGACGAATCCTTGCCGATGGAATAGAGAATCACCGGGCGCGTACACTCAGCGGCTACTTCCCGGAAAATGTGGATACTTTCTGCTTCGAGTTGCCGAAGATGTCCGTTCGCCACCACACCCGAAGAGTACCACGATCCCTACTAACTCTATTAACAATCGTTGACTCGAGTGTCATGTTCCTGCTAATCTCTATCAACAATGTGGATAATGCTCGCCCGAGTTCGTTTGGTAATTTTGGCGTTCTCGCTCGCGACACCGCTCTCGAGCCAAGTCGTTGGCGCGTCCATTTCCGGCGTGATCAGCGATCCCAACGGCGCCCCCCTTCCGAGCGCGCAAGTTGTTCTAACAAATAGCGAAACTAATGGCAAAAGGTCGCTTGTCACCGACGCCAACGGGCACTACATGGCACCCTCGATTGCCGTCGGCAGCTACCAGATTTCGGCCAGCAAAGAAGGCTTCGAATCGGAGGTAAGAACCGGTATCCCCTTGGTCGTCGGGCAGTCTCAGGAAGTAGATCTCACTCTGCAGGTCGGCGAAATCCGCCAGGTGGTCACCGTCGAAGAGGCCCCCGACCCACTCGCCGTCTCGACCGAAGACACGTCCGGCCTGGTGAACGAACGCCAAGTCAAAGAACTGCCGCTTAATGGCCGCAGCTACGATCAGCTTTTGACGCTCAATCCTGCGACGGTCAACTACACTTCGCAGCGTTCCGGAGGCGTAGGCACGTCCAATTCATCGGTTGGCAATATGTTCGCCGTCTCCGGCCATCGGCCGCAGGAGAATCTCTTCCTGCTGAACGGGATTGAATACACCGGCGCGAGCGAAATTAACAACACGCCCGGTGGCGCTAGCGGCGAACTGCTGGGTGTCGATGCGGTTCGCGAATTCAACGTGGTTACGGACAGC
>DATAYL010000451.1:0-6440 GCA_036272575.1 Bryobacteraceae bacterium | reverse complement strand
GACAACATCTCAACCATCCCGGCGACGAATCCATCGGCGCGCGCCAGTGTAGCGGCTTACCTGGTGTTGACGTCGCCGCAATACAAGGTGATGCATTGATATTTCCTGCGAGCTGCCGGAGTGCCGCAGAACACATTGGAGTGACTGAATGAGAGCGAGTCGACGGAGTTTTTTGAGCTATGCCGCGATGGCCGCGGGTGGCAGTGCGCTGGGGCTGCGGCCGTTTGGCGCGATGAACGCACTGGCGCAGACGACGACAGACTATCGCGCACTGGTGTGTGTGTTCCTGTTCGGCGGCAACGACTCGAACAACATGCTGGTGCCCTTCGATACCACAGGGTACGGAAACTATGCGAGCCTGCGTGGGCCGATTGCGCTGGCGCGGAGTGCAGTGTTGCCTTTGACACCGACGCCGAACTTCGCGCTGCACCCGAATCTTCCCGAGGTGCAGGCGCTCTATAACAGCGGCAAGGCAGCGTTTCTGACGAATGTGGGCACACTGATTCAGCCGACGACGCAAGCGCAGTACTTGGCGAACCAGGGAACGCAACCGCAAAACTTGTTCTCGCATCCGGACCAGCAATTGGAGTGGCAGAACCAGGCGGTGAGCGCAAGCACGCAGAGCGGATGGGCAGGCCGAATGGCCGACCGGTTGAGCGTGCAGTACAACGCCGGAGCGCAGATCCCGATGATCTGCTCACTGGATGGGGACACGATCTTCTGCAATGGCGAATCAACGCAGCCGGTGTCCCTGGGCACGGCCGGCGCGGTGCCTCCGTACTGCGCGGATGGATCCTATTGTCCATCGCGGCTGCAGACAGCGCAGCAATTGGCGACGCTGAGCTCGGGCGTTTCGCTGGTGCAGGCGGACAATGACATCACCACGAATGCGTACCGGTACAACGAAATCCTGGAGAATGCGATTGCGTCGGTACCGGCACTGAAGACGGTATTTCCGACTGCGGGCGGGAATCCGTTTGGAGCACAGTTGAAGCAAGTGGCGCAGATGATGCAGGTCCAGGCGGCGCTGGGGGTGAAGCGGCAGATTTTCTTTGTGGGCGGCGGTGATTTTGATACTCACGGTAGCCAGATGCAGATACAGGCGACGCTACTGTCGCAACTGAGCCCGGCGCTGGGCGCGTTCTACAACGCGACAGTGGAACTGGGACTGGCGAGCCAGGTGACAACGTTCACGTGCTCCGATTTTTCTCGGACGTTTCAACCGAATTCAGCCGCCGGCAGCGACCACGCGTGGGGCGGTCACCACATCATCATGGGCGGCGCCGTGAAAGGCGGAAAGTTGTACGGCAGCTTCCCGACGCTGGCGCTGGGCGGCCCTGACGACTCAGACAAGAACGGCCGCTGGATCCCGACAACCTCATCCTCACAATACGCGGCGACGCTGGCGCAGTGGTTTGGGGTCGCGTCGGCGGACCTGGCCTACGTCCTTCCAAGCCTGGGCAATTTCTCAAAATCTAACCTGGGGTTTCTGGGCTAGACAATTAGAAAGAGTAGCTGACTCTGACTCTCACCTCCCTACCCGTTACGCGATTCGCAGCCCACTGCCCTCCGGACCGAGATCGGACCGTGGTGCAGTGGGAGAGTTGACGATGCGACAGGGGAGCTCGAGTGTGAAATTGTCAGAATGGATTGGACCGTCACAAGATGGCGGTGGCTAAACCCCAGAGCGAAACCGTGTTGGGGATAACCTAAGTTCAGGCAGGCGCGCGAGGCTATTGTGATGCTTTCGGCGATTCTATCGGAGATGTAATCCGCATCAGGATCGTTGCTCCAGATATCGAGCCGGAGAACAGCGATGGAATCGATAGTCGATTTCGCTGTTTCTTGCCGCTTCCAAGAGATGCCGACTCCGTCGGCGATGACAGCCAGCAGAAACTCCGGGGATTGTTGTTCGGCTCTAGGCCAGTCTCATCGTTCGCAGCATTGCGCAGACAGACGCTGCTTGCAGCCGAGATACCTCTCGTCGTCCGCACCGACAATACCGACCCGCCTTGAAATTCGTTGTGCAGTGGATAGTTTGCGATTGGCGGCATGCATGCCCAGGAAACGGATAATGCGGTTGGAAGGTACCATGGATTGAGAGGCAAACAATCCCATGGCGATGAAGGAAACCGCTGCGCCACGCCAGCATGCATACACGGGGCCTGCGCTCCCGCAGCTACCCGAGCCAAGTCATGCAGAACGTATCCGCACGCTTCTCTCACTGGTGTCGATCGGTACGTTATCCACGCTCTCCCGCAAGCATCCGGGATTTCCTTTCGGCTCGCTGATGCCCTTCGCGCTTGATCTTGCCGGTCGGCCTACCTACCTCATTAGCAATATGGCCATGCACACCCAGAACCTGAAGGCCGATTCGCGATGCAGTCTTTTTATCGAACAGGCAAGTGCCGATGGTGATCCCCTTGGAGCCGCACGAGCCACCCTGATCGGCCATGCGGAACCTGTGCCAGAACAAGATGCTGCTTCTGTTCGAGAGCGGTATCTTGCTCGCCATGAAAACAGCCGCTACTGGGTAGACTTCACAGACTTCAGCTTCTTCAGGCTCCAGGTTGTCGACCTCTACTATGTGGGTGGTTTCGGCGTCATGGGATGGGTGGAAGCTGCAGACTACGAACGTGCTGCACCGGACCCGCTGGCCGAAGACGCGCCCGGCATCCTCGCTCACATGAACGCCGATCACGTCGACTCGATGATTCTGCTGGCACGTTCATATACGCAGATGGAGGCAGCCGAGGCGGTTATGACGTCCGTCGACCGCCTGGGTTTCTCTCTTCGGCTGAAGACGACGGACGGAATCAAGGGGGTCCGTATCAACTTCCTCCGCGAAGTAGCTACCGCGCTGGAGACCCGGAAAGTGCTCGTGGAAATGGTTCAGTTGGCCAGGCAGTAGACTCGGCTGAAAGCTCAATGACATCGAAAAGGTGATGTGGGGCATTCGCTGCTTTTGCACCGCAAGGCCGAGTGTATTCCACGCCGGCCAACCGTAAGAATCTGATTGGATGGATTGCTGGTCGAAGCGACGCCACAAATTACCGCACAGCGGTGGTGGACGGATTCCCGAAGACGAGACTGATGGACGGCCGCAACAGATTGAGGCTCGTATCGATCAGAACGCGCAACTCTCAGAACAGTTGACGTTGTGGAATCAACAAGGCTCGCACGTGCTTCGCGGTAGCCTCCTGGTCATACCGTCTGGTCGAGCGCTGTTGTATGCGGAGCCAATTTACCTTCAGGCTCAGCAGAGCCCCATGCCAGAATTGCGCATTGTCGTGCTTGCGCTGCAAGACAAGCTCTCCTGCGGCACAACATTTCAGGCAGCGCTGTCATCCCTCTTCGGGGAAGAAGTTTCTTCGCTCAATGCAATAGAAGCACCGCAGGCGGCTGCGACTGCGTCCCAGCGGAAGCTCGAGCCTTCTTCGGATATCAACGCCCTGATCTCGGAAGCCGGCAGAGATTTCGCTGACTACCAGCGTCTGACCGCAGAAGCTGGGCTAAAGCTCGATGCACTAAATGGTGCACTCGAAAGGCCCAATGCGTATAAGAAATAGTGTCGCCGCGTGTTAGCAAATCTCTCTTATGCTGGGCAATTTTGAACTGTTCTCTTGATGTCGGATGGATCGGTAACGAGAAGTCCCAGTGCTGTATCTAGACCGCCTAGTTTTGATTGATGGGGCCTACGAATCCGCGCTTGCTGCTCCTATCCGCTGATTGTTCGTGAGTTGCGACTCACGCCGGAGAAAATAGTCAGCTACAGGATTGCTTCACTCCATTTAGCGCCAGCCGAGAGCGGGAGCGACGGTGGTCAGAATTGCTTCCATCACGTGTACGTTGTAGGCCACGCCGAGTTGGTTCGGCACGGTGAGCAAAAGCGTGTCGGCTTCCGCGATCGCCTCGTCGTTCTTGAGCTGATCCATGAGGATATTCGGCTCAGCAGCGTAGCCACGGCCGAAGACTGCACGAGTCGTCGCGTCAAGGAGCCCAATCTTGTCCTCTTCCTTGCCTCCTCGCCCGAAGTAGGCATGATCCAGGTCGTTGACCAAAGCGAAGATACTGCGGCTTACGGAGACGCGCGGCGTGCGGGTGTGGCCAGCCTCATTCCACGCGGCGCGATACGCGCGAATCTGGCTCGCTTGTTGGATGTGGAACGGTTCACCGGTCTCGTCGAATTTAAGGGTTGAGGATTGCAGGTTCATTTCGAGCCTGGCGGCCCAGACAGCCGTCGCGTTGGTAGCCGATCCCCACCAGATGCGATCACGCAAGCCCTGGGAGTATGGCTCAAGGCGCAGGAGGCCCGGCGGATTGGCAAACATTGGACGGGGGTTGGGCTGCGCGAATCCCTTGCCGCGCAGCAGTTCTAGAAATACTTCGGCGTGTCGCCGGCCCATTGCTGCGTCGTCCTCGCCTGCAGCCGGGCGGTGCCCAAAATGACGCCACCCATCAATTACTTGCTCCGGGGAACCGCGGCTGATTCCTAACTGCAGGCGCGAGCCAGCGATGAGGTCCGCAGCGCTAGCATCCTCCGCCATGTAATAGGGGTTTTCATACCGCATATCGATGACTGCGGTGCCGATCTCAATCCTTCGCGTTCGAGCACCGACTGCTGCGAGCAGCGGGAATGGCGATGACAGCTGTCGCGCGAAGTGATGAACCCGGAAATAAGCGCCATCCATTCCCAGGCGCTCGGCCTCCACGGCGAGGTCAATCGATTGCAGGAGTACGTCAGCCGCTGACTGCGTCTCTGACTGAGGTGAAGGTGTCCAATGGCCGAATGAGAGGAAACCGATTTTCTTCATACAAGATGAGTTTACTGCTGCGATTTCGAGTCCTAGTCGCTCCTCAGCGACACCGGACGTCTACGTCTGCCTGCGCGCGGGAAAGACGTATGAGATTGAATGGTCTAACCCGGTCGGATACACGACTGGAAATCCCTGAGATTGCTCGCGACCAGTGGTTTACGATGCTGGAAGCCAGAGCGAAATCCGGTCTGCGCTGTGGGAACTCTTGTCTCGCCTCGAATCGATGCTCGACAAAAAGCAGATTGCTGAGTGGGGTGGCACGGCGGCGAATCAAGGATGCGGGGAATCACGAGCCGTATCATTCGTCACGTACAGGCTAGGAATGGTGGGATCTGGTCAGGGAGCGGTCGCCGAAGATGTTCAACATCGCCTAGCTGCACCCCCCGTCCATTAGATACACAGCTCATTCTTGACATCGATGCCATCTTGACGCATGAACAAGGGGGCGTCGACCGTGCTGCAATTGAAAGAAAACCGCGATATCTCGTGGAGCGAAGCATTCCATGCCGTATGGGCTGTAGCACGTCATACCGAGGTGGCACATCTTCTGCGATCTCTGCTCCCGGACCGGACTTCTCTACAAGAATTACAAACACCATGCTGCCGCCTGAAGAGGCCGTACAGCTGCATTCCTAACTAAGAAGAACACCGTTCCTTTCGGAATTCAGTTCGATTGGCTATTCAGATTCAAGCAGCTCCGTCTCGGAGAAGAATGTGTATCTCTATGAAACTAAAAGGAGAAGGACGGAGGGTGTCGTCTCGTTGGAAGCACATCGGGACGAATCTTTAGAAGCACAGAAGTATGGGCCGACTCGCGGGTTGCTAACGGAGCTACAGTAATAACCTGTACGGAAACCACCGTGGCCTTGATCTACGGGTAAGAGAAAGGGCTGGATCATGGCCGGTTCAGTCACAGCAAAAAAGTCGACGCGGCCAGGTGCTTCGTTCCCGCGCCGCTACGGATTGGCTTTCGCTTCGGTTGCCGCCGCTCTGTTACTGGATCTTCTGTTTCGCCACTTCAATCTGCCTCATCCCTTTGCTGCATTTGCACTATCCGCAATCGCGATGACGTTTTGGTACGGCGGCACGAGACCGGGCATTGTGGCAGTTTTGCTTTCGTCGCTGATCCGCGGCTTCATCTCCGAGGGCGAAAGCGGCAGCCTGTCTCGCGTTCTTTATGAACTCGTCTTCGTAACCTTTGCAATCCTCATGATCTGGGTAAGACGGAGAAAGGAGGCTCTAGAGGTCGCGATCGCGGATCGAACTGCAAACTTCACGGCAGCGAATGAGGACCTGCACAAGCAGAAAGAGCAGCTCGATGGATTGTTTGAGCTATCGCCCGACGCCGTAATCCTGACCGACGAAGATTATCACGTGTTGCGGGTGAATAAGGAATTCACACAAATCTTCGGGTACACAGCAGAGGAGGCCGCGGGGCAGTGGCTCCCGGATTTAATAGTGCCCGAGGAGTTGCGCGTTGAGGCTATCAAGTACAGGGCTTTGCTCAGTTTGGGGAACAGAGTTGAACTGGAGACCATTCGACAGCGCAAAGGCGGGGTTCGGTTTGACGTTTCCGTTGTGGCAAAGAGCATTCCGCTTGGCTTCGACCAAGTAGCCGTCTAC
>DATAYL010000450.1:0-12711 GCA_036272575.1 Bryobacteraceae bacterium | reverse complement strand
CGAGCTCACGCAGGGCGTAAACAATGCCAATAATGGCGTCAGCCAGCTGCAGATTGTCGATGGCGGGTTGAGCAATATTTCGACCATCCTGGATCGTATGAAGACACTGGCGACGGAATCGGCCTCCGGGACCTTCACCGGAGACCGCGGTACTCTGAACAGCGAGTATCAAGGCCTCATTCAGGAAATCACGCGCCAGGCGACTAATATCAATCTCAACACTGGCGGCTCGTTCAACTCAAATCTGAACGTCTACATCGGCGGCGCAAGTTCCGCGGCAAATGCCGGCGTTAGCATCAATCTGAGCGGTAGTCAGAATGCTGTCGATGCATCTAGCCTCGGGCTCAGCACGACAAACGTGTTGGGGGGCGGTGTTGGTATCAGCGGCAACAGTCTCCGTATTGATGCGCCGGGCGCAACTTTCGCGGCCCAGACTTTCACCTTTAACGTATACGCCAATGGCGCCTCCACTCAAGTAACAGCCACCTCAACAGCTGGAAGCCAGACCACGGCGCTCGCGAGTTTGAACTCAACCCTCGGCCAGTACGGAATCACGGCGGGCGTGAATGGAAACGGCCTCCTGCAGTTCAGCGGTTCAACTGCTTTCACGGTCAGCGCCGCTGCCGGCGGCCTCACCACTGCCGCTGGTACGGCCGAGAATACCTCGAACTACACGATAGACGGTGGAACCGGAACGAATAAGTTCGTGGCCCCCACCGGTACCCAAACAGATACCCTAAATTTCCAGACCACTTCCGGTCAAGCTAGCGTGACCCTGGACAAAACCATCACCACTGTCACGGCAGCGGCTGCAGCCATCAATGCCCAAACTGCGAAGCTCGGAGTCTACGCGGTAGTGAATTCGGCGGGCGATGGCCTGTCTTTCCAGAGCGCAAACAGCTTTTCGCTTGCCGATACGACGAGTGCAGCCGCAATTGGTGTATTCGGCGCGGGAGCGGCGGCTGGAACGACAAACAATACCTCGACAGCTCCGGCAGTCGGGAACAGCACGAACGCCACATCCGCCATCGCCGCTATCAACGCCGCCATTCAGCAGCTCGGCCTGACTCAGGGCGCTGTCGGTGCGGGCGAGAACAAACTGCAGTACGCCATCAGCCTCGCGCAGTCACAGATTACAAATTTCTCTTCCGCCGAAAGCCAGATCAAAGATGCGAATGTGGCGGCGGACGCTTCCAACCTGACCAAATCGCAGGTTCTCGTTCAGACCTCCATCGCCGCCATGGCTCAGGCCAACAATGAGCCCCAGGCGGTGCTCAAGCTGCTCCAGGGTTAATCCTTGAAGGTGGCAAATTGATCACGCTGTTCGCGCAAGCCAAGAGTTCCTGGCTTGCGCGATTGGCTTTTGAAGTGCGGTTCTTCTTCTTATGTCCACTACTCCTAGCTCGACAACCTATTTTGCGGGCAGCAGCACCTTTGCCGCGCAGTTGCAGCAAACGATCACTCATGCCGTGAGCGCTGCTTCCGCCCCGCTGCAGCAGCTGCAGACCCAGCAAACTACGCTCACCGGCCAGCAGACAGAGTTGCAGACGATTTCGACCGATTTCACCTCCATACAGGCAGCCGTTGATTCACTCACAAGTTCCACCGGAGTCGGCGCCTTCTCGGCCAGCGTGGATGACAACACGATCGCCAGCGCATCGGTCGGAGCCGGTGTTATGGCGGGCACGTATTCGCTCGATATCCTCAGCATCGGGTCGCAAACCAATGCCGTGAGCACTGGCTCTTTAACAAAGGTTGCCGATCCGACGACGTCCAACATCGATTCCGGCACCAGCTTCACGCTGACGGTAAATGGCACGAATTACAGCATCTCCGACAGCGGCGGCACATTGAGCGGCCTGGCGCAGGCCATCAACAGCAGTTCAGCCAATGTTCAGGCTAGCGTGGTGAACGTGGGCAGCGGGTCTTCTCCCGACTACCGGTTGTCTTTGCAGAGTCTCAGCTATGCCCCGGACACGATACAGCTGGGTGATGCGAATAACTCCAGCCTGCTCAGCACCATTTCCACCGGATCCAATGTCACGTATCAGGTAAATGGACAGCCGAGCACGCCCATTTCGTCCAACACTCGCAGCGCGACACTTTCGACTGGGTTGAACGTCCAGTTCCTTAAGACCGGAACCACTCAGATTACGGTTTCACAAAGCGCTTCGGGGATTGAGAGCGCACTGTCGTCATTTGCAAATGCCTATAACTCCATCATGACGGAGCTGAACAAGAACCGCGGCCAGGGCGGTGGAGCGCTGGCGGGCGACAGCATCGTTTACCAACTGCAGAACGCGCTCACCAGTCTCGCCAACTTCTCGGGGGGTAGTGGAGCGGTACAGTCTTTGAGTGCTATCGGCCTTTCGTTCGATTCGAGCGGCAATCTGAGCTTCGACTCGGGCACATTCTCTGCCACCGCCTCCAGCAACCCGAACGACGTACTCAATTTCATCGGCACCGCGACCTCGGGAGGGTTCCTTCAGACCGCTAACAGCATGATCACATCCGTAACGGATCCCACGACGGGGATCATCGCAGGAGACAACAGTACCATCGCTTCGCAGCTCACTACCATCGGCACGAAGATCACCACCGACCAGGCGCAAGTCTCCCAGCTTCAGACCACGTTGACCGCGCAAATGGCTACGGCCGATGCAACGATTTCTTCTCTCCAGAACCAACTCACCGAAGTCACGGACTTGTTCGCCCAAATGCAGACCAACGAGAGACTTGCAACCGCATGATCGAACAATTGGCGGCAAGAATTCAAAAGGCGTTGGAGTCGGGCGATTTCGATACCGCTCTCCCGCTTATCGAATCGTACGGCAAAGCTGTTAAGACGGCGATGCAGACCGCGCGAACTTCGCATCAGAGAAGTGAAGTAGCCGGAAGTGCTTCCGCCTTCCTGCGCGATCGTCTGCACTTGGCGCGCGTGATGCGGTCCCAGCTTGCTACCCGGTTATTGCTTACCCGCCGCCTGGTCTCCTATTCGGAACCCCCCGCGCCCGCGAATTCCTGGCTGCTCGAAGGGTAAGCTGTCAGGAAAATGACAGGCTTGTACATGCGAAGTCACTTTCTCGCCGTGACATACGTACTTGCCCGTTCCGTTTGCAGGGAAATATCGTTGGCATCTAAATTGCTTTCAAATTCCTGCAATCTGACATGCTCGATCCGACGTCATCTCAACTTGATCGCTATCTCACGCTGGTGAGCGCCCGCCAGCGACTCGTCTCGTCCAACGTCGCAAACGCCGATACGCCTGGCTACAAAACAAAAGACCTGGATTTCGAGTCCGAACTACGCAATTCCGTTTCCTCCACGCCGAACATCACCGAGGTCTCAGGGCTGAAGATCAAGAACGATGGCAATAACGTCGATCTGGACCGCGAAGCTCGACTGATGGCCGAAAACGATCTTCGCTTTACCGTCGCATCAAACTTGCTCCATTCCAACTTGAAGCAATTGCGTATGGCAATTGAAGGAGGCAGTTCGTCCTCGTCATGAGTCTCTTCTCCAGTCTTTCAGTAAGCGCATCCGGCATGTCGGCTGAACGCCAACGTGCTGAGGTTCTTGTTGAGAACATTGCGAATCAGGATACGACACGTACCGCGGAAGGCGGTCCTTACAAGCGCCGCGATGTAGTCTTCCAAACCCAGGATGTCTCGTCACCGTTCTCTTCCTTCCTCCAGTCTGAGAGCGGGACAGAAACCAACGGTGTGGGCGTGAGCCAGATCGTCGAAGACACAAGCGATCCGGACCGCCGCTACATGCCTGGGCACCCGGACGCCGACAAGGACGGATACGTCTCGTTTCCCAAGATGAATCCAGCCGAAGATATGGTCGATTTACTCGGCGCCTCTCATTCCTACCAGGCAAACGTATCCGCCATTTCGGTGACAAAAGACATGATTCAGAGGTCTATCGATCTCTTCCGTTAGGATTATGTCCGTTCCGATCGCACCCATTTCCGTTCCGTCCCTCATTCCGCTGCCACAGTCTTCGGCCGCCGGATCAACCGATACTTCATTCGGACAAGTGTTTTCATCTGCTGTGCAGCAGGTTGAAACAGCCAACGCCACGGCTGATGCTGCCGCACAAAATTTCCTGTCTGGCGGCACGCAGGAACTGCACTCGACCATCCTGGCGGGCGCCAGCGCCGAGCTCGATTTCGAATTATTCATGCAGGTGCGAAACAAGGTAGTTTCGGCCTACGAAGAAGTCATGAAGATGCAAGTCTGACCGGATTGAACACACTTAATGGACCAATTGAAAAAAGTCTTTGCCGCGCTCTCGGTGGCCCAACGCGTGGGCATCGCCGTAGCCGTCGTATTGCTGGTGGCTGGCTTATCCAGCTTTGTGCATTGGCGCCGCGAAAGCGATTTTATTCCTTTGTTTTCCGGAATGCCGGCCGAGGATGCCGCGGCCATCGTACAAAAACTCAAGGAGTCGGGAGTAGAGCATCGGCTCACCGATAACGGGACCTCCATTCTTGTTCCATCCGCCAAGGTCGATGAAATCCGTTTGGAGATGGCGGGAGCGGGACTGCCTAGATCGGGCCGCATCGGATTCGAACTGTTCGACAAAACCAACTTAGGTCTCACTGACTTCACCGAACACATCAATTATCGACGTGCGCTCGAAGGAGAGTTGGAACGAACCATCCGCTCGATCAATGAAGTCGAGCAGGCACGCGTCCACCTCAGCTTCCCGAAAGATTCGGTTTTTCTCGACGCCCGGGAAGCCGCCAAAGCGAGCGTGCTCCTTACATTAAAGCCAGGCGCCCGCTTGAGCGATTCAAACGTACTCGCCATCACCAACCTGGTGGCAAGCGCCGTCGAGGGCCTCAGTCCCGACTTCGTTTCTGTCGTAGATTCACGCGGTAGTCTGCTGAGCCGCCCCAAGAAGTCGACCGCCGATTCGATCGATAGTGCCGACGGCGCTCTCGAATATAAGCACCAGCTTGAGAAAGACCTGCTAGCCAAAGTGCAGGCCACGCTGACTCCGCTGCTCGGCGAAGACCACTTCCGCGTCGGTATTTCGGCGGATTGTGATTTCAGTACCAGCGAGTTGACCGACGAAACGTTTGACCCGACTCACTCCGTCATGACCAACTCGCAGAAGTCGGAAGACGTGAGCGGTCACGCCGACTCGGCTGGCATTCCGGGAACCTCTTCCAATCTTCCCCGCCCTACTTCGAGGCCCGTCGGTTCGACCATGGGCATGTCTCGCCGAACCGAGAACACCTCTTACGAAACTTCGCGTACCGTGCGGCAAGTCAAAGTGCCGCGGGGTATTGTGAAGCGGCTGTCGGCCTCCATTCTGATCGACCAGGAAGTTCACTGGGAAGGCACAGGCGCTCACGCCAAGAAAGTTAGCGCGCCGCCCAGCCCGGAGAGGTTGAAGACGATTCATGACATCGTGGGCGGCATCATTGGACTTTCGGCTGAGCGAGGCGATCAGCTCATTGTCCAAAGCCTGCCCTTCGAGAGCGATGAGCAACTGGACGCACCGGCTTCGACTCCACTCGGCAAGAATGCGCCGCCGCTTACGGGAATTCAGAAACTCCTGCATGATCCCAAGCTGATGATTGGCGCGGGTGCCGGCGCTCTCCTGTTAGTCGGCTTGCTGGTTTTCATGCTGCAACGGAACAAAAAGGCAAAAAATGTCGAGATGCAGGCGGCTCTTCCCGCCCCCGCGGCGGCTCAGTCCGGCGATCACGAGGTTGCCAGCGGCCAACCTGACCGGACACAACTCAGTCCGCAAGCGCAACAGGCGATTCAGGCGCCGGATCTGTCCGTACGTGCTGAAAAGCTGCGTCAGAGCGTTCGAGAAAGCGTTACCAAGGATCCTGCCCTGGCCGCCGGTGTGATCCGAAGCTGGATCGCGGAAGCGGAAGGCCAGGCCTGACATGGCTTGCAAAATCGCAGACAACGCGACATCCGTAAAGGCTGTCACCTGGCCGTCACGGCTCCGAACGTTACCAGCGCGACGGGCGCCTGCCATTGCGACCCAAACACAAAGCGAATCGGAAGGAGTTCAACTCCAGCTCGCTGAGTTAGAGAAAGGAAGACAGGCCGAACTTGCTCGGACCCGGCAGCTCGCCTTCGATGACGGCGTAAAGAAAGGCCATGAAGATGCTGCGGTTGAAATCGGGAATGCTAACGAGCGTTTAGCCGCAACCTTACGCGATCTGCATGCCTTGAAAAAGAAAATTCGCCACGAGGCCGAAGCGGACGTAGTGAAGCTCTCGCTCGCCATTGCTAGGCGCATTCTGCATCGTGAATTGAATGCCGATCCCGATTCCATTCACGGCTTGGTTTATGCCGGGCTGCAGAAATTGCAAAATCGCGAGATTTCCCAACTGCGAGTCGCTCCCGGCGCCCTCGAGCCAGTACGGCGTGCGCTTGAAAAAGTGGGCGCCTTTCCCGCTATTACCATCAGTCCGGACCCGAGGCTGCAAGGCGGTGATGTGATTTTTGAAACCGCTCTGGGTGAACTGGACGCCTCGGTCGAGACGCAGCTTCACGAGATTGAACGCGGCTTCGCCGACCGCCTGGGAATCTCATGCTCATAGCAAATGACGAGACGCTGAATCTGGCTCGCTTCGAAGCGGTTCTTGCATCGTGCGACCCGTTGCGCTGGAGTGGTGTCGTAAAAGAAGTCACCGGTCTGCTGATTGAATCGCAGGGTCCCGCCTGCGCCGTCGGAAGCTTTTGCGAAATTCAGACCAATCGCGGCCGGACCATCCGTACGCAGGTCGCTGGTTTTCGGAACGGCCGCATTCTGTCTATTCCGCTCGAGGAGATTGACGGGCTCGAGCCAGGCAATACAATCGTCGCGCGAACCGGAGATGCCCGAGTGCGAGTCGGACCTGATCTGCTCGGACGCGTGCTGGATGGTTTCGGCAGGCCGATGGATAGTGGGCCGCCCATCGAAGGACACGATAGCTACAGCTTGTTCGCGGAACCGCCGGGGCCCATGCAACGGGCGCACATCGACCGGCCGCTCGCAACCGGCATCCGCGCCATTGATGGCTTGCTACCCTGCGGCCTCGGACAGCGTATCGGGATCTTCGGCGGCAGCGGTGTCGGCAAAAGTACGCTGCTCGGCGCCATGTCCAGCCAGAACTCAGCCGACGTAACGGTGATTGCGCTAATTGGCGAGCGTAATCGGGAAGTGCGCCAGTTCATTGAGAAGGAGCTTGGCCCGGAAGGCCGCGCCCGTTCGGTCACTGTAGTAGCCACCTCTGACCGCCCGGCTCCGCTGCGCATTCGTGCCTGTTTCGTGGCTCTGGCGATTGCAGAGTATTTTCGTGATCAGGGGAAGAATGTTCTCCTGGTCATGGACTCGGTGACCCGTTTGGCAATGGCGCAGCGCGAGATCGGTCTCGCCGCCGGCGAACCGCCCAGCCAGAAAGGCTACACGCCCTCTGTATTTGCCATGATGCCCAGAATCTTTGAGCGGGCGGGCGCTTTCCAGACCGGTAGCATCACCGGATTCTTTACCGTTTTGGTCGAAGGCGACGATCTAAACGAGCCGATTGCAGATGCCGTGCGCGGTATCCTCGACGGCCACATTGTTCTCTCCCGTGAACTGGGCCGCTCCGGACATTACCCGGCGATCGACGTTTTGAGCTCTGTTTCGCGCGTGGCATCTAATGTGGCCTCGAAAACTCAGCTACAGTCCGCTCAAAAAATGCGTGAAGCCCTCTCCGCCTATCGCAATGCCGAAGACTTGATTCAATTAGGAGCCTACGTCTCGGGCTCCAATCCAAAACTCGATGCCAGCATCCGGGCGCGCGAACAGATTCTAGGATTTCTCCGGCAAGATGCCGGTGAGAAAGCTGCGCTCGACAAGACTCTGGCAGCGCTCTCGGAACTCACCGCCGCGCTGTAGCGGCTTCGCATGACCAAGTTCATTTTTCGCCTCGATACCGCTTTGCGCTTGCGTCAGCTCAAGTCGGAAGCCGAGAAGGCCAAACTCCAGGAACAGATCAATCAGAAGCGCCGATTCGAAAAATCGTTGGCCGGCTTGCGGGAGGAGCGCGTGGAAGCCTCCACTTCCATTCAGGCATCGGCGGCCCCGGGAATCGGGGACCTGAGAGCCCTGTCCGCTTTTACTCTGGGCCTCGAAGCGCGCGCTAAGACGCTGCGCGAAGCGATCGCCAGAACCGAACTCCAGATTTCTGAGCAGAGGAAACGCGTGCTGCGCGCCGAACAGGATGCCCTGGCACTCAGCAAGTTGCGACTCAAGCGCCGCTCCGAATGGGCTTTAGAGATGGAAAGAGAAATCGAAAACACTTCTCAAGAACTTTGGCTCTGTTCGCACACTAAGAACAAAGAAGATCCGAAAAATGATTACGATTTGGGGTAGTTTGCCAACTGCGGACTCGTGTTCGGACTCGCGACCGGATGTTAAAACAACCCGATCCCCCATTTTGGCGGCAGGCCGTTATCGGCCAGAGCCGTCCTATTGTAGAAGTCTGCGACATCGTCAGCTTAGTGGCCGCCAAGCGCTGTACTGTGCTGATCAGTGGAGAAACCGGCACCGGCAAGGAAGTTATCGCCAAAGCCCTTCATGCTGCTAGCAATCGCTCGGAGCATCCTCTTGTCTCTGTAAATTGCACGGCGCTCCCCGCCAGCTTAATCGAGGCGGAATTATTCGGGCATGCTAAAGGCGCGTTTACCGGGGCCCATGCACACCGCATCGGCCGCTTCGAGCAGGCGCACCGCGGAACCATCTTTCTCGACGAAATTGGAGATTTACCGCTCGACGCGCAAGCCAAGCTGCTCCGCGTGCTGCAGGAGCGGGAATTCGAAAGAATCGGCAGTTCCGAAACCGTGCGGGTGGACGTGCGCGTGGCGGCCGCGTCTAACATCGATTTGGAGCACGCCGTCAAGGAACGCAAATTCCGCGAGGATCTGTACTACCGGCTGAACGTCGTCCCCATTCATATGCCCGCACTGCGCGAGCGGAGGGAAGATATTCCGCTGCTGGTCGAGCATTTTCTGGACAAAATCAGCCGCGAAGAGAGCTCGCTGCGCAAAAAAGCCGGCGATGACGTCATGGCCTATCTGCGCGGCTTGGATTGGCCGGGGAATGTCCGGCAGTTGGAACACCTGGTTCAGATGGCTTGTGCGATGAGCGGGGACCGTTCGGAACTGAGGCTCGAAGATTTCAAGAATCGCCGGAAGCGCCTGGTTACCAATGAAGATCGCTCAGCGCGCGCGCTGATGACTGTGCCGGCGGATGGTTTGGACTTCGACGAGGCGGTGGCTTCGTTCGAGCTTTCTCTGCTCAACCAGGCGCTCGCGCTATCGAATGGCAACAAGGCACGGGCGGCGGAGCTTTTGCGTATCAAGCGCACGACGCTGCTCGCCAAGCTCAAGGTTTTGGAAGAGGGCGATCTCTGCGAAGTAGCCTAAGCATTGCCGGGGCGCTTTTTACCAAACGAACTCCCCGGTGGGTTCGTTTTTTCATTTTGGGGCGGGATGGCAAGATGTTCAAATGCCTTCGCTTTGGAGTGACGTCCGCAGTGTCTTGAAGCTGGCCGTTCCGGTGGCGTTGGCGGAGCTGGGCTGGATGGCCATGACCACGGTTGACACGATCATGATCGGGCGTCTTGGACCGGCCTCGATCGGAGCAATCGGGATTGGCAGCAGCGCCTTTTATTCGCTGGCCATTTTCGGGATGGGTTTGCTGCTGGGACTTGACACGCTGGTTTCACAAGCGTTCGGCGCAGGAAACCGGGAGGATTGCCATCGGTCGCTGACGCAGGGCGTGTATTTAGCGGCGGGATTGACGGTGCCCCTGATGACGTTATTTGTATTTTCGCCGCCTATTTTTCGGTGGCTCGGCATTGTGGAGCCTGTGGCGGGGCTGGCCGGCGTCTTCACCCGCACGCTAAGCTTCAGCACTCTGCCGCTACTGCTTTATGCCGCATTTCGACGGTATTTGCAGGCATTGGGGCACGTGCGCCCGGTGATGTTCGTGCTCATTAGTGCCAACTTGATCAATTGGGGGGGTAATTGGCTGCTGATCGAGGGGCATTGGGGCTTCCCCGCCCTTGGCGTGGCCGGTTCGGCCCTCTCGACCTGCTTGGCTCGGGTCTATATGGCCGGCGTGCTGGCATTTTTCGTCTGGTGGTTTGAACGGCGACTCGAGCCGGGTTTTGCAAACCTGGTTCGGCGGCCCGATTGGGTTCGTTTGCGCGTTTTGGTTCGCCTGGGCTTTCCAGCGGCAACCCAGATCCTGCTCGAAGTGGGCGCGTTTGGCGCGGCAGCGATGCTGGCCGGACGTTTAGCACCCGTGGCGCTGGCTGCGCACCAGATAGCCATCAATTGCGCTTCGCTAAGTTTCATGGTTCCACTCGGAATTTCGTCGGCCGCCGCCGTGGCGGTCGGTCAAGCGATCGGGCGCGGCGCCATCGCCACCGCGCGGCGCAACGGCTACATCTCGCTGTCGCTCGGGTGCTTATTCATGGCCGCCTCTGCGCTTTCATTTCTATCGTTTCCGCTTTTAATCCTCAAGGTTTACACGAAAGATCCAACGGTGCTCCGGCTGGGGGTCGGGCTGCTGGCCATCGCAGCCCTATTTCAGTTATTTGATGGCGTTCAAACCGTCGCCACCGGAGCGTTACGAGGATTAGGCAATACCCGCGGTCCGATGATCGTGAATCTGGCGGGGTACTGGCTCGTCGGACTGCCGATCGGTTATGCGCTCTGCTTCCGTTACGGCTTGGGTATTTACGGCTTGTGGTGGGGATTGACGGTCGCACTCATCGGAATCTCAGTGTCTTTGCTGTTTGTGTGGCAAAAGTACTCCTCGACAATTGATATTAATCGCGCTATAAATATAGTTAATAGCTAGCTAAATTCCTACTCAATGCTTCCATAGATCGCAGTCGGGGGCGATCTGTGGAAATCGCGAGAGCCTTCCCGCTCGGAAGCGACTCTCTGAGCAACACGCCAATTCGATCAAAAGAGGCTTTAATGACTGCCAAAAAAGGTCTTCTCTTCCCCTGTCTGACGATGCTGGTTGTCGCGGCATGCGCCCAAGCTCAAGGGCCCAATAAACTCGACGTTACCTACGGCCAGCAGGGTGTACAAAAGCTCAGCTACAACGGCGTGCTGCTGGAGAACTTGAGCAATTACCCGGGCGATACGTTCCACATCTGGCACATGAAGGCCACCGATGCGTCGGGCAACCTGCTCACAGATCCTCAATACACCTGGGGCGAGAACAACACAGGAAAGAGCTGGAACCCGATCGATCATAGCTGGACGTACAGTTATTCGTGGGGCTCGATCAAGGTCCAGTTTGCGCAGAACGGTGACAGCCTGAACATAAACGTGACGACGGTAAACAAGCTGTCGTCGGGTATGACTTTTGATGGCGCGACGATTTATCCGTTTGTTTTGCACTTTCCAGATCTGCCGGCCGGATTCGTCAACGCCTCTTATGAGCAGCTGGCGTTCAACACAACGGCGCCGAGTGTGACGGTGGCGAATTTCGGATCGGGTGAAGTAGCGGCTGTGTATCCGAACGCTGCCAAGCCCTTGTATACCGGATTCCAACCGGCCGGAAGCGCGAACGCCTATTTCCCGATCATGAGCGGAACGGCGATTGACGGGATGGCCACATTCTTTCCGCGAAATGACCGGCCCATCGCGCCCGGACAGACAGATTCGTATACCGTTTCGCTGCGCTTTGCGCCCGCCGGAACACCGACCGCGAGCCTGGCGGCAGACGCTTATCAAAGTTGGGCGCAGACGTGGCCAAGCAAATTGAACTGGAGCGATCGGAGAATCATCGGGACAGTCTACCTGGCGAATTCGCCAAGCGGGAACGAGAACATCGCTGGCGGCTATCCGAATAACCCGCGGCGTTATTTCAATGACAGCAACGCAAACGATTTCGACGTGCGCACCGCTGCCGGTTTAGCCAGGTTCCAGCGGCGGATGTTGCAGCAGGCGAGCAGTAACGCCCAGAACATGGAAAAGCTCGGGGCGCAAGGAGCGATTACCTGGGACATCGAAGGCGAGGAGTATCCGCAGCCGACCAGTTACGCTTGCTCGCCGGATCAGATCGCGCAGCTGGCGCCAGAGATGGAATCGGTGGTTACGGACAGCAGCTCTCCATATAAAGGTATGAAACTGGACGACGCATATTTCAGGACAATGCGCGATGCCGGATTCAAAGTGGGAGTTTGTATACGGCCGCAGCAGTATACGGTCCGAGCCAACGGAACTGCCAGCCAGGTCTACCTCCCCGACGCGCAGATCGCCAGTCAACTGATTCGCAAAATGCAGTATGCGCACAATCGCTGGGGTGCGACTTTGTTTTACGTAGATTCAGACGTGGAGACAAACGGTGCGAGTTTGAGCGCAAGTATCTTCGCGCAAGCGGCGGCGGCGCTGCCGGATTCGCTGATCATTCCAGAAGAGACCACGCCCAATTACTACGCCTACACGGCGGCCTTTCAAACATTTCTTTTTCACGGCGACTTAGGTACGCCGGTCACGGTGTACGACTACTATCCGAAGGCCTTCAGCGTGAACATGGTTAATGATGTGGATCCGGCCAAGCTGGCGCAATACCGGCAGCAATTGACCGATTCCATTAAACGAGGGGACATCCTGATGGTTCACGCGGATTACTGGCAGGCGAATAATCCGACAGTGGTGCAGATGTACATAGACGCGG
>DATAYL010000449.1:0-4490 GCA_036272575.1 Bryobacteraceae bacterium | reverse complement strand
CGCCCTGAGCCTTTGGTCCATCCTCCGAGACCGTGCTGGCGCGACGCGCATTCCTTTGCCCGCTGCTGGGGCACTGCTGCTGATCGGCGTGTTTATCACGAAGGAGTTGGTGGTCACGGGTACGCTCGCGATGGGTAGCATCGGGGCTTACGGTCAGGTGGCTTACTGGGTGATGTTCTGGATCACCACTTCAGTCCTCTGCCATCAGCCGAAGCAAGCAGAGATTATCTTGCGTGGTTTAGCGGTCGGTGCCGTCGCAACCGCAGTCTCTGTCATGCTCGGGTTCCTCTTTGGCGCCTTTAATTACTACCAAGATGACTCCGTCACCTCCTCTGCGGGCTGGTTCAACACTGCCAAGACGATTACCGGTGTTCTCGTTACTGGAGGGGTCGTGTTGCTTTATCTCGGCCGCAAGAAGGCGGGTTGGCTGTATCCGCTACTCGCGTCCTTCTGCTTCCTAGGTTGCGTACTCACCTATGCTCGCGCGGGTTCGGTTGCTCTAGCTGCTGTTCTGCTGTGGCTAATCTTCTGGGCACTTCTCTTTGGGCGTGAGGGGAAGCAACAATGGGTTAGCCGCTTTCTCATCCTGACCATAGGCGTAGGCCTGCTACTGCCTGCGCTTGTCAGCTCGGATAAGCTCTTCGCTCGCTGGGACGACTTTCAGGATCCGGATAAGGCTGGCTCCGGCCGCGAGACGATCTGGAAGGTGGCCTTGAATGACTATTGGAACGGTACCGCAGATCAGCAGGCTCTTGGCAATGGATTCAATGCCATGTCAGAGATGCTCTTTTCGAAATTGGGCTCGGACATCAAGCACTGCCACAACGACATGCTGGACATGATGCTGGTTGGCGGAGTACCTGGCGCCTGCTGGCTCTTCTTCTTGTTTGGCATCCTGCTGTGGCGCATCGGCCGGACCTCCTTCCGATCTGTCGAAGGTAGTGCAGGTTTTGCGATTCTACTCACCTTTCTCATTCACGGGCAGTTCACCGGCCAGCTTTGGGGAACTGACGCGATGACATACTACATGCTTTCACTCTCCTCCCTATACACGATAGGGCGCTGCATCTCTCCCTCGGATGCGCCCGCGAATTTTGAAGCACACGAATTCACGACGAATATTGCTCACGCCTAGAGGGCTCATCAAATGATCGGGACACGCAAGACCGGCTCCGTTTTGGGGACAGCCATCGATGTCACCACCCACGCCTCCACTTCTAACCGTATCTTCGATCTTGCCGCTGAGCGCAAATCAGCCTATGTCTGTTTCGCCACGGCGCACATGCTTGTGGAGGCGACTCGGGACAGCTCCATTTACAACGCATATCGAGAAGCAGACGTGGTCAACCCGGATGGCACGCCGATTGCGTGGTGCCTGCGACTGATGGGTCACTCCGCGGCGGAGTGTGTGAGTGGTCCTCGCGTTGTTCCCATGGTGCTTCAAGAAGCGGAAGCCCGAGAGGTCTCGGTGGGTTTCTACGGGGGTCGTCCCGAGACGCTGCGGATGATGATGAGAGTTCTGGACAGAGACTTCCCGCGGTTACGAGTCGGGTATATCTATTCGCCGCCATTCCGTTCGCTCACCGCGGCGGAGCAGCAGGAATCGATTGCTGATATCAACGCCTCTGGCATACAGCTTCTCTTTGTTGGCCTTGGCTCACCCAAGCAGGAGCGATGGATGCACCGATTCAGCCCCTCTCTGAACTGCACTTGTCTTGGAGTGGGCGCAGCATTCGAGTTCCTTTCCGGCGAAAAGGTGATGCCGCCAGTCTGGGTACAAAAACTAGGATTCACTTGGCTGGCGCGCCTGTGCCAGGAGCCTCGCCGTCTCGCCTACCGCAACCTCTATTCGCCTGTATTCGCTGCGCTATTTTTCCGGCAGCTTGTCACCGGCCTCTGCTTTGCACAGAGCTCCTCCGCCAGGCCGTTCTCAGGAGGCAAGGCGAAGTGAAGCAGCAACATATCTTCATCACTGGAGCCAACGGCTTCATCGGGCGACATCTCTGCCGACACCTAGCTCAGCTCGGCATGTGGGTCACAGCGTGCGTCAGGCCGACGTCCGACGTCTCCACACTCGAAGGCGTTGAAGGCGTTCGCATTATGCGCGTGCCCGAAGCAGGCCCCACCCCGGCGCTCGAAACACAGTTCGCAGGAGTTGACGCTGTGGTGCACCTGGCTGCACGTGTCCACGTCATGCACGACGCGTCGTCCGACCCATTGGCGGAATTCCGCCGTGTCAACGTCGGAGGCACAGAGCGCTTGGCGCACATCGCAGCAGACAACGGCGTGCGTAGATTTGTCTATATCAGTTCGATCAAAGTGAATGGCGAGGCGACCGGCGCCAGATCCTTCACCGCCGATGACCTACCCGGCTACGTGGATCCCTACGGTCGGTCCAAATGGGAAGCGGAGCAGAAGCTGGAGGAGATAGCCACTGCCCGAGGCATGGAGTGGGTGATCATTCGCCCGCCGCTCGTATATGGACCTGGCGTGCGCGGCAACTTTCTAGCGCTGATGAAATGCTTACGAAGAGGACTCCCGCTGCCTTTGGGATCGGTCGAGAACCAGCGCAGCATCGTTAGCGTGTATAACCTGGTGGATTTGCTGGAGCGGGCCCTCCTTCATCCGGCTGCCTCTGGTCAGCGCTTTCTCGTGAAGGACCAGGAGGACGTATCCACAGCGGACTTGGTCCGCCGACTTGCGCTGGCACTCCAAACCCGGGCATTGCTGATTCCCGTGCCTTCTTCGTTCCTGTTGATGTCGAGCAGGCTGCTTCGTCAACAAGACGCTGTTCAGCGACTCTGCTCCTCCCTGGTTGTTAACACGGAAAAGACTGCTCAACTTCTGCAATGGATGCCCCCACTTTCATTGGACCGTGGCCTCGGCACCACCTGCACCTGGTTCAACGCTGCAGCTTCGGATGGAATGCTATGAACCCCTTCATTGTTGTGATGACTCTCCTGAGTTGTGGTTGCCTCTCCTGGTGCATCACGCGTTGGTATCTTCTCTTCGCTCAGCATCGCGACATAGTCGATGTACCAAATCACCGCAGCTCCCATTCCACTCCGACGCCTCGGGGCGGTGGCATCTCATTTGTTGCCGTCTTTTTGCTCATTGCCATTGTGCTTGGGGTCGCTCACTTACTCTCGGTTCGGGAAACTGTAGGGCTTCTCGGCGGTACATTGATCGCGGGCGCTGGCTACTGGGATGACTACGCGGGCCTTTCCATCCGAGTCCGCTTTCTGCTGCAGATGATCGGAGCGGGCTGCGCAGTGTTCTGCTTCGGCACCGACTTTCTGCTTTCAGTATCCACTTCTCACGTCATCGGGCAGCTTGTTTCAGCAGCCGTCCTTGTCGTGTTCGTCTGGCTTATCAATCTCACCAACTTCATGGACGGAATCGACGGGATCGCCGGGACCGAAGCGTTCATCGTCTCAGGTATTTGCTGCCTGCTGAGCTCTTACAGGCATGGGTTCGACAGTGCATCGCTTCTGTTCGGCGTGCTGGCAGTATCCGTACTCGGATTCCTCTGCATGAATTGGCCACCCGCGAAGATTTTTATGGGCGACGTTGGAAGCGGCTTTCTCGGCTACTGCTTCGGCGCGCTCACGCTGCTCGTTGCTTCGCGTCAGCGTCTTTCCGTGTGGACCCCTGTCATCCTTCTCGGTGCTTTCGTCGTCGATGCCACGTTTACGCTTGTCAAGCGGATGGCACGAGGAGAGATATGGTATTCACCTCATCGCACCCATGCTTTCCAACATCTAGCGGCAAGATTTGGTCACAGGACCACCACGCTGACCGTTGGGATCGTGACAGTAGTTTGGCTTGCACCATGGGCTATCATCGCGGACCTGCACCCGTCATTCGGAGTGGAATGCCTGGTCGCCTCATGGCTGCCTCTAGCCTTCGCCGTCCACCTGCTTCGTGCAGGCGAACCGCTTCCCGCCAACGCCACTGACGGGGCTCTTTCCCAATTCGTTCTGCGGCTCGGCGCACACGCGAAGTCTCTCCATCAGAAGTGCAGAGCCAATATTGCATCTCTCTCGTTTTATACCGGCCGCGCAACTCAGATGCATGCTGTTCCCTGTCAATTGCTCTTGTTGGCCATATTGAATTTCGGCTGTATCTACTTTGCATTTGTCACGCGCTTCGATGGTTCCGTTCCGAAGGTCAGGTCTATATCGCTGCCTGTTCTCGCGTTGGTTTGGACACTGGTCGAAACTGGAGTGCTTCTTGCCTTCCGAGCTCACCGGAGCCACTGGCATTACACGTCAGCAGAAGAATTGCCTAAACTGGCGGCCGTAAGTTTCATGGCTTCATTCATCGGTGGGCTAACGATCGCCATGATCTATCAGCAGCCGCTCCCTCGCTCCGTTTACGTGCTGAATGCTATCTACGCTGTTGCAGCATTTGCTGGTGCACGACTATTGTCCCGCTCCGTCTATGAGCGGCTGCGCAGCATGGCTCGGACCTCTGAGGAGAAGCGCGTC
>DATAYL010000448.1:0-6492 GCA_036272575.1 Bryobacteraceae bacterium | reverse complement strand
GAGTACGGGGAACCCCCGCTCATCATCTCGGCGGCAACGGAACATTACCGCGCCGCTGCGAATGCCCCCGCTTTCCACCACGACTCGTTGTCCGTACCACGGATGGAACCAGTAGTGCACTTCTTGAACATCAGTAATATGGGTTTTTCGTTGCCGGTTTGTACAATGCTGGTCGTCCGCATCGCTCTTTGGGACCTGGCATCCCTGATCGACTTCCAGAGACGCCGCCGGTTCCGCAGGACGCCACTCAATCAACCCCAATATTACGAGTGAACGCCAAACGGATTCTCGGCGGCTTGCATCACGAATATGAATGGGCTGAGGCAGGGTGACCGTCTCGACAACATTATTGCGGAGGACAACCGCTTGCCCCTGCTGCACCTGCAGGAAATCGTAGTAATCTCCGCCCACTTGTTTAGCCTGAATACAGCGGCCCGCGTAATCGAGAGTTTCGAGCTGGGGAAATTTTTGCGGGAAGAGCCTGGCTTGAACCAGCTTTGCGAACTCCATCTCTTACTCGTGCCGGCGCTCGGCTTCCATGCGCTCGGACATTCGTTCGTACGTTCTGCAAAGTTCCTGCTGCAGTTCGGCATCGAGCTTGCTCATCCTCTGGCGCCAAAGTTTCCGCAGATCTTCCATGTCGTATTCGACCTTCAGTCGCACCCGCGCTCGACCTACCCGCCTCGCGTGTATCTCCGGTTGGCGGCTGGCACCGAAATCGTTGCGGTGCAAACCGGGATGCTGCACCATGAAATTCCTTGCTCCGCTAAGCCACCTCGACTTACAACTGTCTACTCGTGAATCTAACATTCAGCTACTCTCGAATCGTCTCACGCAGCGTGTCACGAGCTGCGTAGCGGGATGAGCGCCCGCAACCGGCGGTCGCGCAAGAACAACCCGAGCCAAACCAGAATCCCGAAAACAATAGGGAAAATCGTATTAAACACCGGGCTGCCTGCGCGCACGTTGGCGGCTGTCGCACCGCCAAGATGAGCCGTCAGCAGGATGGCGCCGAGTACCGAGGTTTGTGGAATTACGTAAAGCGCGGTGCATGCCAGCAAAACGGCGCCAATCGCAACGATTGTACTTTCGGGAAATCCGATTCGAGCGGAGGCCTCGATCACCTGCGGCACTCTCATCAGCTTGGTAACCCCATCAAAGATCATGAACAACACAACAACGGCGGTTACGATGCGCCCAGCCCAAAAGCTGTCTTTTGAAATAGGAGCCGATCCGACGGTCGATGGCATATGGATTCTTCTCCATCAGCTCGTTTGGTGTGCCAACGCGATGGTACTCGTGCCTGCCGACCTCGCAAAGAATTCCGCAGGGACGGGTGCTAACACTGAAGCCTTGACCGTATGGGTTTGCCCTGGCAGCGTTAGGTGCTGTCTGTTCGGAAGGACATCCGCTAGATCTTTCATGGCCTTCTGCCAGCACGCGCGGCTTTTGCTGGCGATCGCCGCGAGCGCCGGCCCTGTCGCGACCCGGTCGAACGCGATCGTCGTACCGTCTTTGGATTGAACTGAATTCATTTCATCTCCTCCTCAATCGCTGAATCATCAAACCTTCTCCAAGAACTCTGCAAGCCGGTCGAGCTGCTGGTTCCACCCGATCGAGGCCCCACGCGTCGCATCGGACTCAAACGAGAACGACTGGCGCACGGTGACCTCCGTATTGCCTTTCTTGTCCGCGAATGTGACTTCCGTCCACACTCGCTGATCAGGCGATGCATGGATCGAGCCGTCAAAAACCAGTCGTTCCGGCTCGATGACCTCAACGTACACGCCATCGAATGGATAATCGTTTCCATCCGGCCCGCGCATGGCGTAACGCCAAACGCCGCCCGGCCTCACATCCATCTCGTGAATCGTAGTTGTGCATCCGCGCGGACCCCACCATTGCGCTACGTGTTTTGGATCCGTCCACACTTTGAAGACCAGTTTGCGCGGTGCATCGAACGTACGCGTGAGAACTAATTCAGCTTTCTTGTCGAAGAGAGCTCCGCTCATAGTCGCGCTCCCAGACTTTCGTGCTGCATCGCCGCGATCGGTCGTCTATTACTTCTTGCGCTGTTTGACTTCATGCTTGCTCTTCTCCTTCTTTTTCAACTCACGCAGATATTCGTCCAAGCGGTCGAAGCTCTCTTCCCAGAACCGGCGGTAGTCTTCGATCCAATCCGCAACCTCCTTGAGGGGACGCGGTTCGAGCTTACATGGCCGCCACTGGGCTTCGCGGCTGCGCGCGATCAACCCTGCTCGCTCTAGAACTTTCAAATGCTTGGAGATAGCCGGCAGGCTCAATTCAAAGGGTTCAGCCAGTTCCGTTACAGAAGTTTCTCCCGAGGCCAGCCTGGCGAGAATCGCTCGACGCGTCGGATCTGCGAGAGCCGCGAACGTTTCGCTGAGGTGGTCGCCTAGCATTGTATTTAACCTATTGGTAAAATACAATCTGGGCAATTCGATGTCAAGGGTTTTTTATCGGTGGGCAGCCCCGCAGGGCAGCATGCCGCTGTAGGTCGGGCCATCTGTATCGGCTGCGTCTGGTGATCGCTGGTGGAAACGCGAGCCTACAGCCGACACGCAGCATTTTCGTCAGCTTGCGTCGCTGGCCGAAAACGTCTCCGGATTTCACTCTGCGGGAGGGCCGTTTTACCGGCATTTCAGCAGGTCCGATTCACTTGGCCAAAGCCGATCCTTTCCGGCCAGTTACGACCCATCGTGCGCTAATCAGCGATCAACGTCTCACGGTACGACCACGGCATCCACTTGCCGGGTTCAGCAGCCACTTCGGATGCGTGTTTCTGCAAGTCTGTCAGATAGTCAAATGAGTTTGCACCGCACAGAGTGCGATCTTCCGTCCTTCGCTCGTGGCCACAATGCCGCTAGTGAACACGCCCGTTCGTTTATCGGACGGCTCACGCGCAGGCGCAACACACGCATGCTGGTGTCATCATTGTGCAGAACCTGTCCCTGCGCTGCCTGGCGAATCAGTTATTCGAGCGCCGGCTTACTCATCTCCGCCACCTCTTCGACGATCTCCCATTGCGTTGCCGCTGGAAGAGGAATCCCGAAGCTCGCTTGCAGCCTTTCTAGACGATAGAACGGAACGCCGCTGCCATACTTCAACTGCGCAATCATCGCGCCGGTCGTTTCATCGTACTTGTCGGGGCCCACTTCGGCTGGTTCTTGGGCTATGAACGCCCGCCCACAAGCGTTGCAGCGTAGCCGTTCGAGCTCATACAGAGTGGCCGTTAGCGGGAGGCTGCCCGATGATGCGGACCAGCGGCTTCGGTTCCTTCTGCAGATACACTTTGCCCTTTTCGCAATCCGGACAACGATCGCCAGACTTGAGTTCACCATGTTGGACCGCTACTTTGCGAGCGCCGTTAAAGGCAGCAGCAGCGTTGCGGCCGTGCCCGGGCTTTGCCTGCTGCGCCTTCGTGTTGGCGGTGTGTTCAACCGTCTCAGCCGCTTCCGGCAGCACCGCACTTGGTCTTCTCTGTGTTGCGCACGGGTGCCAGCAATTCAACTAGCGTATGTAGCGTGCCCTTAATCTTCTGATAATCGGGTTCGCTCAGCGGTTGTCGTTCGCCAATATTCTGTCCGTGTGTAGCTAGGTGACTCGCAGGACGATGGATGGAAAGAATCGAGATTATGCCAGTGCTTTTGCTGTTCGTGTTTCGATTCGTCCGCTTGCTCCTCAGCGGAGATCAGACCGTGGCCATCGAGAACGCCGCGCTACGAATGCAGATCGCAGCGTTTCAACGAAAACGGAAGAGGCCGCTGCTGACGACCTTGGATCGGGTATTTTGGGTCACTCTCCGCACCCTGTGGTCCGACTGGCGACATCCCTTGCTTTATGTCCAGGCAGATACTGTCGTGCGGTGGCAGCGCGAACGGTTCCGCCGATTCTGGGCCCGGCTTTCCAACCCGCAGCGCCGGCGTCGCGGTCGCCCCGGCACCCCTCAAGAACTCCGCCGATTAATCGAACAAATGGCCTGTCGTTCGCCAATAATCGATCCGAACAAAAGTTGCTATGCCGCAATGCGTTCCTATCGGTGATGAAGGCCACCGAGTTGTGGAATTGCGACAATCTTTCCAACATTCAAGGCCTCTCGAGGGAACGGACACGGCTTGCCAAGGCGCCAGTGGGTTCTCGATTTATGGTAGTAACGGAAATAAGAAGACAACGTTCTTTTGAGATGGCGAGCGTTGAGGATAAATGTAGTGGTTCAGGCACTCCCTTCGAATCGAGCTAATGAGTCGCTCGGCGTATGCATTCTGCCACGGACTTCGCGGCGCAGTCAGATCTCCTGCATACCCAACGACTGGATGCGCAGTCGAACGTCAGCACTGTACCGGCTGTCGCGATCGCGGATGAGATACTGTGCCGCCTCGCGGTCTGCGAACGCCTCTACAATCTGTTGTGCCGTCCAAGCTCCAGTCGGATGCTCGGTCACATTGAAATGCAACACTTTGCGGCGGTCGTGTTCCAGCACGATGAATACGAACAGCACCCTCATTGTGATTGTCGGCACGGTAAAGAAATCGGTCGATACGATTTGGCCGACATGGTTATGCAGGAACGTCCGCCAGGTCTGGTTAGGTGGCCGCCGGAGCCTGTGCAGGATGCGCGACACGGTGCGCTCGGAGATGGCGATGCCGAGCATCTTAAGTTCGCCATGAATCCTGGGAGCGCGCCACAGCGGATTGGTGGCGGCCATTTGCTCGATCAATCGGCGGAGTTCTTGAGGGGTGCCGGGGCGACCGCGACGCCGGCGCTGCGGGTTGGAAAGCCGGGCCCAGAATTGGCGGAACCGTAGGCGTTGCCACCGCACGACAGTATCTGCCTGGACAGTAAAGCAAGGGATGTCGCCAGTCGGACCACAGGGTGCGGAGAGTGACCCAAAATACCCGATCCAAGGTCGTCAGCAGCGGCCGCTTCCGCTTTCGTTGAAACGCTGCGATCTGCATTCGTAGCGCGGCATTCTCGATGGCCACGGTCTGATCTCCGCTGAGGAGCAAGCGGACGAATTGAAACACGAACAGTAAAAGCACTGGCATAATCTCGATTCTTTCCATCATCGTCGTGCGAGTCAACCACTTACAGAGGGACAGAATATTGGCGAACGACAGGCTTGAGAATCAATATTTCCTCTTGAATCAGGGCGGCCCGCTATGGGAAGGGATTACCCAGTCGCGGCAGATCGCTGTCTTCGCGCCCGGCGAAATTGTCGACCCGAAAATGGAAATTCTGATTCTGCTCGAGTGAATCTCCTTCGGATCGCGAGATAGACATTTCGAAGGACGCAGGCGTGGTTCTGTCAAAAGGCGCTTAAACCCTTCGTGAAACACAGGCGGTCGGAATGCCCAGCCCCGTCAAAACGGAATTTTGACGATCAAATTCTTCCAGTCGTTCGCTCTGTCGTCTGCCCAAATCAGAATCAACGCCTCAACCACCTCGCGAATTGACGCGTTCTGAGGGATAACCAGCAGCACACCCGGACTCGTGTCGCCTGAAACGACGAAAGAGGCAAGCGCTTGCGGCATGGTCCGCTTATCGTGGCTTACGAGAATTCGGGACTGCGATGCCGCAAGGCGCAAGACGGCTTCATCGTCTAGATTATCCAATCGGGCTGCCTGGGCGCTCTGAAAATCGACGCCCGGCTCACGACGTAAGGTGGCATCGATGATGATCCTCTTCAGGTCGTTGTCCGCCTGAAACCGAATGCTCAATGCTTCGCAAGATCCTGCACGCGGGCGCGCTCAAGGCGCGCATACAGTTCGGGGCGGCTTTCGCTCAAAGGCGGAATGGAGCGCTGGATCTCTTCTTCCCCTTCGCGGATGTTGGCATCGACTTCTTGCTCATTTGCGAGGTAAAAAGCAATTGCCCCGTACACTTGCTCCAACGTCAGAGAAGAGAAGTTCTGCCGAATAGTCTCCGCCGAGTCTCCGGCCTTGAAAGAATAGACAATCGAGTCGAGGGAGACACGCGTACCAGCGACGTAGAATCCGCCGTTGCGCCGTTCAACGTATTCGCTGTGCCCCATGCCTTCAGTATAGAAGTTTTTGGCCAACAGCATCTGTTCCGCCCGCCGAACTCGGATTCAGAGTCGGATTCAAAAACGGCCGGTCAGGCCGAATCCGCCGAGATCGCACCTTGCGCGCCGAACAGGTACTCAACCACATACCGCGAGACCCGGAATTTCGTAATCAGCAGGTCCCGAGTCAGTCAGCCCCCGTGTCGTTCGCGTGTCGCACACAGGTTCTTCCGGGTTCGGCTTCACTATCTCGTATCGTCAAAATATTCATGCGGCGCGTTGATAGAACTTGAGTAGGCCACCGAGGGGTTCGTGACATGTGATGTTAGGCTGACGGGGCGATAGTGGAGACACGGGCGCAGGGAAGAGCAACTGATTTCCTTTCCCTTGGTGCGGGCGTTCGAGATGATAATGCTCAACGAATTGAGTTACTGCTCGACGTAGCGAGG
>DATAYL010000447.1:0-2343 GCA_036272575.1 Bryobacteraceae bacterium | reverse complement strand
TTTAGCAGACGAGCTATGGCGGAAGCCCGGCGATTCCAATCTGTCGTCTCAATGGCAAGCTGTTTTTGTCCGGCACGCGTGAGCGAGTAGAACTTGGCGCGGCGCGACTTATCCGTTTGACGCCACTCGGAATTGAGCCAGCCTACACGTTCGAGCCGCTGGAAGGCGGTAAGAAGCGATCCGGGATTCACTTTGAAGACTCCGCGCGATACCTGCTCGATGCGGCGAGCAATACCGAAGCCGTGCATGGGTTCAAGACTGAGCGCTTTGAGAATCAGCATGTCCAGCGTGCCCTGGATTAAATCTGTATTTGGTTTATCGATTGCCATTCCGAAAGAACCTAGCGCCCAGAATAACTCGCTTTCATCTTGTCTGTCAAGGTGTGATTGCCAAATGACCATGCGGCCAGTTTGGATAGTTCAGATGAATAAGGCGCTGGCGTACTCGATCAGGCGCCCACTGTTTGGTTTGGCGAGTTTACGGACAAGTGAATCACGAATCCAAGGGCGTTTGCCAGTACTGATCCGAAAATAGGTCCATACGTGATGGATTACAGCTGTACTTCCGTCAAAGGTCGACCGGATTAGCAATGTGAAGTCGTAAAGAGTGTTCCTCAATCAGAGTCCGCAGTTTCTAAGACCGAATCACCTGGTCGAAGATAATATGCTGCGAGCAAGCCGTGGCCGGGGCCGAAAGGCGGAGGGCACTTCGTTCAAGTCCGCTTACAGCCGGAAGACCCCCACGGCGCATGGAAGGGCGCCAAAGTCGCTGGGTGGTTCTTGAGCCACTACTGCATCGTTTCTCGTGCAATCTTCCAGAGATCAACATTCCCTTCTTGCGCGAATCGGTCGATGGTCTTTAGCTCGTCTTGCGCGAAATCCAACCTGTTTAGCGCATCCAGCGAGTTGTCGAGCTGCGCTACGGTACGCGCTCCGATGAGTGCAGAAGTCACTCGCCGGTCGCGCAGCACCCAGGCAATCGCCATCTGCGCCAAACTCTGGCCGCGTGTCTGTGCGATTTTGTTCAGTTCGCGCACGTGGTGAAGGTTCTGTTCCGTCAATAATGATTTCTGGAATGAAGCGTCCGCCGCAGCTCGCGCTTGTTCGGGCACTCCGTTGACATATTTGTCTGTCAGGAGGCCCTGCGCAAGAGGAGAAAAAGCGATGCAACCGATGCCCAATTCTTCGAGCACGGGGAGCAGACCGTCCTCAATCCAACGGTTAAGCATGGAGTAGGAAGGCTGGTGAATGAGCAATGGCACTCCTTCGCTCTTCAGAATCTCCGCGGCCTTTCGCGTCCGTTCGGGACTATAGGAGGAGATGCCGACGTATAACGCCTTGCCCTGCCGGACTACCTGTGCTAACGCTCCCATGGTTTCTTCGAGCGGGGTGTTGGTCCAGGGCCGGTGTGCGTAGAAGATATCCACGTACTCGAGTTGCATGCGGCGTAAGCTGTCGTCCAGCGAAGCCAGAAGGTATTTGCGGGATGCTCCGATGCCGTATGGACCAAGCCACATGTCCCAGCCGGCCTTGGTCGAAACGATGAGTTCGTTTCTGTGGCTCTGAAGATCTTTGCGCAATACAATGCCAAAATTCTCTTCCGCGGAGCCGTAGGGCGGACCATAGTTGTTTGCCAGGTCGAAATGGGTCACACCGCGATCAAAGGCGCGCCGGATCATGGCGCGGCCGGTCTCGAACACGTCGCTGCCGCCAAAGTTCTGCCAAAGGCCCAGGGAAATCGGCGGGAGGACCAGTCCCGAACGGCCGCACCGGCGGAATGGGGCGTTGTCATATCGCTGGGGATTCGCTAGGTAAGATGTCACGGAATCAAAGTAGCATTGTGCGCGGGGCACCCAGTCGGCGGCCAAACTAACGGGCCGAGTCACTGGGCTCCTCGAGTTGCAGCTGGCAACCGAGACTCTCTGTCGCGTGTCTTCGGGGTGGCCCCGAATCAGGAATCGGAAGTCGGCCTCGGTCCGGGATCCACGCCCACGAAAACGAGGTCCGAGAGATTAAAGGGGGGATCAATTCTTGCGTGGCGAGTTCACCGATTTCTCGATGGAATGGAATGGAATGCCACCGAGCGCCATGACCATCTACGCTCGACGTTGTGATCGTACCCGAAGCATCGCGGAACCAGATGTGACGCTTAGGGCTGTCGTACCCCTTAAGACCTTAGCGAAGTGGCTGTTGGCGATCTACCGCCTTGGGATGTAGAATATCTATTGCCTTATGGACACTTCGTACAAGAACCGGATTGAGCTGCTCCAGGGGACGCTCGACATGCTGATCCTCCAAACCCTCCAGTGGGGACCGCAACACGGCTATGGGATGATTCACGCGA
>DATAYL010000446.1:0-12527 GCA_036272575.1 Bryobacteraceae bacterium | reverse complement strand
ACGCTGGAAGAGGTCGGTCAAAACTTCGCCGTCACGCGCGAGCGAATCAGGCAGATTGAAGCCAAAGCTTTGAGAAAATTGCGGCATCCGAGCCGCAGTCATCGCCTGCGCAATTTTCTGGAGAATGGATCCCCGAATTAGCCTTCCGTGATATACGGTTTCACAATCTGCTTCGTTTCACGCTGAAGAAGCTTGCCGAGTTCCTGTTGCCGGTAATTGAAGATGCCGAGCAACTGGTGTTTCACAATCAGCGAATGCGTGAGTTGTCCAAGGGGCCCGAGCGGCAGCGCATACTCCACATGATCGCCGACCTTCGTCCCACCCGGTGTGTCTTCAAACGTATGATGATGACGCCAAACTGAATATGGCCCTTTTACCTGGCTGTCGAGAAATGAAAATGGCGGGTTGTATTCCAGGACGATTGTCTTCCAGCGTATCGGAAGCCCCAGCCAACGAATTCTGTAATCAATTTCCGCCCCACGTTTCATAACCACGCGTTCCTGCGATGTCACTTGGAAGTTAAGCCACGCCGGTGTAATCTTGCCCAGGTTGTAAGGATCCTCAAATACTGCGAACGTCTCGCGGACGGGGGTGCGCGTCAACATTTCGCAGCGGAGCACATAAGTTTTCATCGCTATTAGACGCCCACGATTAGGATGCAGCGAGTGAAAGACGAGACGTAAAACCTCTTTCCGTCCTCACTATTGTGTGCGCTGCGCTATCTTGGTCCTTTCCGTATGGAAGAATCGGTCATTGCAGCGCCTACTCCGGTCCATCCGGTCACACCACCGCGCAAAGTTCCAAAACCTAAAACCGCCGCCGAGAGAAAGAGACGCCTAGACTTTATTCTGCGGGAGTTGGATCGGCTTTTGCCCGACGCGACCTGTGCGCTCCACCACGAAAACGCCTGGCAATTGCTTGTTGCAACTATTTTGTCGGCCCAGTGTACGGATGAGCGCGTGAACAAGGTCACGCCAGAACTGTTTCGCAAGTACCCTACGATTCAGGACTTCGCTCGTGCTTCGCAGGACGAATTGGCGCAGGACATTCGCTCCACTGGCTTTTTCAACAACAAAGCCCGCTCGGTTATTGGAGCCGCCAAAAAACTTCTGGCCGACTATAGGGGCCAGGTACCCCGCACCATGGACGAACTGTTGGAGGTGCCCGGTGCAGCGCGTAAAACTGCAAATGTCGTTTTGGGAACTGCCTATGGCATCGCATCCGGTGTGGTGGTCGATACTCACGTCAGCCGTATCGCTCACCGGTTAGATCTTTCAAAGAACACCGATCCGGTCAAAATCGAACAGGATTTGCAGAAGGTCATCCCGCAAGATAGGTGGGTCCTGTTCGCTCATCAGATCATTCATTTTGGACGCCAAATCTGTATCGCTCGCAAGCCGCGTTGCGCTTCTTGCCCGCTTGATAGTATGTGCTATTCGAAAGACAAAACGCTCGCGTGAAGCTTCTGTGTTTGACTGGGAGCTGACATGCCTCGCTACTACCTGGGCGTGGATGGTGGGCAATCCAGTACCACCGCTCTGATTGCGGACGACCACGGGCGTATCGTCGGTGTCGGCCGAGCCGGCCCCTGCAATCACATCAGCGGAGACGAAGCGCGCGCTAAATTCAAAGCTGTTTTAGGAGACTGCTTAGAACAAGCAGGCCAGGACCTCGCAGCCGACTCCAGAACGCAAGGCTTCGCGGCCGCTTGTTTGGGTTTCAGTGGTGGTCCTGAGGACAAGCAAGCGTATTCGCGCGAACTGATTCGCGCTGCTCGACTCAAGGTGGTGAACGATGCCGAAATTGCCCTGACAGGGGCCACAGGCGGCCAGCCGGGCATCATTGTCATCGCCGGAACCGGCTCCATCTCGTTCGGCCGCAACGCTGCCGGTAAGGTTTCCCGCGCAGGTGGTTGGGGATACATCTTTGGTGACGAAGGCAGCGCATTTGATATTGCCAGGCGTGCGTTACGCGCTGCTCTGCAGTGGGAAGAGGGGTGGGGACCGATCACCAGCCTCCATGCCAGCTTGCTCGAGGCCACGCACAGCAAGAGCGCCAATCAACTGCTTCATCGTTTTTATACGGACAAGGAGCGCAAGTCTGTGGCTGCGCTTGCACCGCTGGTCACGGCGGCGGCGGAATCCGGAGATACCGTCGCGCAACGCATACTGGTTGAAGCAGCCCGTGTATTGGCTCAGTATGCAAGCGGCGTTCATCGTGCATTGTTTGCGACCGGCGAACCGGTAATCGTCGCCCACGTGGGCGGCGTTTTTCAGAGTGACCGGCTTCGAAATACTTTCGCGGAAGTTATTGCGGCGGACTTGCGCTGCCAAACGTCATATCCCAAGTTCAGCCCCGCTGCCGGGGCCGTTCTCGAAGCATTGCGGCTGGACCATAACGCGGCCCAACTCTCTGCCGTGCCTCACACCAAAACATGACCGCTCTTCGATTGCTAATCCCTGCCCTCATACTGTGTTCTTTTGCCAGCGCGGCCGACCCGGATTGGCCCAAAGTAGAAGAGCATGCGATTACGCTGCTCGAGCATTACATTCAGATCAAGAGTGTAAATCCGCCTGCCGATACGCGCGAAACGGCCCATCTGCTGCAAACGGAATTTGCGTCGGTTGGGCTCGAAAGCCATCTTTACGAGAGCCGCATCACAGGGCAAACTAACCTGCTGGTCCGATTGCCCGGGCAGGATCGTTCCAAGCGCCCGCTACTCTTACTCAATCACATGGATGTGGTCCCGGCCGATGCCTCGCGCTGGAAAATGGATCCTTTTGCCGCGACAATTGAAGGCGGCCAAATCTGGGGCCGCGGCACTCTCGACATGAAGAGCACGGGCATTATGCAGCTTGTCGCCATGGCGCTTCTCAAAGAGCAAGGTATCGTGCCGCCGCGTGACATCGTTTTTCTGGCAACCTGCGACGAAGAGAGCGGGGGCGTCTATGGCGCGGCATGGATGATCGCGAACCACTGGCAGGACTTGCAACCCGAGTACGTGATGGATGAAGGCGGCGCCGGTTCGCGCGAACTCTATGCGCCAGGTCGGCTTGTCTTCGGTGTTTCCGTCGCGGACAAACAAGTGCTCTGGCTCAAGCTGCGAGCCCAGGGAACGTCGGGACACGGCTCCCAGCCAATTCCTGACAATGCCAACGACCTCCTGATCCGCGCCATCGCCGAGGCGAAAGGCTTCAAACCCTCCGGCACAACGAATCCCATTGTCGGTCGCATGGAAAGCCAACTTACAACGTTGGCGGATAACAAGTTCATGAATGCTGTGCGGCACGACACAATTTCTGTCACGTCGCTAAGGAGTGGCGTCGGTGACCCGCCCAAATCGAACGTCATTCCTTCATTGGCGGAGGCCACGCTTGATTGCCGCTTACTGCCCGGGCAAAATGCCGACGAGTTTATCTCCGAAATCAAAGCACGCATCAACGATCCTCGTGTGACTGTCGAAATGACTTCGCCGCAGCCGGATGACCCACCCCCGAGCAAAACGGACACCGCGCTCTTTAAAGCAATCGTCGCTGCGATCAGCAAATACAATCCACAAGCTACCGTTCTGCCGATCATTGTTCCTTACGGCACGGACGGTCAGAAGTTCCGAAAGCTCGGTGTTCCCGCGTATGGTGTAATTCCAATGGTTTTAGATACTGCTACTGTCGCCACGATGCATAGTGACAGCGAACGAATTCCGCTCGATCAGTTCCGCAAAGGGTTACACATCTACTACGATATTCTCCGTTCGCAATACTAACTTCTTCGCTGTGCTGAATTTATTTCAGCCTGCGGTGCCCCATTGCTTTTTGTCTTGATGTTGTCCGCGGATAGCGCCTGAAATGGGTAAGGAGTAGCCAATTTGTCAGGATCGACGGAAACGTTAAATTCTTCCTGGAACGGAACCGCGAAACCGATTCCTAGTTCATGGGAAGCTTCCAGAATTTGCAGCAGAAGCTCTGTCTGAGTCTTCAAGTAAACATTAAAGTCCGGGGTCAAAACGTATGCAAAGACCTCGATATCCAGCGATTGACTTGTAATCTTGGTGAAGCGCAGCGGAACGCCAGAGGCATCCACCAGTTCGTGTTTCTCGAGAATTTCAGCAATGGCCGACATCATCTTCTGAACCTGCTCCGGACTCGTATCGCGTCGCAACGAAAGCTTGGGATGAAACCACATCCGGTCCCGCTTGGAGAAATTTTCCAACGTCATGGTTGAGAACTGCGAATTCGGCACCGTCACCAGAGTGCGGTCGAGCGTACGAATCCGCGTCGAACGGAGGCCGATATCTTCAACGGTTCCGACCTGTCCCCCAAATTGGCAGAAGTCGCCTACAAGCACCGGACGGTCGCTGATGAGCGAGACGCCTCCGAATAGATTTTCGATGGTCTTCTGAGCGGCGAGCGCAATAGCCACGCCTCCGACGCCAACGCCAGCCAATATTGCGCCCGTGTTGTAGCCCCATTGCTCGAGTATCGAAAGAATAGCGAATGCCAGGATGCAAAGTTTGACGACGCGAATTCCGAGCGGAAAAATCGAATACGTCAAGGCGCGTTCATGCGGATCCAGTCGTGCAATGTAGGTGTCGGACGCGACATCTACCAGCCGCATGAACAAGGAAGCCGCGCCTAACACGAAGAGCAGGATAAGGAGCTTCGAAATCATATCGCGGACGAGCGCTCCGGGCGGAATAAACTCCAGGCATGCGCGAAACACGATGACGGAGAGAATGAGCCGCAGAGGTTCGGTCAATGCCTCCAGCCGTTGTGTGTGAAATGATTTCGTGTAGCGCTTTGTCAAAGGACCGAGAATGGCGATAAAACTCCGTGATAGCCATCTCGAAATTGCTGACAGGATCAGACCCAGTAACACTAAAGCCAGCCAGATCCAGAGAGCTGTACCGGCTAGAGTGATATTTACTAAGGGCGAAGGCAGATACTTCTCAATCCTGTTCGTTCCTGCCACGCTGTTGAGTTCGGGAATTTGGGAAACGCTCGTTGCCGAAACCAGCCAGATCTGCCCCGCTGCCCCCTGATCTACTCGCTGCATATGCAGCGTCACCGCTTCGCCGTTCAGGTCGAAGCGCGCAAGATCGTCTCTGTTCGAAGCAAGCCCGTCACGGGTGTTCCCCTCTGGCGAATTGCTCAGCTTGCTTACTTCAAAGCTCGGATTCCGGTCTAGCAGCTTGCCAAGCTGCTGCGCTAACACGGGCCCCTCGGTTTTGCGGCTGTCGGGACTGAGCTGCCGCAAGTCCAGGTACTGCGACGCTAATTCGAAGTTTCCGTCGTGACAAGCTTCAAGAAAGGCGTAAATGGCGCTGCGTGGCGTATTTCGTTTTAGAGGATCAGTGGTCGCTGCAGAAGCAGCCGGTTTCGTCTTATTCCCTGAAAGGACAGAGCCTAGCGATTGCGAAGAGGCTCTGCCGTCGGCGACCAGCAACATGCAGATGGCCAAGATCAAGGCTTTGATGTTTAGAGTCATCTATCAATCAGACTTACATCCTTGTGAACAGATTTCAAACCCGCCGCTTTGCCGGGCTTGGTCACAAATCGTGCAGAATATTTTCTGCGGTCCTTAAGCGTACGGATTCAATAACTTAAAAAACAGTGGGACAGTTCAAGCGCTATTTGTTCCGTTACCTGGGACGCTAGCTTCTCCACGGGAGCAAGAATAGTGTCCTCTCATGTACTATTAGCCGGGAGCGAGAGCCAGCACCCGAAACACTCGGTGTTCGCTGGTTTACTCACGCCCGAAGAAAAAATTCAAATCACTTTGATTCTCCGGCGAAACCAGGAGATATCATTACCAGAATCTTCTATAAACTGCCTCACTGCAAGTGAATTCAGGGATCGCCACGGGGCGCGGCAAGACGATCTTGACGCGGTCATTGCTTTCGCTCGAAAGCACAATTTCCGTGTGGTGCGCAGCCAACCCGAAGCACGGTCCGTCACGCTCGAAGGGGCCCTGGGCGAGTTGTCTCAGGCTTTCCGGGCAGACGTCCGGCTATCGGCGGTTGCATCCAAGTCCTATCGAACAAGGCAGGGCCAACTTTCCGTACCAACCGAGCTCGCCGATTGCATCGTCGGTGTTCTTGGCTTCGACGAAAGTCCCGTCGCGGCGACGTATCATCGCCGTACGGAACCTTCGCTAACCGCCAAATCTTTCACGCCGCTCGAAATTGCGAGTTTGTATCAGTTTCCGGCTACCACTGGCAAGGGCCAGACTATCGCTCTGATTGAGCTGGGCGGTGGCTATCGCGACACAGATTTACAGAGCTACTGGAAGCAGCTCAAGCTGGCCCCCGTAAAGACTGAATCTGTTGCAATCGACAGCGCGCAGAATTCCCCAGTCGGCGATCCCGACAGTGCTGATGGTGAAGTGGTCCTCGATATCGAAGTAGCAGGCGCGGTCGCCCCAGAGGCCACCATCGCTGTTTACTTTGCGCCAAATACCGATGCCGGATTCCTGGCGGCGATCAACGCAGCTATTCATGACAACCAGCGCAAGCCTTCGGTGATCTCGATTAGCTGGGGATCTGCCGAGAGTGAATGGTCGTCCGCGACGATCACGGCCTTCAACAATGCATTCCATGATGCCGCATTGCTCGGTATCACGGTCTGCGCCGCTGCCGGTGATAACGGATCTTCGGATGGCGAGCAAGACGGTAAGAATCACGTCGATTTCCCTGCTTCAAGTCCCTGGGTCCTAGCTTGCGGCGGCACACGGCTTTATGGCAACAACGGTCAAATTCTCCAGGAGACCGTTTGGAACGATGGTACGAACGGCGGTGCAACCGGCGGCGGTATCAGTACTCATTTCCCGAAGCCCTCTTATCAGGCAAGCCTCAACATACAAAAGCGGGGAGTTCCTGATGTAGCGGGTGTAGCCGATCCCGAGACAGGCTTCCAAATCCTTGTCGATGGCCAGGAAGGTGTCGTCGGGGGCACCAGTGCCGTAGCGCCCTTGTGGGCTGGGCTCATCGCGCTTTGCAACGAGGAACTGGGTAAGAACATCGGCTGGTTCCATCCGACGCTCTATGGAACAGTGACGCAACACAAAATACTTCACGACATTACGGTCGGCAACAACGGGACTTACCATGCTTCGATTGGTTGGGATTGCTGTACCGGATTGGGAACGCCCAACGGAACCGCGCTTCTCGATTTGCTGAAGAAAAGCTAGGTTAAAACCAGCGGGGCGAAATCTTAGATCTTCGCCCCGCTAATTTCCCGTAGAATATCCTCGCAAGCTTGGCGTGGGTCTTCCGACCTTGTGACTTGCCGCCCAATCACAAGGTAATCCGCCCCATTCCGAATAGCTTCTGCCGGTGTCGCTATTCGTTTCTGATCGCCTTTCTCAGCGCCGGCCGAACGGGCCCCGGGAATCACCAATTTAAGTGCCGGCCCGCCAATCTCTCTCACACGCTTCACCTCCAGAGGTGAGCATACGATCCCATCCATTCCAGTTTCCGTCGCGTTACGCACCCGCAGTTCCACAAGCTCTGAAATAGAAACCGAATATCCGAGATCCGCCAGATCCTGTTGGTCGAAACTTGTTAGGACGGTAACGGCGAGTAATTTCACCCGCCTATCTGCTCGGCCTTCGACTGCTGCTTTCATCACCGCTTGACTTCCATGCACAGTGAGAAATTCTATGTATCCGTTTTTGCAGAGTTGGCGGGCGGCGCGTTTCACCGTTTCCCCAATATCGTAAAGTTTGAGATCGAGAAACACCTTCTTTCCCAAACCATGAATCTCCGCAACCAGCGGCATGCCGCCAACTGCATAAAGCTCCATGCCGACTTTGTAGAAATCAGCAGCGGGTCCAATTTTTTCGATTAGCGTGAGTGCCTGTTGCGCGTTGTCCAGATCGAGCGCGACGATAAGCGGGGTTTCTACAGCCATTAGTTTAAAACCTCGAGCGGCTTCGCTTGCCGGTCTTTCACCCGGCCAATCCGGTAAGCGGCCGGATAATCGTGATACAGCTTTTCAGCTTGTTGCGCGGGGAGGGAAATCAAAAGACCTCCAGAAGTTTGTGGATCGTATAACAGAGCCTGCACCTCGACGGGAATACCACGCGACATAGACACACAGCTTTCCACAAACTCGCGATTGTTGTGCAACCCGCCCGAAAATGCTTCGGCTGCGGCATACTCGAGAGCTCCGGACAGATATCGAACAGAACTTGCCGATAATTCAAGAGTCACTTTGCTCGCCAGCGCCATTTCACGGGCGTGTCCAAGAAGTCCAAATCCTGTCACATCCGTGCAGGCATGAACGTCGAGATTCGTCATTGTGGCAGCGGCGTCCCGATTTAAGGTGAGCATCTGCTGAATCGACTCATCGACGTGTTGCTGCTGCGCCATTCCCTTCTTTAACGCTGTCGAGATGACGCCGGTTCCGATTTTCTTTGTAAAAACCAATTCGTCGCCCGGTTTAGCGCCCGCGTTGGATAGGATCTTGCGCGGATCAATCAAGCCGGTAATGGCGTAGCCGAACTTGATCTCGTCTTCGGAAATGCTATGTCCGCCGAGTATCACGCAATCCGCTTCGTGGATTTTTTCCGCACCGCCACGCAAGATCGATTCGAGGTCATTGATATCGCCCTTTGCCGGAAAAACGACGAGCGAAAGAGCAGTCACCGGCTTACCGCCCATCGCGTAAACATCACTCAATGCATTGGCCGCGGCGATCGCGCCAAAATTGTAAGGATCGTCAACAATCGGGGTAAAAAAATCGACCGTTTGAACCATTGCGAGGGGCGCGCCTCCAGCCTGGGTCAGGTCGTAAACACCGGCATCGTCAGCGGTGTCGTAACTGACGAGTACATTACTGTCGGTCTTGTGCGGAACGGACCTCAAAGCACGGTCCAGAATCTTCGGACTCAACTTCGAAGCGCATCCGCCCGCCTTCACATTGGCGGTGAGCTTGGTTGGCATTTCACTCTTAGTTTAATGAGCGGTCAAAATGGCGCTCTTCTCGTACTCCCATTCGCGCCAGCCATCGAGCAGAGGGAAATATAGGCCCAGCCAAATCGGCCCTCGCTCCATTTGAGAGACGAGCGTTGCATAGTTTTCGAGCTGGCCGCGATAGCGCCGCTGTTCACGCTCTAGAAAGCTCTTGAGACCAGCGCCTTCATGGTCGCTCGTTTTGAAATCGATGATCCAGAGCCGCCCCTCTTTGTCGCGGAACATGCGATCGATAGTTCCACTCACAATTTCTTCGCCGATCTTGCCGCCCAGCGGCCATTCCGATCGAGCGTCGTCGTGCTCTTGCAAAATCCAACGGCCGCGCGGGCTTTCGAGAGTGTTTTGCAGTGCGCGCATGGCTCGGGCAGTTGCGGCAGGCTCCTCGGCCGGAGTCACACCCAGGCGCAGGAGTTCCGAGCGAACGAGCGCATCCGAGAATGCAACGCCGGGACGCTTCAACAGCTCATGCACGACTGTTCCCACATGTCGGCCGGTATCGCTTACCCACTGATATGTCACTTTGCGGGACGATGCCGTCATTTCCTGGTAAGCGGATTCCCACTCAACGGAGCGTGCGAAGCGCGGCAGCTGCCAAGATTGCGGCAACCGACGCAAGATCGTTTTGGGCGCGGGAGCTTCCACTGCAAACAGGCTGCGTTGAGACGGCGAACGGCGAAGCGCAGCCGTAAAATCGGTGCTTACGCTCTCCCAAATAAGGCGAAGGAAGGTATTCGAGCGAGGTGTCTGCACATCCGAGCCATCTTTCTTGGGAGTGACGCTGCCAACAAGATAAAGCGAATTGCGGGCGCGCGTGCAAGCAACATAAAACAGCCGCTTCAACTCATGTGTTTCGCGTTCACTCCGCGCTTTGTTGATGGCGTCGTAGTGTTCGCTCTTCTGGCCACGCCGTGGTTGGGCTGCTATGGATAGCTGTGCGCTGCCATCGTTCTCGATGGTCTCGTTCCAAATAAGCAGATCCCGTTCGGATGGCCGCGAGCCTGCGGCGAGTTGAGGAAGAATGACGGTGTCGAACTCCAGACCCTTCGCTTTGTGAATCGTCATCACTTGCACGTAGTTCTCACCAGTTGCGGGCCGCGCAAACAGTGACTCAAGGCGCAAAGCGAGCAGGCTCATATCGCGCACGACGCCGCCCTCTTCCAATCCTTCGAGCAGATTGAGATACGTTCGCACGTCCTCAAGCTGGTGAGGCCGCTGCAACACGACCGGGCCGCCAAGCAAAAGCCAAGTGTCGGCGACGACCTGTGAAAGCGGCGCGCGGCCCGCATTATCCGCCGCAGCTAGAAGCACATCGCCAGCTCGCGCTAACTGAAAACGTCCTTCGATTGAAAGAGCATTCATCTTAAATGGGTCGGAAATGAGCTCGGGAATGACACGAGCCGCTTCATTCTCCACCAAAACAGAAAGGTCGGCCAGAGAGAGGCCGCACCAAGGAGCACGCAAGCAAGCGAGCCATGCTACCCGATCGGCCGGATGAAGAATAGCGCGGGTGAGAGCAAAAAGATCACTAACATGCTGCTGCTCGGCGAGTTGATCGATTTCGACCGCTTCATAGAGAATGCCTTCTTCACGCAAAGCGGGCAAAATACTTGCCAAATGGCTGCGGCTCCTCACCAGAACTGCCACACTACCGAGCCGTAGCGACCTTTTCGAGACTTTGGTGACGAGCGCGGCTTCGGCCGTCTTGTTTTTATCGTCGATAAGCGCGGCAAGTTCAGGCATCTCGCCATTCTCGGCGCGGCCGGCGCTCGAGGGACGAAATTCCACGCCACCGCCCGCGTCCCCTTGCATCGCGGGCGCAAATTTCTCCTGAACCCACTGCAGAATTTGCGGCGTAGTACGGAAATTTGTCTCGAGAGCCAACTTCTCCAATTGAACGGAGGGTAGTTGTCCCTCATTCCAGGTCTTCAGGAAGAGAGAGACCTCGGCTCCTCGAAAGCCGTAGATACTCTGCATGGGGTCACCCACCAAAAACAGCGTATGGCTATCGCCAGCAGACCATTGGGCGGTCAGCGCGTTAATCAGCTCGTATTGCGAGTGCGACGTGTCTTGAAATTCATCGACCAGCAGATGTTGAATGCGGTAATCCAGGCCATAAAGAAAATCGCTCGGTTGTTCTGGCGAGCCTAGCACGCGAATGGCGGCTTCGGTGATAGCGGTAAAGTCAACGGCCCCTTGTTCCTGAAAGACATTCGATAGTGCCTGCGCAGCATAAGTGAGCAAAGCGCAAAAATCATGTACTTCGGGATCGCTCTCGGCTTCCAGCGTGCGCCATTGGTCGCGTTGCGCAAGCATGCGCACGATCTGATCTTCGAGACTGACGAAATCGCCGTCGAAATAAAGGCCAAGGCGCGCCAATAGCGAGTGCTCGACTTCCGTGCCTTCGGCTAAATCGCGCAAGGCTTTGCGGGCAGCTAAGCGGTAGACCTCAGTCGCATCCTCGACGACATCAGCGGTGCCGCTGAAACCGGAAATAACAGGCATCTGCCGGGCGAGCAGCGCGCAAAGAGAGTCGATGGTCTGGATTTGCAGGGGAGTAGGATCGAGCAGAAGGTTCCAACCGAGCCGCCGGTCCTGCTGCAACACGGCGGAGGCAAGTTCGCGCGTTCGTCGTTCGTGATCGGATTCGATCGGCTCGTCGTTGAAGGCGGCCGCAAGGGCGTCTTGGATACGGTCCAGCAATTCGCCGGCGGCTTTGCGAGTGAACGTCATAGCGACAACGCTTTCGGGCCGATCGACTAGGCTCAGTAAGCGCAGGTAACGTTGCACAAGTAAACCTGTTTTGCCGGAACCAGCGGGCGCTTGAACGATAAAAGAGCGGGCGGGATCGAGCGCTTGCTCGCGAGCAGCTTGGTCGGCGATCATTCTTCGGTCTCTTCCCCGATCGCAAGCTGCTCTCTTATGCGGCAAAGTGGTTTCTGGGCGCAGAATTCGCAGGCATGAGGTAGCGGCGCGACGGCTGCTCTCCCGGATTTAAACTCAGTCGCCAACAGCTCGACCTTCGCTATTCCTTCGTCAAGAAAATGTTCCCACCGGCTGCCTTCGACGTCCACGGTTCTGCTAACGAAGTGTTTGTCACGCGTGAAGCCGACAGCCCGGACGTCGCGCGACTTTAGCTGGGCAAAGAGGATACCGTCCACCTGGTTGCCTATGCCGGCGGCATAGACGAGCAACTGTGGCTCTTCGGGGCGTTCGCCTTCCAGCTTCTTTCGCTTTTGTTCGCCGCTTTTGTAGTCGATGAGCAGAAGCTGGCCGTTGGGCAGCCTGTCGATACGGTCGAGACGGAGGCGCAAACGGAGGCCGCCGAGTTCGAAATAACGTTCCTCTTCGACGGTTTCAACGGTAAAGGGCTGTTTGCGCTGCTTCTCTATTGCTAACCACTCGAGGACGACGTCTTTCAGGCGCTGCTCTTCGACGGCAGAGACGATTTTGCCAAACGAACTCGCCCGCTGGTTCCGGACGACGGCTGCAGCAGCCTCTTCGACCAACTGTTCGAGAGCGCGGGGGTCGGTAGAGGCGAGGCGGTCGCGAGTGCGCA
>DATAYL010000445.1:0-23470 GCA_036272575.1 Bryobacteraceae bacterium | reverse complement strand
CTGAGCGAAGGTTTTCTCGAACAGCGTGAAATTGAGCTGCATGGACCGAAGATAGAACTGTTCGAACGGAACAGGTAACTCCACTCAACGGACGCGTTGCTGCATCTCATCAAAGGTCCGCGATTGTTCGTTCCAGCGATAGATGTATGCGGACGCGGCGCTTCCAGCAGTAGTGGTAATCCGGCTGGCCGGCACGCCGGAATTGATCTGTACACAATCCGCGAAGCCGTTGGTCAGAAAGTATACGCCCCGATACTTGGACGGCAGACCGGTCACTTCCACCGGGCCGGAGATATTCGCAATCTGGCGTCCGAATGTCTGGCAGGCTGAGCGGGCCGCTTCTGCAACCTGCGTCCAGACGGTAATGTTTCCTTCGAGACATGCCAGGTTAAAGCACAGCACGATTGCGGACATCGCATAGGCAAGATATTTTCTGTCCGGGTGAGCTTCACAAACGGCCGCCCAGAACAAGGCGATGCCGAGCATTGGCAGATACAGTATGCGCGCACCTGCCAGGTCGGATCCAATCAAGAGCAGATGTTGTACCGGAACGCTAGCCGCGAGAACCAGCAATAACGCGCCCAGCAGACGCTTTTTGCTCACGCGTGAGCCTGCCGCAATCACCGCCAGCAGCACAAGAAAGATCGCCATCGCCAACGCCAACGTGATGTTCGGTCGCGCGGACCAGTTGATAGGAAAAAATGCCAAGGCCCATAAACGCCAGAGAAGCCCTTTAGCGGATCGGAACGCGCTGAAGATAAGAATGTTGGCATGGCCGTTGGTTTGATAGCCCCCTACGCCTTTGATCATCCAGAGGCGATAGACAAATCCGGCAGCGGCCAGGGCGAATACACCGGGAACAATCCGCAATAGATGCCGACGCCGTTCCCCGTAGTGGAATAGACTGACCACGATCAGCATCAAGGGAAGGGCGAAGGCCGCTTCCTTGGTGCAGATTGCCAGCACGACGAAGACGTAGCTTCCGGCTAACCACCATTTAGCTGTCCGCCGGACGTATTTCTCGAACGAAATCAGCGCTAGCAGTACGAATAAAGTCGAGAGTACGTCGAAGCGGGCGTCCGTCCAGCAAACCGTCTCTGCCCGCGTCCCATGAATCGCAAATACCGCTGCCGCGACACCGGAGGGCAGCGGGGCAAACTCTAGCTGCCTCGCCAGGATGTACGCCAAAGCGCAGTTGAGCGTATGAACCACCAGGCTCCACGAGTGCCAGAGAAAGGGATCGAAATGCGCCCAGTGAAAATCGATGAAATATGAAAGAAAGCCGACCGGCCGGAAAAAAATGTCAGGATGGGGCTGATAAAACGCCGTAAGGATTTCGTGCCAATTGGACTGCGAGGCGAACGTGACGTGACCGTAGTCATCGAATAACAGCGGCTTACCCAGCGAATGATAAAAAGCTGCTACGCATAGCAACAGAAGCGAGGGCAAGACCACCGCCGTCTCACTTTTGGCATTGACTAGATTGAAGGGTTTCTCCCGAACAATTTGGCCTCGTTGTGATTTCAGCAAAAGGAGTAGAAGGAACGAAACCGTCACGAAACTTTCCGCGTTCAGCGGAGAGCGAATCGTCAACAGCCTTCCTGCTAATTCCTCACTGATCGTGCGAAAAAGCAACAGCACAGCGAAAATTGCAAAGACCGCCCAAAGCAGCGGTCGCAAGTAGATAGACGCGGTTCTCTTGAACGCTTTCGCGCTTAACATTCGGCGTGCGTCTGAACCGCGCGCGTGAGCAAGAAGAATTTCAATAGCTTTAATCTCGCCGGGCTTTTAGACCAGACACATAGCCCATTCTACGGGGTCTACGGTTCCAGCTCCGGTGCGCAATGGATTGCTATTGTGGGTAACATTTCTTCCGTCGGCTGCGCCGGGCTCACGATCGGTGATTCCAGGCTTTGGCGGACCATAAGCACGCATTTGCGGTGATTGTCACCGCCGCTGCCGGTCAGCGTGTAGGTCTTCGAAGCGGCATCGTAATCCGCCAAACCCGCATGTAACACTTCGCCGACGTCGCTGTTTGCCTTCAAACTCTTGCCAGCGCGAACGAGGGATCCCGCCCCAATCCTGCGTGGAAGGTAAAAGCAAGGAGCACGGCTGCGCCGCCTGCGATGAAGCAGGCTCGCTTCACGAATCCGCCGCTCATTTCGATAACATGGGCGAGCAGCAGGGCATTTCCGACGGCTTAAATTCCATGAGCTCCACTCGCGTCAGGTCGGGATCATAGAGATTCAATTGCCATTTGCCGTCGCGGCCCATCTTCGGCGGCTGTGGTGGACGGCCGCCATGGTTCAAGACCATTTGGTAGGCAGGCTGAATACTCTTCACGCCAAGCGCCAGGTGGTTCATTACTCCGCGTGTCTTCGGGCTGGGATTGGTTACGTTCAGCATGTATTCGAGCCAATCGCTGCCATCCGGTACGCGCATGTCCACCCAGTTGACCTCGTTGTCTTTCATTCCTCCGTACCACATCACCTGAAACCCGAGAATGTCCTTATAGAATCGGTCTTCTGCGGCCCGGTCGTGCACGACGAAGCCCGAATGAATCATGTGCTCCGAGACCCGCGTGTCGGGCAGCAGCTTCCCATTCCTAGTGCTATGTAGTGAGCCCGGCATGTACTGCACGAACTCAATGCGCCGCCCCTCGGGATCGTCCACCATGAAGCTGAGGTTCTTATCAAGACCGGGTTTTAACGACCCCGGAACTCTCATTCCTTTACTTGCGAGATAGTCGCGCATTTGCCTCGCATTGGTCGTCTCGAATGCCACGTGCGAAAGCCGATCCTGCTCATCCCCTTTCAGCCCAGGATAAATTTCAATGAACTGATGATCGTTGACCTTGTAGTAGTTGAGCATCAGTCCGCCGGTGGGCTTTTCCAGATTGAAGTGCGCAAACCCGAGGACATGGCCATAGAATTCATCCGCTTTACTGATGTCGCTGACAAATAGTCCGACGTGCGCCAAGCCAACAATAGGCGGGCGCTGGACGGGCGCTGGAGCAGCCGAGATTTTTGGAGCCCAAAAGCGTCCAACGAGCAGCGTTGCCGTCAAAATAAGAGTGACTGATATTTTATTCATGGTCGAAGTATCAGAATAAGAGCTTCAAGGCGAGCTGGGTGTCGCTGGGCGTATTGACATGATCTGAAACTACCCCCGCCTGCGGAGATCCGATCACCATATTAGGCGCATCGAATCGGGGATGATTCAGCACATTGAATACTTCCGCTCTAAACTGTATGTGCAGACGTTCGAGAATCCGGATTTCTTTGAACAAGGACAATCAAGCTGCAAAGCGCCAGAAGCTCGCAAATAGGACAGGAGCCGCGCCCTGCTCCCGTAAGTAAACGGCGCAGGTAGCGAAAAGGAGTTGAAGTTAAAGTAGTCGTTTCCCCGGCTGGCGACCGACTCCGAAGTATAAACCGGTCCACCGTTGTAGTTAGGCCGTTGCACGTTGCTCGAGTAGCTATAGGCAGCGTAATTGTAAAGAGTGTTTGTCTCGGTCGTGAGGCCGATCAACGCCGAAGATTTGGCCAGGGAAGCCCTCGTTAGTGCACGCAGCGAGATCGCCAGTCCTATGAACAGCACGACGGCCAGCACGCATTGATGCGCGAAGCCATCGAGATTGGGTTTGGTAGATGCGGCCAGCGGACTGAGCGCGTTTGCTCCGCTGGCGATTAGCCGCATTGGAGAGGCGCATGGGCTCGAGGCGGCTTTGACTGCTCTCCGGCTTCCGGAAACCAAAGGAATCGAATTTACGGAAATGAACGGACCGGCGCGAAAACGGACAGTAGCTTAACTCGGAGTGATTGCTTTTCAAGGCTTTAGGCGCTGCCCAGCTTGGCGGGCCCGTTGCAACACACACCTCGCCACAACCAAGGCGCCGATATGCTCAAAGATCTGCAACAAAGCTTCCGTACATTGCGCAACAATCCGGGGTTTGCGATTGCGACGGTGCTAGTACTGGCACTCGGCATTGGGGCAAACACGGCGATTTTCAGCATTGTGAATGCGGCCCTGCTCCGGCCATTGCCCTATAAGGATTCAAGCCGGCTGGTGCAGTTATGGCATGTACCGCCGGCAAAGAGCTTTCCGGGGATGAAGCGATTCGCGTTGTCGCTGGCGAATTATCTCGATTGGGAGCAACAGAATCACGTATTCGACAATATGGCCATTTACCGCTATGCGAATTTCGATTTCGTGAACGGCGATGTGCCTGAATCAGTTCCGGCGGGCGCGGTGCAATCGACGTTTTTTGCGGTCCTGGGCGTGCGGCCTCTGTTGGGGCGCACATTTGTGCCGGAGGAAAACGAAGCGGGTCGCAGCAACGTGGTGGTGCTCGAGTATAGATTTTGGAAGAGCCACTTCGGCGGCGATCCGAAAGTGGTCGGACGTAAGATCGAGCTGAACGGGCAAGCATTCACGGTGATCGGGGTCATGGGGCGCAGCTTTGAAAAGCCAGACTGGGCCAAGATCTGGACGCCGATCGCGTGGACCAGCAAAGAGCGCACGGTGCGGGGCGAGCATCATTATCTGGCGGTTGCGCGATTGCGGAATGGCGTGACGCTGGGACAGGCGCAAGCAGAGCTGGACACGATTTCACGGCGGCTCGCGGCTCGCTATCCCGAAGATGATAACGGCTGGGGCGCGACAGTCGTGCCGCTGCGCGAGGAGATGGTCGGCGACGTGCGTCCGGGGCTGCTCCTTCTTCTGGGCGCGGTTGGCTTTGTCCTGCTGATCGCGTGCGCGAATGTTTCGAACCTGGTGCTGGCAAAAACAATGGCCCGTCGGAAGGAGATGGCGATCCGAGCGGCGTTAGGAGCAAACCGAGGCAATATCATCAGGCACGTGCTGATTGAGACGACAATGCTCTCGGTAACCGGCGGACTGCTGGGACTGGCGCTGGCAACGCGCGCTGTGGAATTGTTTTCGATACTGCTGGCCAATAAGCTCCCGCAAACGACCGACGTTCGCGTAGATGGCTGGGTGCTCACATTTACCCTTTTGCTCTCGGTGGTGACCGGCGCGTTAGCAGGGCTGTTACCAGCACTGCGATTCAGTCAGGTGGATTTAGAGGAAACGCTACGGCAGGGGCTTGGGAAGACGGATTCAGATGTAGGCTCGCAACGAAGTCTACGCGCACTGATCGCGGGCGAAGTAGCGCTTTCACTGCTGCTGCTCGTGGGCGCGGGATTGATGATTCGCAGCCTCGAAAAGCTGCGGCAGGTGAAACCCGGCATCGATGCGAATCACGTCGTGACGATGACAATATCGATTTCACCTGGTAAAATTTCGTCGCCTCTAATGGAGAATGTCTTCTTCGATCGCGTGCTCGCCGGGGTGCGCGCGGTACCCGGAGTGCGGGCGGCAGCGACAATCGATTCCCTGCCCTTGAGCGGAGACGGCTCGACACAGCCAATCTCGATTGCGGGGCGGCCGCAATTGGCGATGGCCGATCAACCGGAGGTTGCGACACGCGTGATGAGTCCCGGATATCTGCAGACAATGGGAATTTCGCTGAAGCGCGGTCGAGATTTAAATGAACACGATCGCGCGGATTCAAGGCCGGTGGCGTTGATCAGCGAATCGCTGGCGCTACGTTTCTGGCCGGGTGAAGACCCGATCGGCAAACATCTGATGCTGACGTTTTTCCCGGGCGTGACGCGTGAAGTGGTGGGTGTGGTCGGCGACGTGAAGCAATCCGGACTCGATGTGATCGCGCCGGAAGCGACGCTCTATTATCCTTGTGCCCAGGTCACGAGTTCGGCTTCAGCAAGCTGGCAGTCCTTCCCGTTATCGCTGGCGGTGCGTTTTGCGGGCGAGGGCGACCGTACACAAGCTGCCGTTCTCCGGGCGATCCACCAGGCGGGCCCAACGGTTCCGGTGCTCGACGTGAGGAAGATGAGTGACCTGCTGACGGAGTCGCTTGCGCAACGCCGATTTAATATGCTGCTGCTAGCCGGTTTTGCGGGGCTAGCATTATTGCTGGCGGCGCTAGGCATCTATAGCGTGCTGGCGTACAGCGTAAAGCGACGAACGCGCGAAATCGGTCTGCGTATGGCACTTGGCGCAACGCCGGAGCAGGTTCTTCGACTGGTCGTATTCGAAGGGATGAAACCAACAACTCTCGGACTCGCTCTCGGGCTGCTGGCCGGCGTGGCACTCAGCCGCGTGATGGCGAGCCTGCTGTTTGGGGTCGCTGTGACGGATGCTCTGACATTTTGCTCGGTAACCGTGCTGCTCGGCTCAGTGGCACTTCTCGCCAGCATCATTCCGGCGTATCGCGCAACGCGAGTTGATCCGATTCGAAGTTTGCGGGACGAGTAAGCAGTCGGGACGCAGGGTTGAAAACAGATGCGCCGCAGTCTGGCGGTCCAATCTGTTGTGCTCATGAGTCCCTCTTGGGGACTTTATGAGGCTCGGTGGGACTTCCACCTTTACAATGGAGCATGTCAGTTGAGGTGTTGCTGTTTGGGGCGCATCCGGACGATGTGGAATGGGGCGCGGGCGGCATCTCGCTGCTGCTGCAGAAAAGGAACATCTCGTTTGCGCTGGTGGATTTAACGCGCGGCGAAATGGGTTCGCGCGGCACACGCGAGGAGCGAGATACAGAGGCAAGGAAAGCGGCAGAGTTTTTGGGGGCAGCGGGCAGAGAGAACCTGGATCTGCCGGATTGCGGGCTGGAAGACACGCCAGAAACGCGCATGAAAGTGGCCGATGTGATCCGGCAGTATCGTCCTAGACTCGTTCTTGCACCCTATTGGGAGGATCGTCATCCAGACCATGCGGCGGCGGGGATGATGGTGAAGAACTCATCGCTTTATTGCATGCTGCGCAAGACGCCCAGCCCTCACGCGCCGCACAAGCCCGCCGCTTTTCTCTATTTCCTGCTGCACAATTTCAAACAGCCTACCTTCGTCGCCGACATTTCGGACGTGCATGAAATGAAAAAAGAGTTGATGTTACTGCACAAATCTCAGTTTGCGAAGACGGCTGAGCAGCACGGAGTTTTATCGCATGGCTTGGGAGATTATTTATTCGGGCTGGAATCGCGGGATCGGTTCTTCGGTTCATTGATCGGCAAGCATTATGGAGAGGCGCTGGTAGCCGATCGCCCGCTTACTTTGAGCAGCGCAGACCAGATCCTGCAACTTAGCCGATAGGAAACCGCAAGTAGCATTTTCCTATGCTGGAGTAAGGGGTTCTTGCGTGCTATTCGGGCAAAATACGTTTCAGGCGACTTTGACAGTCTGTGTGACGCTGGTGATCGCGTTTGTCGTAACGGGTTTTGCAAGCTCCTCGTATCATCAAGAGCAGCGGTCTTTGGGACAGCAGCATTATGCGCTCGGCCAGAGTCTGCAGGCGCGGGGAGAACTGGAGTCGGCGCTCGAGGAATATCGCAAGGCGCTGATTTTTGCTCCGAACAATACCGATTACCGACTCTCGCTGGCCACAGCCTTGCTGGACGCGGGGCGCCTGGAAGAGGCGCAATCACATCTCGAGCAGTTGTCGCAGGAGAACCCCACGAGCGGGAGGATCAATTTGCTGCTGGGCAGACTGGCGGTTCAGCAACATAAGCTGCAGCAGGCAGTTGATTACTATCAACGCGGGGTCTACGAGTACTGGCCGGAATCAGAGCTACCGATGCGGAGACAAGCGCGCTGGGAGCTGGCAAGTCTGCTGAACCAAACAGGTGACCGGAGCGGATTCATCGCCGAATTAATGCAGCTTTATACTAATCTTCCGGTCGACGCCACGGTTGAAAAACTGAAGATCGGATATTTATTGCAGTCGAGTGGAGCGACTTCAGAAGCACAGCGGATTTTTCAGGATCTGGCGAAGCTAGCACCGGACAATTCAGAGGTGCACCGGGGGCTGGGCGAAGTGGATTTTAGTTCGGGCCAATATGTTACGGCTCGGCATGAGTTTCAAAAGGCACTGCGGCTGGATCCGAAAAACCAGGCAAGCAGCCAAGCGCTTGCTTTGACCAATGAAGTGATCGACATGGATCCGGCGATGCCTTACATCACCCTCGTGGAGCAGGAAAGACGCAGCCGGAATCTGTTGAGCCGGGTCGTGAAGGATTTGGAAAACTGCAATCCAGGCGCGACTGCACCGGTAGCTACTGGTCCGGCCATGCAGCCGCCGGGAGGCCCTCCCTTGGGCACCGCAGCGCCTCCCGATCCTTATCAACAAAAATTGCTTGATGCCAAGAAACTTCTTTCCGGCAATCAGAAAGATAACGACCTGGGGCTTTCCATGCAAAAAACGGCGGCTCAGTTATGGGCCGACAAAACGCACATTTGCCAGCTCGTAACGCCGACAGATCACACGCTCGACACAGTGTTCGCGAGGATCGCACATGAGTGAACACGCGGCCAAGCACGCGGTCAACCCTGGAGTCGGCGGGAAATTTCGCATTCCGCTCTCGCAATACAAATTCTGGCAGGGCGCCTTCGGCTATCTGGGACTCAGCGAGACACAACGATTCCTGTTGCTCTCTTTGCTGATTGGACTTTTCTCGGGCCTATTGGTTGTTTTATTTCACATTTCGATTGACGTATTGAGCTGGTCGAGCCTGGGCGCGCTCGCCGGACGGTTTCATCTCGTGCGCCTGTTGACGCCTGCGGTGGGAGCCATTGTGGCAGTGCTGGTCGTACGCAAGGTGTTTCCGCGCGCGAAAGGCAGCGGCGTAAACCAGACTAAAATCGCCATTTATAGCTCAGATGGATACGTTTCATCGAGCACCATCTTTGGAAAATTTCTGGCGTGCGCGATATCGATCGGAACGGGCAATTCGCTCGGCCCGGAAGATCCATCGCTGCAAATGGGAGCCGGCGTTGCGTCGTGGCTGGGACGATTGTTTCATTTGCCGCGCAACAGTATGCGGCTGATAGCGCCGGTGGGGGCAGCCGCAGGAATCGCCGCCGCTTTCAATACGCCCATTACCGGAGTGTTGTTCGTAATGGAGGAAGTGCTGGCCGATTGGAGCGCGACGGCAGTGGGGTCCATCGTTCTGGCGGCGGTTTCGGCAGTGGTGACCATGCGCGCGTTTCTGGGCAATCAGCCGTTGTTTCAAATTCCCGAATTTGAACTGGCGAATGCTTCCGAACTGCTGATTTATGCGGGGATCGGCATTGTCGGCGGCGTTCTTTCCGCGCTGTTCATTTTAGTAATTGAGCGGATCAAAATGAAGGTGGAGCACCTGCCCGATTGGCGGATCTACGTGCTACCGATTGCCGCGGGTTTTCTGACCGGCGTGGTTGGATTGTGGTTTCCAGAGGTGATGGGCGCGGGCTACGAAGCAATCAATAGCGCTTTGCACGGGCAATTCGTGTGGCAGGTATTGATTTACCTGGCGCTCGCGAAGCTGGTGGTGACCCTGCTGGCGTTCACGGCCGAGACTCCTGGCGGGATGTTTGCACCGGCACTATTCGTCGGCGGCATGGTGGGCGGCGGGCTGGGCGGATTTGCGCACAGGTTCTGGCCTTTGGGCGCGGCGCCGGCGGAGGCTTACATGCTGGTGGGCATGGGCACATTTTTCGCCGGCGTCTTTCGGGCGCCTATCACTTCGATCTTCATGGTATTCGAGCTGAGCGCCAGTTACGTGATCATCTTGCCGGTCATGATCTCGAACACGACATCCTACCTGTTATCGAGAAGGATTCACTCGACGCCATTTTTCAAAATGTTGGCCCAACTGGAAGGAGTCAACCTGCCATCAGCCGAAGAGAAGCGAGGTTTTCAACCCTTGCGCGTGGAGGATGCCATGCAACCAATCACCTCGGCACAAAATGGCGAATCCGGATCGCGGCTCTATCCAGACGAGCCATTGGACGCAGCGCTACGCCTGCTGTCAGTGGAACCGGTGATCGAAGTAGTGAGCCGGTTGGAGCCGGACGAGGTATTGGGCACGGTGACACTCGAAGATGTGCATAGAGCGTATGGCATTGTGGGGGAGAAAGTAGGGCAAAGAGTCAAATAATGAGTAGATCAATAGCGACGCGAGATGGAATAGTGAACACGCTGGAGGCGACACGCTCCGGCGAATCGCGGGTGGAAAAACTGGACCGGCTGGCGGCGGTCGCGGTTAACGTTGGGCTGGGTCTTCAGGCTGGGCAGGAACTAGTAATGACGGCGCCGCTCGAAGCAGTAGCGTTGGCGCGTCGCATCACGGAGCATGCGTACCGGGCGGGCGCTTCGCTTGTCACAGCGCTTTTTACCGATGACGAAGCGGCTCTGCTGCGCTTTCATCATGCGCCCGACGCGAGCTTCGATAAAGCGCCCGACTGGCTACACAGCGGAGTGGCAGAAGCGTTTAGAAGAGGGGCCGCGCGGCTCGCGATTACCGGCGCGAATCCGTCGCTGCTGGCGAAAGAAGATCCGGCCAAAGTGGCGCGGGTGAACGTAGCGAATTCAAAAGCAATGCGGCCAGCAATGGAACTGATTACTCGCCACGAGATTAACTGGACAATCGTGGCGAGCGCAACTCCCGCCTGGGCGAAAGCGGTATTTCCGGACGAGACGGAGGAGCGCGCTATGGAGTTGTTATGGGACGCGATCTTCGCGACGACGCGTATCGATGTGCCGGATCCGGTTTCGAACTGGCGGGAACATGATGCGAAATTGCGGCAAAGGGCGGACTTGTTGAATGCGAAACGGCTTGCAGCGCTGCATTTTCGTGGAAGCGGCACGGACCTGCAAGTCGGCTTGGCGGACGACCACCTGTGGCTGGGCGGCGGCACAAAGGCCCGCAATGGCGCCGATTGTATTCCGAACATGCCCACCGAAGAAGTTTTTACAACGCCGCATAAAGACCGGGTTAACGGCCACGTGACCAGCACGAAACCGCTGTCCTACCAAGGCACGCTCATTGAGGGGATTGCCGTGAAGTTCGAAGATGGCAAAATCACTGACGCGAAGGCCCGCCAGGGTGAGGCGGTACTGCGTAGCATGATCGGAACTGATGTGGGAGCACGGCAGCTTGGTGAAGTGGCCCTGGTGCCGCACTCATCGCCGATTTCGAGGAGCGGTCTACTTTTTTGGAATACACTGTTTGACGAAAACGCGGCGAGCCACATTGCGCTCGGGCAAGCTTACAGCACTTGCGTTAAGAACGGCGACTCGCTAGCTCCCGAATCACTCGCGGCTAAGGGCGCAAACAGCAGTTTGATTCATGTTGACTGGATGATCGGTTCGGGCGACGTGAATCTCGACGGCATTCACCAGGATGGCCGGGAAGAACCGCTGATGCGCGCGGGTGAGTGGGTGTCGTAAGGCGAATGCACGCTTCGAAAAAAATTCGGCCGCCTATAAACGCCGCTACAGCCGATTTGAAAAGGCAGTACCTATGACGGTTGACGGAGTAGCGCCTTCTTGCTCAATACCTCACCCAGGCCGATAGCGCCAAGACCAAATACCACATGCACAACCTGAATTACCCAGTGGCTTGACCCTGGCATGATATTCAGCTGTGCGATGCCAATTACCGGCAGGGCGATGGCCCAAATGAGAGAAATCAGTGGGAGCGCAGGGCGCACTCCGGACAGAAAACTCAAGACCACGAGCAATAAAAGGTCGAAGGTGATGAGGAACCCAACCCACATGTGCAAGCGTAGGTAGGCGGTACCGTGTCCGGTCCACAAAACGACGCCGAGAATCAGAGACAGCAGAAATCCAATACGCAGGATCCAGCGAAAAACTAGGATGGAAGAGGTCATTTTAGTCTGCGCCGAGTAAGGCGGTAATCTCAGTGATAATTTTGCTCTCGCGCTCAAGCGCCTCCGCTTCGCGCGGGATCTGAGATTGCGCTTCTGCCCAATCCTTGCGATCCATAGCTTCGAGAACTCCGGGCAGCGGCTTGGCCGCATAACCAGTGTAGGCGCCGGGCGCATAGATCATATTCTTGAACCAGGGCCGGTGCGGTAAGCCCGCGGGATCGGTCAGGGCCGGTCCGCTCTGCATCAGGAGTTGATTCATGCGAGCGATCGTGGCTGCGGGGAGAGCCCAGCCATTTGACTGTGCTTTGCCCCAGGCAGCAGCCAGTTTCGAAGCGTTGTCCGTCAATTCATCCAGCGCATTTTCAAGTGGTGCAAAGTTAAAGTGCGGCGGAACTTTTTCAGCGGGAGGCGGGAGGGTGGGATTTTTGGGGTCGCTGCTGGCGTTAAACACACCGGCTTCGATCTCCGCGTTACGCTCCTTGATTTCGGCCTGACTCTTTTCTAGTTGCTCCTGTACATTTGACAGGTATTTCTTCACGGTCTGCGCGAAACCCGCAAAATCGAACGGCAATACATCGGCATCGGCGAGGCGCAACACCGCAGTACCCATCAGCTGCGACTCAGCGCGTTCATAGGCAAAATCAGGATCGCCAAAATGGGTGTACCAGTAAAAATCGTCGTAGATGGAATGGTAGACGCCTTCTTCCGCTTCGCCGCCGAAACCGAGATCAGCGGCGGGGATGCCAAGATGATCGATGAAGGCAGTGTAATCGGAACCATCCCCCAGCGCACCTATCTGAAACTCGGTCTGCTGACGCGCCTGTTCGCGCGCCTCCGCATCGTCGGCTTGGTCAACCTTGTGCAGGCGAGCGCGTTCGAGGATCGACATTTTCTTTTCGGGATCTGGAATTTCGCTTGCGACATCGTTAATAAATTTCTGCAAGACATGGGAACCCTCGGCGCCGAAAAAGCCGCGCGCGTTGGAATCGCTGTTGAAATACGCAACCGCATGCTGCAATAATTCGCTGGCGTGAGTTTCTACCCATTCCGTGGAACCGAGCAGGCCAGGCTCTTCGCCGTCCCAGGCGCAATAGATAATAGTGCGCTTCGGTTTCCAGCCTTGCTTAGCAAGTTCTCCCATGGCACGCGCTTCTTCGAGCTCAGTTACCAGCCCCGAGATGGGATCCTCCGCGCCATTCACCCACGCATCGTGATGATTTCCGCGAATTACCCACTGATCCGGCAGTTCCGCGCCGGACAGCCTGGCGATCACGTCATAGAGCGGCTTTTGATCCCAGTTGGATTGCACCTTGAGATGAACCTTGGCGGGACCGGGTCCGAAGCGATAGGTAAGCGCGAGACTACCGCGCCATCTTTCCGGCACCACGGGACCACGCAACTCGGCAAGTAGAGGCTGTGCGTCGGCGTAGGAAACCGGCAGCACCGGTATTTTCGTGATCGTCTCCGCTTCGCTGAGCAGAAGACGCTTCGCACCGGGCACGGCGCCCACGCCGGGTGTTAATGGATCCCCAGGATATTGGGTATCGGTTGCCGCGCCACGCTGCACACCGAGCGGCGGCCGAAAGGGACCTTTGGGAAAGACGTCGCCTTGCGCATAGCCATCGTTGTGAGGATCCGAATAGATGATGCAGCCGATGGCCCCGTGTTCGGCGGCTACTTTTGGCTTCACACCGCGCCAGCCTCCGCCGTAACGGGCAATGACAATCGCACCCTTCACCGAGACGCCGTAGCGGGCCAGCTGTTCGTAGTCGGCGGGCATCCCATAATTCACATACACAAGCGGCCCAGTAACATCGCCATCGATCGAATAGGCGTTATAAACCGGCAGCTGTTCTCCTTTTTGCGACGTGGTGGGATCAATAGCGAGAGGGGGCTCGGCCAGTTTCGCTACAAACTTATGCGGCTCGAGCAGCTCGAGACGATTATCTTTCGGCGTGGGAAACAGCACATCGAAGCTCTCAATGTGCGCGTCAAAGCCCCATTCTTTAAAGCGGGCGAGCAGCCATTCGGCGTTGTCCTTGTCGTAAGGTGAACCGACGTGATGGGGCCGCGCGGAAAGACGTTGCATATAGGCTCGCTGATTATCGGCCGAAGGTAAAGCGCGCAGCTTCGTTTCCCAACCACGCTCTGCTTCACTGGCAGCCGACGTATAGCCATCGAGCGCGGCTTGCCGGCCATCGGCGACACACATACCCAGAGTGAGCGCCGCCGCCAAGCAGGACTTCAGAAAGAGACGGTTCATAATTTTAAAAGGCCGGCAAACCCCTCCTTTACGGTCGGAATTCCGATTAGTAGCCGCGAAGGAAGTTTGCCACACTTGATTCCTGCTCGGATTTATTAGCGATACAAGAATTGATTTGCTCAGTTGTTTGCGCGAGCATACGCGGAGCACCGACGAATTTACTCACTTGCGGCTCGAAAAACTGCTTCAGCTGCTCTTCCGATTGCTGGTCGCAGAAAGAAGCGCCAACTCGCACGAATTCCGACCCAGAATCCCTACCGCCGCCGGTCGGCCGGATTTTGGCGAGTTCGTCAATGTGCTCTTTCATGAAGTCGAACGCAAGCTTGCGCGTTTCGGGAAAATGCTGGCCCGCGAAAAGTAATCTTGCCCCTTCAATAAAGGACACCTGCCCGTTCAGCACGGCGGCCATACCTTCCTGAAGAGCAGCCGGGTCGCGAAAAGATATCATTGCCGCTAGGATGCGGCGCCGTTCCTGTTGGTCAGTGGTCTTCTTGAACTGCGCAAGGAACTGTTGAAATAGCGCGCGGTCTCCATAGTAGGCGGCCGTTTCGAGTACGGCCGCGGTCTCGTTGGCTGGAACGGCGCTGTGATCGGTAAACCAATTCGCTGTGAGATCAGACGCTTGTTTTGCCAGTTCGCGATCACCGCCAAGCGTGGATACAAACTGCAGTAGGTCCGGACGCAGCAAAGCATCGTTCTCACTCTCGTTCGGCTTGGGCAACCAACCTAGTTCATGAGCTCTTGACTGAAAAGTTTTGAGTACAAAGCGTTGATAATTCGGACGCAGGTCATCGGGCACGAGATGTTCATTAGGCCCGCGCGCTACTGCGATGGCTCGCTCCACCACGTAACGATTCGGATCGGCATGGAACTTCGGAACGAGTGCGAGCACATCACCATCGGGCAGCTTCCCGGTAGTGGATAGGGCCTGCGCATTTCCGATTAAGTCCACGCGTTCCGGTGCGCTCAAGCGCTGTTCCACATCGCCCTCCGTCAAAGAAGAGACCAAGTTTCCCTGGTACGCCACGCGATAATAGCCGAGCGCATTATCATTGGCTTCGACCCATGCCGGGCAACCGTTCCCTTTGAGCGTCCAGTCGGTGCGCGGATCGGTCATCAATTCGCAGGCGTTCTGGCCGTTGTTGCCGCTGCCGTAGCGAATGCAAACCGGAATTTGCCAGGTTTGACCCATCACACCTTTGGTGTTAATCGGCAGCGAGCGTTGCTGCTCCAGATGCAGCACTGGGGAGCCATGCTGGCAATTGAGGGACATCGATATCAGGGGCACGCCCGCCTGATTCAGGAAGGTGGAAAAAGGCTGCTGCACATCGTGCCCGATCGAGCTGCTGATCGCGGCTAGAAATTCCGGGGCACTCGCGTTGCGAAAGGCGTATTTTTCCAAGTAACTGTGCACGCCTTTGCGAAAGGCCGCGTCACCTACCCAGTTTTCAAACATGCCGATTACAGCCGCGCCCTTTTGATAAGTGATCGCATCGAAGGCGTTGCTGATGTCGTCTTTCGTTTTGATTTCCTGACGGATTTTCCGAGCAGACGTCAGGGTATCTTCGCTCTCTGCGCCGAGCTTCGAATCCACATCTTCGACGCGCGTTTCCCATTCGGGCTTCCACTCGGCTACCAGCTTCTGTTCCATCCAGGTGGCGAAGGCTTCGTTGAGCCAGATATCGTTCCACCAGGCCGTCGTGACCAAATCGCCAAACCACTGATGCGCGAGCTCATGGGCGGCAACGGAGGCGTATTCGCGCTGGCGCGTTACCGTGTCACGACGCGGATTAGCAAGTATGATGTCTTGCGCGTAGGTGACCATACCGGCGTTCTCCATGGCCCCGAATCCATAAGTGGTTGGAATTGCCACCTGATCGGATTTCTCGTACGGAAATGGAATATCGAAGTAGTTTTCGAGGCGGGTCAGAATGGTTGCGGTTACCTGCGCCGCATATTTCGCTTCGTTGCCGTGGCCTTTAGGGGTGACGATGCGCACGGGTGCGCGATTCTTGCCGGCAAAGCCGGCAGACACGAAATCAAAGTGTCCAACAGCGAAAGCAACCAGGTAGCTGGGCAGCGGTTTGGTTTGTTTAAACTGGAGAACCTTATCGCCTCCGCGTTGTTCTTCTTTCGCGACTGGTGTATTACTGATCGCGTCGAGATCCTGCGGCACCTCGAGCGTCAATTGCCACGGCACTTTGTACGAGGGCTCATCAAAGCAGGGGAAGGCGGCGCGCGCGTCGGTATCTTCGAACTGTGTATAGATGTATTTGTTGCCGTCTTCCACCATGCGGAAAACACCGGAGCTATCCTGTAGGCGGAGCTTGCCGCGATATTCGATTTCGACTTCGGCAGGACCTGCCGTAAGCGGAGAGGCTGGCGTGAGACCCAAAAACTCGTCGCCGCTGGGCGTCGCTTTTATTTCGGCAGTTTTTCCGCGGTTGCTCAGCGTAGCACGCGAGACTTCGATGCCCGTGGCGTTCAGCCAAATCGTTTGAACCGGCTGCTTAACGTCAAGCTTGATAGCTATTTTGCCGGTGAAGCCGGTCTGGTCTGGATCGAGTTTTAGCTGGACCTGATAACTCTCCGGTGCCACGTTTCCTGGTAAGCGCAGCACGGGCGGTTGATCCGGCGTCTGCGGTTGGGCGCTCAGCGCAAGGCAGAGGCAACCGAGTGCGGCTGAAGCCGTGCGCAGGCTGAAGGCCACCCTACGGCCGATAGAGGTTGGATATTTAAAAAGCATGGGGAACAAATCCTAATTCAAAGTTTGGAGATCGGCGAGCGACGAACGGCATCATGCGAGCGCCGTGAGCCACTCTTCGGCCCGCCGGCGGACGGCCTTAGGGTTCGTATCAGCCGGGAGAATACCTGAAATGATGGCCAGTGAATCGGCCTTGGCGTCGAGTACTTCGCGTGCATTCGTCAGCGTAATGCCGCCGATTGCAACTAGCGGTTTGGCCGTGAGCTCACGAAGCTTGCAAAAGGCGTCAATCCCAACGACCGGATCCGGGCGGAATTTCGACTGCGTCGAAAAAACCGGACCGAGCGAGAGATATTCAACAGGCGCTTCATCGCCAAACTTAAGTTGCCGGCCGTTGTGGGTGGAAAGCCCTAGAATCTCATCGCTGATGACGCTGCGAGCCGCCAAGGGCGGCAAGTCATCCTGACCGATGTGCAAAGCACAGCGCAGGAGGCGCGCGTAATCGGCGCGATCGTTCAAGACAAAAAGTACCCCTAGATCCTGGCATTTTTGCGCCAGCTTTTTGGCTTCATCGAAGTGGCGCTGGGTCCAATCGTCTTTGTGGCGATACTGAAGCACGCGTATACCCACATCGAACAGCGCATCGGCCACACTCGTCACCGGGCAATTTCGGGCTTCTAAAGTTGCTGTGTCGAGAATCGGATAAAAGCGTGGAAGCTTAAAGGGAACCGGCATTCACACCACTGGAGCACCGGCGCGGCTCAACTTGAACCAGACACCGCCGTATTGAAAAAATGTATGGCCGTCGGGAGTCGCAAGGAGAATGCCGAGTTCCACATCGACCACGCTTACGTAACGAGGAAGGCTGAGTTCCTGAGGATCGGTCGTGAAATCCAGCCAGAATTCCCGCGAGCACGTGTCGTAAGTCTCCTGGCTGATAACAGGCGTGGGAAAAGGCTCTTTCCACGACATCACTTTTTTATTCCAAAAGTCCACGCGCCTACCGCGAACCTCTATGTGAGACCCGACTAATCTCTGCCGTTTAGCACGCTCGAGCCACCGGACATGCGACCGGCCGGCAACGCCAGTAATGATCCATTCGCCTTGCGGAGAAAACGAGACGGGTTTGACAACATTGCGGCAATAAGGAAACTGCTGCGGCGCATCGGCCGCCGTCGCAAAAAAACAAAACAAAAGCAGGCTAGCAAGCAACTTGAACATGGCGGTGTTCTTCAAGGTGTCGAGCCGGTCGAAACGGTTTGGTCGGCATTCACCTCAACCGGGAACGGAATCTGGCTGGTGATCTGGATACCAAAGCCTTCGAGCCCAACTACCTTGCGGGGATGATTCGTCAGCAGGTGGATGGTTGAAAGGCCCAAAGCAGACAGAATCTGCGCGCCCAAACCAATCTCGTGCTGCAAGGGTTGGTTGCGCTCCGTCGGAATGAAGTTGCTTTGCTGGCGCTGGTGCGGCACGATGATGCGCTTTCCGTCGCGCCAGATGACGTTCAAGCCCAGCCCTGTTTGATGAAGATAGACAAATACGCCGCTGCCGTTGCGCGCAATGGTTTCGAGTGCCGCATCGACCAGTTGGCGGCAATCGCAATCGAGTGAACCAAAGACATCGCCATAGGCGCAGTGAGAATGAACGCGCACGAGCACGTCAGTCTGGCCAGCGACATCGCCACGAACCAGGGCGAGATGAGTTTGATTGTCGATGCGGCTCACGTAGCGCAGCAAGTTGAATTCGCCGTGAGCGGTGCGAATCGTACCGGCGCCATCAAGCTCGATAAACCGCTCTGTCTGCATGCGATAGCGGATGAGATCGGCGACTGAGATCATCTTCAGGCCGTAGCGCTGGCAGAACTGCACGAGCTGCGGCACACGCGCCATAGTGCCGTCTTCATTCATGATTTCGCAGATCACGCCGCCGGGCGAGAGCCCCGCGAGCCGGGCCAGGTCGACCGCGGCCTCAGTCTGGCCGGAGCGCACCAGAGTTCCGCCCGGGCGTGCACGCAAAGGGAAGATGTGGCCCGGCCGCGCCAGATCCTGGGGCCGCGCAGTAGGATCGATAGCGACGCGAATGGTATGGGCACGGTCGTAGGCGGAGATGCCGGTGGTGACGCCTTCCGCCGCGTCAATGGCCTCGCAAAAAGCGGTTGAGAAGCGCGCCGTGTTTACCGCCGACATGGGCTGCAAATCGAGGCGACGGCAAATTTCGGCGTCCAGCGCCACGCAGATGAGACCGCGTCCGGCCGTTGCCATGAAATTGATGGCTTCCGGCGTGATTTTCTCCGCAGCAATGGTGATATCGCCTTCGTTTTCACGATCCTCGTCGTCAACCACCACAAGGACCTTGCCCTGGCGGAAATCCTCGATGGCATCTGCTATGGGAGCGAAGTTCATGAATCAAGCGCGCGGGTCTTTTGGAGGAAGAACCGCCTAGATCAAAGCTAAGCGGCGGCGGTAGAAATGCCCGCTTTCTTGCGCCACGGCTTGGCAGTTTTCACTGCGTTGTTCACCGCCTCAATGTTTTTGACCCCTTCATCGGCCAGCCAATCTTCCAGCGCTTTTACTCCCTGCTTGGCGTAAACGGCCACGCCGTTCTTCCAGGTAGCGCGGCCACAAAGCACACCGGAGAAATCGGTTCCCGCTTCGGCCGCCATTTCGAGCGATTCGACGAACTCAGGATTGCTTACTCCAGCACTCAGGTAAATAAAAGGTTTCTGCGCAATGTCCGAAGCTTTTCGAAACAAGTCGAGCGCCTGCCGCCGCGAATAGGCGCTCTGACCTTTGAAGCCCTGGCTGCCTTCTACGAAATTCAAGTTCACCGGCACTTCGACTTTCAGCACATCGATCCGGTATTGCTGCTTTCCAAACTCCTGCATCGAGCCAATCACGACTTCGGGCTTCTTCTTGGCGTACTCGAGGCCTTTTTCATCGCCGCCCTGCGGATCGTAGCCGACAAACTCGCAGAAGAAAGGGATTTCGTTGGTCTCACACTCGGCGCCTACGCGCTCGATGAAGGCGTGTTTGATTTCGTTGATCTCGGGTTTTTCAAAAGGTGTGTAATAGAGCAGCACTTTCACGGCATTGGCGCCGTGTCCCCGAATGCGGAGCGCCGAAAGATCAGGCAAAAGGTCAGGCAAACGGCCGGGCTGCGTGTTGTCGTAGCCGCTTTCCTCATAAGCCAACAACAGTCCGGCGTTTTTAGCGCGTACCTGGGCCGCCGGTAATCCGTACTCGGTATCGAGCAGAATGGCACTGGCGTGCGGCGTCAGTATCTTGCTCACAGCAGCCTTGAACTCTTTCAGTTGGTCATCGACGATATTATCCGGCGAAATGTTCTTCCCCGCCGCGATCATTTTGCGCAGGCTTCCGCGTTGGTCCATGGCGGCAGCAGCGATGATGCCATCCTTGGTGGAAAGTGCATTCAGGTGGTTGATTTTGCCCTGGGAGAGTTGCATACAAGTCCTCGAAATGAACCGTGCCGCTAGAAAAACTCAGTATACCGAAGGTACGGGTGTAGCTAATCGGTCAGCGTGACGCCAATAGGCTTGAGCCCGAGCGACATCCTTCATGATTTGCGCTTTCAGCGCGGCCGCATCCGGATAGGTTTCCTCAGGACGCAGAAAGTGCCGGAAGCGGACCTCGATGTTCTTAGGACTGGCGCCTTCGAGCGGCGCGAGCAAGTACGTTTCTACAGTCAACTCAGTCGCGCCAAACGTGGGATTGTGGCCGCAACTGGTGACCGACGGCCAATGTCTCCCGTTATCGAGATCAAGCGTCTCGGTAACAAAAATACCGCGGGGAACGATGAGCTCGGAGGCAGGCCGTAAGTTCAAGGTGGGCACTGTCTGTTTTGAACCGATGCCGCGCCCCGATACGACCGGCCCGTCGATTGAATAACAGCGGCCAAGTAAACGCGCGGCGCGCACCACCTGACTTTCACTCAGTTGCGTGCGGACCGCCGTACTCGAGACGATATCGTTGCGGTAAGTAACTGGTTTTAGGAAGTGCGTTTTAAAGCCGAAGGTCTTGCCCAGGTTTTCAAATACCGCGGGCGTACCGGTCTGCTGGTAGCCGAAACGAAAATTTTCACCAACGAAAACAGCTTTGGTGTCGAGCGCGTCGACAAGGATTTCCGAGACAAATTCTTCCGGCGAGAGGCGGGCTACTTGGGCAGTGAAATGGAGCAAAAAAATCCGTTCGGCGCCGGCCAAGCCGATCCATTCGAAACGTTTGGCTAGCGAGCAGATGAGCGGCGGTACACGCCGCGGCGCGATTACCGCCGTAGGATGAGGATTGAAAGTCAACACAGCCGGGACCAGCGAATTTTCACGCGCGCAGTCCACCGCCTCCTGGATCAGCTTCTGATGACCGATGTGGACCCCGTCGAAATTGCCGATGGCGAGAGCAGACGGGCCGAAGCGACCGCGGGCCTCGCTCAGATTTCGGAATACGCGCGGGATCATACGGTTTGCTCGCTCGATGTTTCGGCAGTGGCGGCGATAGGGTCGCCCCAGCCGATGAGAATCTCCAAACCGTCATAGGCGACACGAACGTTCGGCGGCAGGCGCGCTTCAGTGGCCGCGTGTACCAGGTCATGCGAGATATGAGTGAAGAAGGCGCGTTTCGGTTTGAGCTTTTCTACTGTGCGCAGAGATTCTTCGACGGTCGAGTGAGTGGGATGCGGATTGTGACGCAGCGCATCCAGGAACAAGACGTCAAGGTCCTGCAGCAGCTCCAGACTTTCGGGCGGTATGTCACTGTGATCGGTGAGATAGGCACAATCTCCAAAACGAAAGCCGTAAACCGTGCCCTTACCATGCACCGCGCGTATCGGCTGGACGCAGGTGCCGGCGACCACAATCGGCGCGCCGTTGAAGATGTTGGGCGTGAGGCGCGGACGACTCGATTCCGATGGTGCGGTATCAAACACGTACTTAAACGTTCGTTCAATGTCGCCTAGAGCATCGGCTGAGGCATAAAAGGGAATGTTGCCCTTTTGCATGAAATTGAACGGGCGAACATCGTCAAGGCCCAGGATGTGATCGGCGTGCGAGTGTGTGTAGAGAATGGCGTCGAGCCGTTCGATGCCATAGCGCAGAGCCTGATATCGAAAATCCGGCGAGGTATCGATAAGAATTCTGGTCTCGGCGAGACGCAGCAGAACCGAAGGGCGAAGCCGCCGGTCGCGAGGATCGGTCGAAATACAAGCCTTGCAATGGCAACCAATTACTGGAACGCCGAGGCTGGTTCCGGAGCCGAGCACGAGAATGGATGCATGCTCGAAATCGGCGAGCATCTACTCCGTCTTGCTTCCCTTGCCGCCATCCGGCGTGATGATCAATGGTCGGTCGTCTTTTTTGTCGCTGACGCTCGGCGGAACAATGATGCTAGGCGCGGTGTTGCGGCGTTTCTGCTCATCGGCTACTTGTACGTAGCGGAAGCGAAGTTCAGTCAGCCCGTTTTCGATAAGACGCTGCTCCTCAACCGTCAAATTGCCGCGCGTTTTCTCCTGCAGCATGGCAAGCATGTCAATAGAATGCTTGGCGAGCGGTAGATTGGGCTCGGCGTCTTCCTGTTTTTCGCCAAAATGCAGCAAGCCCAATTGCATTTGGGTCTGCATCAGGACGGATTCGATCAGGAATTCGAAGCTAGCCGGCGGTAATGGAAAGTCCTGCGGGGAATCGTTACTATCTGCCATACAACATTTCCATCATAACGAGCCGTGTGAGGAGAGCGGGGACGGAGTCGTTATAGTCGAGACGAGGTGACGCGGTTGGCGCAAGACGGAAAAGCAGCGGGTGAGAAGTTCGGCGAATTGGTGCAGATAATGGCGCGGCTGCGGGGTCCGGGTGGCTGTCCGTGGGATCGCAAGCAAACCTTCGACAGTATCAAGCCTTACCTGCTTGAAGAAACCTATGAGGTGATGGATGCGATCGATCGCGGCGATTGGCCTGGATTAGCAGAGGAACTGGGCGACCTGCTGCTCCAGCCCGTTTTCTTTGCCGAGATGGCGCGAGAGCAGGGTCTGTTTGACATCGCGGACTCGCTCGACGCAATTAACCAGAAGTTGATCCGGCGGCATCCGCATGTGTTTGGCGAGGCTGCGGCCGAGACCGCGGAAGATGTGAAAACACGGTGGGACGAGATTAAGAAGGAGGAAAAAGCCGGACGCGGTGCACCGGCGGCGGAATCAATTCTCGATGCCGTGCCGCGTGCGTTGCCGGCTTTAATGGAAGCGGACAAACTCGGGCACAAGGCGGCCAAAGTGGGTTTCGAGTGGCCGGACGTCCAGGGCGTGCTGGCGAAATTGCAGGAAGAAGCGCGGGAGCTGGTGGAAGCGCACACGACCCGCAGCCATACCGAGGTCGAGCACGAGCTCGGCGATTTGCTTTTCAATGTAGTCAACCTGGCGCGCTTTTTGGATGTTGATCCAGAGCAGGCGCTGCGCAGGATGAATATGCGTTTCCGCGAGCGCTTTGCTTATATTGAGAGTGCGATTGACCGGGAAGGCTCCACGCTCGAGGCTGCCTCGCTTGATCACATGGAAGAGCTTTGGCAGGCGGCGAAACGATTGGAGAAGGATTAATCCGGGATTAATCCGGGTTAACCCGGGACAGTATGATGTGCACCCCAATTTTGAGACACGGAAAATAGGGACAAACTGCAGCGAACGGGAGGTTCGAATGGCAGCAAACCGTATTTTTAAGCCTCAGTTTCGGCTCTCAATTGTGGAACGCGTACTGAAAGGTGAAAGTGTTGG
>DATAYL010000444.1:0-4383 GCA_036272575.1 Bryobacteraceae bacterium | reverse complement strand
CCAGGTTCAGAGGGCCTGCCCACAACGACCGCAAGGCGCGCCGCGGGAGGGAATCCGGCGAAAGGCTCCCAGTCGATATCCTCGGAGAGAATTGCCTTGAAAACCCCTTCGTCTGCCGGTGCTGAGCGCGTTTCGTCTCCCCGCTGTGATGAGATGGCCTTCGTCATCGGTTGAGCCATGACTTATCCTCCTGCCCCGGACGACAATTTCGTGTGGAATGAGATCAATCGCTTTCGCACACTTGCGATTAGGCCACCAACGCAGGGACAAAACAATTGGACGAAGGTATCAATCGATACCTTCTTCTTGGTTTCAAGTCATGAATCCGTGAAAAGTTGCTCGCGAGGATGCCCCTTCGCAAGCGACGGGGGTGCGCCGGGATCAGTAAAGTCCTTCGTCCAGTGCCAATCCTTTATTTCGGGCATGTCTTCGAAGTGCTCGCGAATGTAGAGGTGATGTTCATAAAGCTTCCGGTTGAACATGTCAATTGCATCGGACACCTTCGACCGGAGTCGAGGAACAAATTTGAGCGCATCCATCGCCAGATGGAACCGGCTGAGCTTATTGAGAACCACCATGTCGAACGGGGTGGTCGTCGTTCCTTTATCGATGAAGCCGCGCACGTGAAACCGGCCCTCGTTGGAACGGCCGTGGACGATGCTGCGAATGGCCCAACGATAGGCGTGGAACGCGAAAATTACTGGTATGTCTGGCGTAAAGAGGGCCTCGAACGCTATATTGTCTATGCCGTGGGGATGGTCATCGGGATTCGCCAAGACACCAAGGTCCACGAGATTGACGACGCGAACCTTGATCCCAGGGACGTGCTTCTGCAGGAGCCAAGAGGTGGCAACTGTTTCGAGCGTCGGCACATCGCCGGCGCAAGCCAGGACTACATCGGGTACCGTGTCGCCGTCATTCGAACAGAACTCCCACTTCGACGCGCCTCGCGAGCAATGAGCCACGGCTTCATCCATGTTCAGCCATTGCAGCTCCGGTTGTTTCCCGCACGTAACAATGTTGACGTAATTGCGACTGCGCAGACAGTGGTCCATGACGCTCAGTAGGCAGTTCGAGTCCGGCGGATAGTAGATACGGATGATTTCGCTGCGTCGCGCGAGAGCGTTGGCCACGAACCCCGGCGCCTGGTGGGTGAAGCCATTGTGGTCGTTGCGCCAGCAATGACTGGTAAGGAAAACATTCAATGAAGCAATCGGTTTGCGCCAAGGCAACTCCTCACATTGTTCCAGCCACTTCGCGTGCTGGGTCACCATCGAATCGACGACTTGAGCGAACGCCTCATACGATGAAAACACGCCGTGACGTCCGGTCAGCAGGTAGCCTTCGAGCCAGCCTTCGCAGCAATGCTCGCTGAGCACTTCCATCACTCGCCCGTCTGGGCTCACATGGTCATCGATCGGAATGATTTCGGCAACACTACAGCGATCGCTGGCTTCGAAAACAGCATTGAGCCGGTTGGAGTTCGTTTCGTCGGGGCAGAGAAGGCGGACATTCCTCGAGTTCATTTTGATGATGTCTCGCAGAAATTCACCTAGCTTGCGGGGCGCCTCGGCCAGGACTTGTCCCGGGCCGGGTATATCGACCGCATAATTCGTGAAGTCCGGAAGATCGAGCGCGGTGAGCAGGCGCCCACCATTGACATGCGGATTAGCGCCCATCCGACGTTCCCCACTAGGTGCCAGCGATGCCAACTCCGAAAGCAGACGTCCTTCATGGTCAAAGAGCTTGTCCGGTTGATAGCTCTTCATCCAGGCTTCCAGCAGCTTCCGGTGTTCGGGATTCTCCCTCACATTGGCCAGCGGAACTTGGTGTGCGCGAAATGTCCCCTCGATCGGAACGCCATCCACTTCCTTCGGACCTGTCCACCCTTTCGGAGTGCGCAGGAGGATCATCGGCCAAACGGGTCGTTGCGTCACTCCCTCCTGTCGGGCTTTCCGCTGGATTTCGAGTATCTCCGCGTAGCATTCGTCCAGAGTCTGAGCAAACGACTGATGCACCGCAGTCGGATCGTCGCCTTCCACAAAGCGAGGTGCGTAGCCGTGACCTCGATAGAGCTCAGTGAGTTCTTTGTCCCTGGTACGCGCTTCGACCGTCGGTCCAGAAATCTTGTTATCCGTTCAGGTGAAGAATGGCAGTACGGAGCCGTCGCGCTTTGGATTAAGGAACTTGACACCTTTCCAGCTGCCTTCAAGCGGACAAGTCTCGGCCTCACCGTCACCTATTACGCACGCAACGATCAGGTCAGGATTGTCGAAGACGGCGCCAAATGCATGCAGTAGAGAGTAGCCAAGTTCCCCTCCTTCATGGATCGAGTTCGGCACGTGTGGGCCGCAATGGCTCGATACGCCGCCCGGAGTGGAGAACTCGCGGAATAACAGACGCATGCCATTCGCGTCCTGAGTGATTTCAGGGTGGACCTCAGAGTAAGTCCCTTCCAGGTATGAGTGCGCGTTCATGGACGGGCCACCATGCCCCGGTCCCGAGATATAAATAATGTCCGCACCATGCTCGTTGATCAGCCGATTCAAGTGAACGTAAATAAAATTCTGTCCCGCAGAGGTGCCCCAGTGTCCCAGCAGGCGCGGCTTGATGTGTTCAGCTTTCAGCGGTTCCCGAAGCAGCGGATTCTCGGATAAATAGATTTGGCCGACCGTCAAATAATTCGCAGCTTGCCAGTAGCGATGCATTTTGTCCAGCATCTCCGAGGAAAGCGGTTCCTTGGTCTGGATTTGCTTAACCGGTGCTGATCTTTTTCTTTCCACCGCACTCGAAATAGCCGCATCGAATTCGAAAGCTGTGGCCTGGTCCGGCTCTGTCAACGTATGGGCACTTGCGCCGTGCAAATCATTTTGTTCTGCCTCTGACTCTTTCGAGGGCTGTTCGATCGTCTTCAAAGCTTTCTCCTGCATAAATATCCTCCCCCGCAGAGCTGACCTTAGAGATCAAAGATGCATCACGGCTCAGTCGAGCGCCATTGGACTTTGGTATCGGTGCTGTGATTTCAGCATCGCTTTGGCAGAACGACCTTTGGTCAACTATCGGAAAGCATCGGCGATACTATCGTCTAATTGTCCGGCTCCCATCCTTGTGGTCTGATGCGAATAGCCCGATTAACCACAGCGAAGGATAAGGAGATGAATATGAAAATCTTGATAGTGCTCACGTCGCATGACCAACTCGGCGATACAGGGGTTAAGACAGGTTTTTGGCTGGAAGAGGGAGCGGCTCCCTACTTCGTCTTTAGGGACGCCGGCGTCCAGTTGGCTCTCGCCTCACCCAAGGGCGGGCAGCCTCCAATCGATCCAAAGAGCGATAGGCCGGAAAATCAGACGCCCGCCCAGGCCCGTTTTAAGAAGGATGAGGAGGCGCAAAAGGCGTTCGCTAACACCGTGAGGCTGGCGGATGTGAAAGCGGAAGATTTCGATACGGTTTTCTATCCGGGTGGGCACGGCCCTATGTGGGATCTCGCGGAAGACCCGGTATCCATCGCTCTGCTCGAATCGTTCTACAACTCCGGCAAGCCAATTGCATTGGTCTGCCACTCACCCGGTGTACTTCGTCATGTTAAGTACCAGGGCGAGCCGCTGGTGAAGGACAAGCATGTAACTGGCTTCACGAACGGCGAGGAAGAAGAGATGAAGCTTACCCACGTTGTGCCATTCCTCGTGGAAGACGAACTGCTACGGCTCGGCGCCATTTTTGAGAAGAAGGCGGACTGGCAGCCTTTTTCTATCACGGATGGCCGTCTGATCACTGGACAGAATCCCGCATCCTCGACCTCTACAGCGCAGGCTCTTCTGAAATTCATGGCTGCGGAAAAGGCCGCCGCTTAGGCTTCAATTCCGTCAGCGCGCTTGGCCTCACGACAATTTTCGGATACGGGCCGAAAGTGCTGCCGGGAGTTAAAGGTACTTAGGAGGACAGATGAAAGCAGCACGAGTTCTACACTTCGGTCCACCGAGCGTGATCGAAAACGATGACCTGCCTCGGCCAGAACCCGCCGATGGGCAACTCCTGGTTCGCGTAAAAGCGGCGGGAGTAGGCCCTTGGGATGCGCTCATTCGTGAGGGCAAGAGCGGCATTAAAGAGACCTTGCCTCTTATTCTCGGCTCCGAGTTATCGGGAATCGTCGAAACAGTGGGGGCGGGTGTTGCCGGATTCAGGCGCGGTGATGAGGCATACGGAGCTACGAACGAACAATTCACGGGGGGATATGCAGAATATGCGCTGGCTTCGGCCAAAATGATGGCGCAAAAACCGAAGACCCTGAACTTCATCCAGGCGGCATCCGCTCCGGTTGTAAGTGTCACGGCTTGGCAGATGCTTTTCGATTATGCGCACGTAACCGCTGGGCAGACCGTG
>DATAYL010000443.1:0-18688 GCA_036272575.1 Bryobacteraceae bacterium | reverse complement strand
CGACCACCTGAATCTCAATACAGTAACTACCCGCCCGATGACGAATGTCTTTGATCTCAATCAGAAGGAATGGAATTTTAAAGCCGCTCCTTCGGGTATCTTAGGCGAGACTTCTCTACCGCTGGGAGTGACCGATCGCGCAGGGCTGAAAAGTACGCACGATTCCACCTATTGGGCTGAAGTGACGAAGGGATTCGATTTCAGCGGGGAGGATCGCGTGAATGCCGATCTGTTTAATCGCGTCTTGTGGCAGGGCCTGAAAGGAACACGTTACCCGACCAAGAGAACTCAAACGAATTTCCGCGATGACGATGATCATTAGACATTCCCGTTGAAGGCCACACTCCCTTCTCCTCCACTCCGGTCAGTTCCCGAGCGCGGTCGAGCAACTCTTGTCCAGGATCATCGTGGTTCGCATATGCGTCCCGTAGATTCGTGCATGCCGTCAACCATCGCGTCTATCCAAAGCTTTAGTACTCGCCGGCGTCTCCTTGATATGGGGTGTCAGGTATCGGCTCACCGCTGGCTAACTCCCGCAACCGGCTGGAAATCTCAGTTTCCCGCTGACGATAGCTGCTGATGCCGGTCAGCGGCGCTTCTTCCAGCGTTCGTCCGCCGGGATCCTGATACGCCACGCGAAATTCTCCGGGCAAATTTGTGCTGAAAACCTCCGCCTTAAAGTCGCCGAACTTCACGGTTCCGACTAATTGTGCATCCATGGGGTGAAATGTTGTCCTCTCGTTTCTCCACTCGCGGGAGATTACTGCTGTCCGTTTGCCTGCTTTCGGACCTGTTCCATATATTCGCGAACATACTGTTGAAGTGCAATCGGCACTTCGTTCCGGTCGATTTCGCCGCCCAAGTCCGAATGACGTCCCACCTGTCCGGAGTACTGGGTCTGCAACTGCTGGTGATTGGAGCGGGTCTCGACGGTCATGTCGCCCGTGAGCGCGGCGGAACGCTTCCCTATAATCTCATCGAGCTTGCCCATAGCCTTAAGCTGTTCGGCTTCTTTTAGCGACTTTTCTCCATCCTGGCGTCCGATTCCGGAGTGCGCATCGGAGCCCTTATGATCGATGCTCTGATCGGAGGCATGACTTTGGCTGCCGGGTGATTTCTCCGCCGCTTGTGCGGCCGGCTGCCCCTGCGCATTTTGTTCCCGGTTCTGATCCTGGCCTTGTTGCGAGTTCGGTGCCTTCTGCTGATCTTTGGATGCTTGCGGGTTGTTCTCCGGATTCTGCTGGCCGGGTTTCGCATCCTGCTCAGAGCGCTCTCCGGCGGTGTTCTTCGCGCTCTCCTGTGACGGATGCATCTTGGCCACCAGGCCAGACAGCGCATCCTTCATGCGGTCCATCAATCCGGGCGACGGCTTCCGATCGGCGGCTTCTTTCGCTTCTGCATTCTTGGACGGATTACCTGGAGGGTTGCCGTTCGTCGGATCCGCTTTGTTGCCCGCCTGCGGCTTTCCCGGATTAGTACCCGGCTGGCCGTTCTTGCCCCCAGTCTTACTGCTGTCTGGAAGAGCGGAAGAGGCACGCTCCTTATCGCCCGGCAAAGAATTACCGATGGCATCGTTCGATTTTTCGTTCAGCGGGCGCGTGGCATCTTTCGAGGCCGCGGTTTGGCTCGAGGCTGGTATCCGCGCATTTTCAAATGAATGTTTGGCTAGGGGGTTGGGGCGCAATCCAGTAAAGCGCTCCAGCACCTCAGCAAATGACGGAACGTGTAACGGGAGGAGAGCCTGCCGCAGGTCGAGGCTGCTCGTTACCAGGTAGCGTACGGCGAAAAGCCCGAAGGCAACCGCAGCCAGTGCGCCCGCGAGCGCCCAAGCCCGGCGCCAGACAAACGGAAAAACGGTGGCCGGTTTCACTCCTAGCGCCGTCTCTTCCGCTTGTGCGATCTGGCTGGCAGCCAGCGGCACCGCTTCCCGCTTCGGATATTCCAGCAGAAACCAGGCCGTTGAAAGTGCATCACTCAAATGCAACCGTCGATCGACCAATTGCGCGACCGCATACCGGCTGACCAGACACCGCCGTATTCGCAGGAAGGAAACGGCAAAACCGATGCCGGAGAGCAACAGGATCCACCGCCAGTTCAAAATCTGCGTACCAAGGAGCAGAAGCAGCACTACACCAGCGAATAGCGCCGCCAACGCCACCGCCGAGTGTTCCACCGCTAGTACCAGATGTCGGCGCCGGGCCGCAGCCTCGATGACCGTCCGCACCCGGCTATATCCCGAGTCTTCCCAATCGTGCAAAAGTCGCCTGCCTAGCTGGATTATCCCATGTGAAACCATATCGGCCGTTGCGCGCCGCCCAACAAACAAAAGTCGTCCGCTACCATAAAAAATTCCGATGCTCCGCTTCGAAACTGCCGGCGAATCTCACGGGGAGTTCCTAGTCGCGACACTCACCGGTTTGCCTGCCGGCGTACCCGTCTGCCTCGACTACCTGAACCGCCAGCTTTGGCGACGCCAGCAGGGCTATGGCCGTGGCGGCCGCATGAAGATTGAGACCGATCAGCTTCGCTTGGTCTCGGGCGTGCGCCATTCGGAAACGATCGGCTCGCCCATCGCGATTCTGATCGAGAACAAAGATTGGAAGAACTGGACGGGCACGCTGCCGGTAGATGCCGCCTACGCCGAACCGGGGAAAGCGAAGCCCGTTTCTCGGCCTCGCCCTGGACATGCCGATTTAGCGGGCGCGATCAAGTACAACTTCGAGGATGCCCGCTACATACTGGAACGCGCCAGTGCCCGCGAGACCGCTGGTCGGGTGGCGGTTGGCGCGCTGGCCAAAACCTTCCTACGCGAATTCGGCATCGAAGTGCTGAGCCACGTGGTCGGGGTCGGCCCCGTCCGCTTGGAACGTCCGGCAACTTGGGAAGAGATCTCCGCCTTGAGCGAACGCCCGGAAATACTGCTGGGGTGTGTCGATGCCGAAACCGAACAGCGTATGAAAGAGGCCGTCGATCACGCCTACCGCACCGGGGATACCATTGGCGGCATCTTTGAAGTAGTGGCCCGCGGATTGCCGCCTGGTCTTGGGTCGCACATCGCCTGGGATACGCGGCTTGACGGCCGCCTCGCGCAGGCTATTGTCTCGATTCAGGCGGTCAAGGGCGTGGAAATCGGCTTCGCCGGAGAAGGCGCTATGTCGTACGGGTCCGTCGTGCAGGACACGATCCATTACGATAAGGAGGCAAGCGCATTTAAACGCGGATCCAATCGCGCCGGGGGTATCGAAGGCGGTATAAGCAACGGACAGGATATTGTAGTGCGGGGTTTCCTGAAGCCGATTTCGACCCTGCGCCGCCCGCTGGAATCGGTGGACCTGCCCACGCGCGAGCCGGCGCTGGCCGCTTACGAACGTAGCGATATTGCTGTTGTGCCAGCCGCCGGCGTCATCGGTGAAGCGATGACGGCAATCACCCTCGCTTCGGCTTTCCTTGAAAAGTTCGGCGGCGATTCACTCGGCGAAACCAAACGCAATTTTTCCGGCTACCTCGCCCAGGTACGAAGTTTTTAGAATTCAACAAGCAATAGATGGTTAGAACAATTTTGAAGTATGGGGAGCCGATTCTGGAACAAGCCGCCGAACCGGTGGTCGAATTCGACACACCCGATTTGAAGGAACTGATCGACGACATGTGGGAGACGATGTATGCCGCAAAGGGCGTAGGCCTCGCCGCACCCCAAATCGGCCTCAAGAAACGCATTTCGGTGATCGACATCAGCGTCGGCGAGGATGAAACCAAGAAGATCGTCATTATTAATCCCGAAGTGATTACCCGCGAGGGCAAACAAACTGGTGAAGAGGGCTGTCTAAGCATTCCCGGTTTTCGCGAGCCCGTCACGCGGGCGGGCAAAGTCAAAGTGCGCGCTCAAAACGAGAAGGGGGAAACGATCGAGTTCGACGGTGAGGAGTTGCTGGCGCGCGCCCTCGAACACGAGATCGACCACCTGAACGGCATTCTCTTCCTGAATCATCTGAGCGCCCTGAAGCGGGATATCATTCGCCGCAAAATCAAGAAGCTCCAGAAATCCGGCGAATGGGATTAAGCGGCGGCCATGGCGATGCGGGTTATCTTTTTAGGTACGCCTGAGTTCGCCGTGCCATCTTTGCGGGCGCTGGCCTCGAGCCATCAGGTCGCTGCGGTATTTACGCAACCCGATCGACCTAAAGGGCGCGGCAACAAGCTGGCCGAATCGCCGGTTAAGGAGGTCGCCAGAGCGCTCGGCTTCCCAATCCATCAGCCGGAACGCCTGCGCCGCGCTCCCAATCCGGAACTGCTCGCCAGCTTGCAGGCCGATCTCATGGTCGTCGTCGGTTATGGGCAGATCATTCCGCAAAACATCATCGACCTGCCGAGATACGGCATCTTGAACGTGCATGCTTCTCTGCTGCCGAAGTATCGCGGTGCCGCGCCGATTCAGTGGGCCATCGCCAGCGGTGAAGAACAAACTGGCGTGACTATCATGCAGATCGACGCCGGGCTTGATACCGGTGACATGCTGCTCGCCGCGCCGCTTGCTATCCACCCCGATGAGACTGCTCCGGAACTGAGCGCGCGTTTAGCGCCGCTCGGAGCCGAATTGCTTCTCGAAACCATCCACCAAATTGTGGACGGCTCGGCTCGGCCCCGGAAACAGGATGACTCAGCCGCCACGCTCGCGCCGATCTTGAAAAAAGAAGACGGTCTCATCGATTGGTCTCGGCGCGCCGGCAACATTTACAATCGCCTGCGCGGGTTTACTCCCTGGCCCGGCGCATACACTAGCTTTCGCGGCAATCAACTCTCGCTTGTTCGCGGCCGACCAGCCGAATATACCGGCTTGCGCCCAGGTCTACTGCACGCCGACAGCCGCCGCCTCATTGTCGGTTGCGGGGGCGGAACCGCTTTGGAAATCTTAGAATTGCAACTGGCGGGCAAGAGCCGCGTGAGTGCGGAGGCTTTCCTCAATGGCTACCAGCCAGTCCCAGATCAAATGCTCGGAGGATCCGCATGAATTTACCCCTCGGCTATCAATACGCTTCCATCTACGCCGGAATCCGCAAACAGGAGCGCGACGACCTCGCTCTTATCGTTTCGGACTCCCCGGCGCAAGCCGCCGCGGTGTTCACCCAGAATGCCGTGCAAGCCGCTCCCGTCCGGCTCGCCCGGAAAAACCTCAAAGCGAGCCGGGGCACCGTTTCGGCCATTCTGGTTAATGCAGGCAACGCCAATTGCGCCACGCGAACCGGCGATAGAGTAGCAGTGGCATCGTGCAAGGCTGCCGCTAAGACGCTGCGTACCAAAGCGCGGCGGATCTTGCCTGCTTCGACCGGCGTCATTGGGGTGGAACTCGATCCCCAGCTGCTCATTGCACCGCTGCCCGAATTGAAATTACGTCTCTCGCCGGACAAGTTCGAAGCAGTCGCGCGTGCCATCTTGACCACCGATACGCGCACCAAAGTGGCCTCCGAAGAGCTGCAATTGCGCCGCGGCACTGTACGGGTGGCCGGTATGACGAAGGGCGCCGGCATGATCCAGCCGAACATGGCCACCACGCTCGGTTTCGTTATGACTGACGCCGCCGTACCCGCCCGCCACCTGCGCGAGATACTGGTTGCCGCCAACGAGCGGTCGTACAACTCACTCACAGTCGACGGCGACACCTCAACCAATGACACTTTGGCGCTGCTCGCTAATGGCGCCTCTCAGGTCAAGCCTGAACGCAAGGAGTTCTCGGTGCTGGCCGAGGTGATCACCTGGGTGATGGAAACCCTCGCCGAGCAGATTGCGGCTGACGGCGAGGGCTCCCGAAAGCTGGTGATAATCCGGGCGCTTGGTTTCCGCACGGCTGAAGACGCCCGCAAAGTCGCACGTGCGGTGGCAAATTCTCCGCTGGTCAAAACCGCTGTGGCCGGCAGCGATCCGAACTGGGGACGCATCCTCTCGGCGGCCGGCTATTCGGGCGTGGCGTTCGACCCGCGTAAAGTCGACATCTATCTGCAACGGGTGCTGGTTTGCAAAGGTGGTCTTGCCGTCGAATTCAACGAGACCGAACTCAAAAAGAAATTGGATGAATCCGAAGTGCGCATCCGCCTCGTCTTGCAAGGTAGTGGCCATGGAGAGGCCCGCTTTTTCACCTGTGATCTCACCGAAGGCTACATACAGATCAATGGCAGCTATCGGACCTAAGCGTGGTCTGTTAGTGGTGCTGGCCCTTGCACTGGCTTCAGTCGCACTGCCTATAGCGGCACGCGCGCAAGAGGCGCCTGATATTCGAGCCTCGCTCGGCAAAATCGCGAATGCCCTCACCGCTAACGACCCGGCGGAGGCGATGCAGCCATTCTCCAAGTCTTTTGCCAACTACTCTAAGTTGCGCGACTACTTTACCGGTCTGACCAATGGCTTTACGATCGTCAATGAAGTCGATGTCCTGGACCAGCAAGATTCACCCGCCGGGTTGCACGCCACTGTCCGCTGGTCCATGACCGTCAGCAGCACTGGAAGCAATCAGAGCACGCAGCGTATGGCTGAAATTCATGTGCGCATGATCCGCGAAAAGCAGCACTGGAAAATCGTCGATTTTTCGCCCATTGATCTCTTCGATCCCACGCAGGCACAAACACCCACTTCCCCGGCCAATTCCTCGCCGCGCTAATCCCGTTCAAAGCAATCCGCGCAACGCGCGTAGGCGCTGGCCGTCATCAGTTGAAAATCGACCGGCAACTCCGACATTTTCCCTATTGCCTCGTACGCCGTCTCACTCGGTACGGACCTGCTCCCCACCAGCATGCGTCCCGCTTCGACACCGAGCGGTACCACACCGTACCGTTTCCCAAGATGTGCCGGCAATGTGCGGATTGCCCGCGCATTGATGGTGCTGGGATCTACCCGTGCCGTCGCCAAACCGGATTGCATACTGATCGCTTTGCAAAGATCGTCCTCGCTGATAAGTCCCTGCGCCAGCAGCAACAGGTCGAGCGTGTTTTCGCCGGCTACCTCCGTCTGAGCTGCTTGTAACGCCTCCTCGGAAACATACCCGCAGCCTACCAGCACATCGGCTAGGTTACGGCGCTGCCGGTGCAGCGCTTCTCGCGCCGGATAAGCATGATCCGTCTTCTGCCAGGCCAGCACGCGCTTTTCACGCCGCGCTCCCACGTAATCCCGAACCGCACGCATCGCTGCTCCGCAGTTCATTAGGTTGGCGTGAAAGGCCCGCAACGGTACTGCCGTCGCCGTTGCTGCACCGAAAATTCGCGCGACGCATAACGCGCGCAAGCCCGTGCGCGTGCATTGTAAAAGCATCGTCACCAGGCAGAGTTTTGCCAGCGTTGGGTTGGAAATGGCGAACACCCAGGGCCAGTGAAAAATCCCACTCATTATCCAATCCAGCATGCCGGCGATAAATAACACGTTCGCCAGGACGCTCAACGGATTGGTGAGCAGCCCCTTTCGGTCGCGCCAGAACCAGTAACGCGTACGCCACGGGCCTCGCCAACCCTGCCGGGCCCAGCATTGCAGCGCAATGCCGGTGACCCACCGCGTTCTCTGCCGGATCGCCGTCTTCATCGTACGCGGAAAATACTCGCGAGTCGCCACGAAGTCTCCCTCGTGTTGGCGCAGCGGCGCAAAGCATTGGCGGTACCCCAGCGCGTGAATACGCACGCCGATTTCGTAGTCTTCCGTCAAACTGCCCGGATCGAATACCTGGTCGTTCGTGTCGCGCGCCAACCGCGCCAGCACCGCTCGTGAAAATCCGGTGCCTACTCCATTCGAAGGCACAAACGATCCGCTGATCTGGCGGGCGCGCATGTCGATCGTTTGAAATTCGGAAAATTCGTCAATGTAAACGCCATGCGTCACATCGGAAAATCCCGTAGGCAGGGGCAACACCGGCACCTGCACCATGTCGTAATGCGCGCGCTCCCGATTAATTAGAGAAAGCGCCTGCGGGTGAATCAAATCCTCGGCATCATGAAGCACGACCGTATCGAACAGCATGCCCTGGACCTCTTCGAGGTACTGCATCTCGCGAAATGCCCAGTTCAGGCAATCGGCCTTTGACGTGGGACCCGGATGCGGGCATTCGGCAACGTGTACGTTCGGAAAGTCGCCGGCCAGTTGTCGGGCGACCCTTACGGTAGCCTCGTCGTTCGGATATACGCCCAGGAAGAAATCGTAGTTGCGGTAGTGGATCGCCGCCAGGTTGTGCCGCACCATGTTGCCAATCACCGCCGATTCGTGCCAGCAGGGCACCAGAATCGCGATCCGGCGTTCGGTTTCGAGCTTTGTGTGTGAGGCGGTCGACCGACCCTCACGCAAAAATCCCCAGAAGCAGATAAGCAAAGGAACGAAATCGTCCAAGCCACTGAGCAGCAACACCACTGCTAAGCCGCCCAAAGCGGTTGGCCAGAGCGCGTCCAGGAAAGCGCTCAGCCAAACTGCAAAACCAACGAGTGCGAAGATCGGCATAGCGGCTGCGAGTAATCGCCACGCGAAAGGCTAGGCAATCTCCTATGAATACTGGTGCCGCCGCCCCGGCCCGAATTGCAGAAATTTCTTAGATTTTTTGGCTTCCCACAGCACTCCATTTTGTGACTGAACTACCAGTAACCAATCCGGACTGGACCTCGTTTTGCCAGCTTGTGCAGCAATTGGCGGCGGGTAACGTGCGCCGCTACACGTTCACAAAATGGGAGATAGATCTTCTGTTGGACCTGCAAATGGCTCGCATGCGTCGATCCTCACGCCCAGACGCGCTGCGTCGCTATTTGAAAGCCATCCACCGTCAAATGGCATCCGGCGGCGCGTCCGCGCCACTCCGCTTTGCCCGCTTCTGGGAAAACGAAACTCAGCCCCGTATCAGCCCTGCCGAACCGGTGGCCGCACTTCCCCGCGCCAGCTGATTGAGCGCAACCGCCCTTTGATCTGAGCATTGGTTCGGGAAGCAAAGCGTGAAACTGGCGCCCGGCTGCGACTGCACCGTGAACGCCGCACCGAGCTGTTTAGCCAAAATCTGGACGATTGTCATGCCCAGCGACTTAGATTTGCGCTGATCGAAATCGACCGGCAACCCGATCCCGTCGTCAGAAACGGTAAGCGCGACTTCGCCTGTAGCCATTTGCTTGAGCATAATCCGGATCTCGCCGCGCCGTCCCTCAGGATGAGCATATTTCAGCGCGTTGGTAATTAGCTCATTCAAAATAAGTCCGCAAGGGACTGCCTGGTCAATCTTTAGCTGCACTGGGGAAAGATCGAGGCGTGTCGCCACGTTGTGCGTTCCCAGACTGTACGAATATGATAGTTCTTGGGCCAAGGCGGCGGTATACTCGCCAAAATCAATTCGATCCATCTTGGCGTTTCCATACAGCCGCTCATGAATCAGGGCCATCGATAGAACGCGCTGTTGACTCTCACGCAGAGCCGCCGTAGCAACTTCGTCTTTGAGCAGGTTCGCTTGCAGTCGCAACAAGCTACAAATCACTTGCAAATTGTTTTTGACTCGATGATGGACTTCTTTAAGAAGCGTGTTTTTTTCGCCGAGTGCTTGTTCGAGTGCCGCTGTCCGGCTGCCCACCTCTGCTTCCAGCACCTCTTTCGCCGCTTTTTGTTCATGGACGTCGGTGCAGGTGCCAATCCAACGATCAACGTTTTTCTGTTCGTTCAACACCGGGAGTGCCCGGCACAAATACCAACGATACTGGTTGTGCTGCCGGTCCCAGAGGCGGCACTCCATTTCGAAGCTGCTCTCGGCTAGCCTCGCCTCGTCCCACAACCGGCGGCACTCGGCAAGATCATCGGGATGCAAGATGGTGCTCCAGCCGAGAGCTGTATCGGAACTTCGGTCGATACCCACGAAGTCGTACCAGCGGTCATTGTGGTACGCCAGTTGGCCGGATGCGGATGCCGTCCACACAATCTGGGGCATGGCGTTAGCCAACTCCCGGAAGTGTTGCTCACTCCGCCGGACGGCTGCCTGCGCCAGTTCCCGCTGAGTCACATCCTGGCTCATCAGCACCACTTCCTGTACAACGCCCTCTTTGGATTTGACAGGGTAGGCCGTTACTTCGATCCAAGGAGCCAAGCCGTGGCCGACACTGACGGTTAGATCGTGCTGCAGAGGACCAGAGGAGGTGACGGTTCCCGCGTAGGTTTGCTCTAAGAGTCCCCGGACGTGATTGGAATCGAGCTGTGGATCGTTCCAAACGTTGAAGCCTGCCATTTGTTCGCTCTTAATACCGAAATGGCTCTCGAACGCCGGGTTAACCGTGATTGTGTTTCCCAGCGAGTCGAGGACATGGATGGCAACCGGCGATTGCTCGAGCAGAGCACGATAACGCGCTTCACTCCGCTTGAGCGCTTCTTCGGCTTGCTTGCGAGCGGTGATGTCGAAATTGATACCGGCCATTTTGAGCTGAGAGGAATCTTCGACCCGCGAGACGGCTCCCTTGCCCGCCACCCAACGCACTTGCCCGTTGGGCATAATGAGCCGAAACTCCGCCTCGTAGACGTGCCCCGTCTCGAGACAGGTTGCTATTTTTTGATCGAGCCAGTTCCGGTCTTCGGGATGGACCATTTCGCGCAAGGCTGCATAACTGTTCAACGCAGGCGCCTCCCGACCGAACACTTCGCCGACCGGACCAGACCAAATCACTACATTTCCGGCATTCGCTAATTCGTGCGCGGCATTCCAGGTCCAGACGGCGACTTGGGCTAGCTCAAGCGCCGAGTTTAAGCGAGTATCGGCCGTGCGCAATTCGAGTTCTAGGCGCCTGCGCGCCTCGATCTCTATATGCAAGGCTTGTGTCTGCTGCTCGAGCGCCGCTGTGCGGGCTCGGACTTTTTCCTCCAGAAGTATTTCGTTCTCCTGCAGCTTCTGCTCAATCTGACCCCGCCGTCGAATCTCTTTGTAAACCACCAGCACGGCAAAAGTCACCAGCAGAAAACCTATGCCATACGCCACCGCCACCGTTTTCTTAATGGTCAGGACCGCATCTTGATAAGCATTCAGCCGGTGTTCCAACGGCGCCTGGTATGCCGCGGTCAGTACCTTCGCCTGCTGCTCGATTTGCTTCATCAGGGCTTGCCCTTCACCCGTCTCAACTAAGGCGCGGGCGCCCGGCGAGTCACCCGCTTGCTGCAACCGAATCGTGCGCCCCACTTCGTCTAACTTCTTGGACAGTCTGTCCTGGAACAGAAGCGCCGCCCGCGATCCGGAGGAATCGAATCCTTCCTGAGTCAGTTCACGGATCCTCGCTACTCCCCCCTGATACTGGTCCAGGTAAGCCGGGTCGTTGGTCAGAAGATACCCGCGTTGCCCCGTTTCCGCCTCTCGAACGGCCGCGACTTCCTCAGCGACCGCCTTGATCCGCCGGTAGAGCGCCGCGATTTCCGCCCGATCTTGAAGGGATTCGTTCAGCCCCAGGAACACCGCTGCATCCACGCCACAAAACAGAAGTAACAGCCCAAACAAAGCAAGCGCGCTTGCCGCCACTACCAACTCATGAGAAATGGCTGTGGCGCGACTCCAGGCAATCGCGCAGATTCCAACTCCCAGGAGGCAAACGTAAACCGCCGCCCAAAAAGGCATGCGTAAAAAAAATTGCCAGGAATGATTGCCGTGCATTCCGACCGCATACCCGAAGAGCGAGGTGACTCCGATGCTCATCATGACTGTGGCAATGGTCGCCACTCCGATGAGTCCTTGCTTCCTCAGAATGGGGCGTGATAGCAGAACCAGGCCACATCCGAACAGAGCAAACGCGGTTGCTGTAGCGGGCGCCATGCTGATTACGGTTCTGTCCGCAGAAATAACTGCGTTTACGCCAGGTGGAAGGAAGTAGTGGATCGATCTCGGAATATGGATTCCCTGAGTGATAACCAGAAACCCCCCCGCCAGGATTAAAAGCGATCCCATGTTGCGAAGCAACACGAACCGATAATCAATCGCCGCAACAAGTCCCAGAGCGGACAAGATGAAACAAACTGCCGCATCCAGGACAACGGGTGGAGTGCTGGGTGCGATGCAAAGCAGTTGAGGATAGCCGCCCAACCACCCGTAAAACGTGCTTAGTCCGCCGACCAGTACCAATAGCGATGCGGTATACACGACCAACTCGGACCACCGCAACCCGCTCCATCCTGGGATTGTGGGTTCGCGAGGAGAGAACATGAGAAGCGCCTTGTTGCCGAAAGGATTCTAAGCAACCGTGAGCGGCTCAATCATCGGAACAGTGAAGTGGAATTTTGCTCCGCGGCCCTCTACCGATTCGGCCCAGATCTGCCCTCCGTATCGTTCAATAAGCCGCCGGCAGGTAGCCAGCCCCACACCGCTGCCGGATTGGTTTCTACCGTGCGCTTTTTTGAATAAACCAAAAATGAACTCAGCCTGATCGGAAGGGAAACCAAGGCCGTTGTCCTCAATCAGGAAATGCCAGTGGGGCCCTTCCCTTGATGCCGAGAGCTGGACTTCAAGCCTCTGTTCCCCCTTGTATCTCAGCGCGTTGCCGATAAGACTTTGAAAGACCTGCAGCAAAGCGGAAGGGTGTGAGAGCACTTTGGGCAATTCTCCAACGTGAATCACGGCGCGCGATTCCTCCACGGCGCTAGTCAAATTTAGAAGAGCCTCTGATGCCGCAATCGAGGAATCCGTACTTACAGCCGCGCTCCGATCAAAATCCCCGGCGCGGTGGTATTCGAGGAGAGCCGAAAGCAGACTCTCCATCCCTTTACAACCATCCACGATTACCTTCAGGTATTCTTGGCCGGACCCATCCAGCACGTCCCCATGGCGCTTCGCCAACAGTCCTGAATAACACGCCACATTGCGGAGAGGTTCTTTGAGATCGTGGCTGAGCGAGTAGGAAAGCTGCGTGAGATGTTCATTCGATCGGGTAAGAATCCAATTGGTTTCCTGTAATGCCTGCTCCGTCTTCCGCAGATCTGAAATATCTCGAAACACGACCACTGCTCCGTGTATTTCCGCTGCCTCATGCCGCCGGACAGGAGCGGCGGAACCGACCACCAGGCGTTCGCTCCCATCCCGACCCAGGAGTGTTCCCGTTTGGAAATAAGCGTCCGCCGTCTCGTTCAGTTGCAGAGAGAGATTGAAAATCTGATCGATCCCTCGATCATCCCGAAACCGCAGGATTTCTGAAACCGGTCTCCTCGCCGCGTCGTAACTTCTCCAACCGGTGAGAGCCTCGGCCGCCGCATTTAGGAATTTGATATTGCCATCGCAATCTGTCGCAATCACCGCATCGCCGACGCTGCGCAAAATGGTGCTAAACCATGCCTCCTGTTCTTCCAGGTGTTGTTGCAGACGATGCCGCGTGAGTGCCATTTCAATGGCGACTTTGATATCCGACCTGGTGAATGGTTTGACGATGTACCCGAAGGGCTCAGTGACTTTCGCCCGGTCTACCGTTGGAGTGTCGGCGTGAGCAGTAAGGTAGACAACAGGTACCCGAAAGAGTTGCCGGATCTTTTCGGCAGTCTCAATACCGTCGATGTCTCCGTGGATTTTAATATCCATCAACACAAGATCCGCCGTCGAGAGCGAGGCGAGTTCAAGAGCCTCCACGCCGGAAGACGCCAGCCCCGAAACCCGGTAACCTAACTGCTCCAGAACGGCTTGGATGTCCTGCGCAATAAGCCCTTCGTCTTCGACGACGACGACACTGGCTGGTTGAGACTCCTGGATGGCTATTGCCACGCGCTTTCCTTCTGCTCCTCTCTCAGAGATCACAAAAGTTGTAATTTACAGATCGTAGAAGTAGGCGAACGGCGGGCCTTGTGTCGGGAAAATCCGATGCCGAATATTTTCCCTTATATACTTAATTACCAAGGGTTGCGTGATTATCATAGCAGGAAATCAGAAAAATGACTTCCGGCCGCGCTCCAGGTTCCCTCCCCCTCTAAGCTATCCTCAAAGTAGACATTTCTTAGGAGAGTAATTCATGGCGAGTACTTCCGGGCCGGCCCCGAAGACCGAGCGAATGGTCTATTGCATAAAGCTTCAGAAGGAGCTTCCGGGGCTGGACGAAGTTCCCTTCGACGGCCATCCCCTCGGCCAGCGCATCTACGAAAATGTCTCAAAACAGGCTTGGGGCATGTGGGTCGAGCAGATGAAAATGATCATGAACGAGTACCGTTTGAATCTCGGCACCACCGAAGCGCAGGAATTCCTTTTGAAACAGATGGAAGAATATTTCTTCGGCGAGGGCGCTGCTCACCCGCCCGGCTATGTCGCGCCCGGCCACTGAGTGTCTGCACGCTTAACCGCCCCAGCGCGTCTGTAGAGCTTTGAAGCTAATTGCCTTTTGCGTGGTTATGGCGGGTGTGTGCCTGGCTGCGGACAACACGGCCGTGGCAGCCCGTTTGGCGCGACTCGCCCGCAAGGCCGAGGACTCCGGACAAATCGTCCGTGCTTACTTGCTGTTTGGGGAGGCAGCCGCTCGCGACCCGCACAATCCCACTTACCGCGAGAATCATGAGGCGCTGGCGCCCGCAGTCAAACTGCTGACCAAAGCTCATATAGAACAGGCCAATGTGGCGGACGACGTCCTTACCGCAGAGAACGAGGCGGCACATCCCGAGCCGCCCGTCGAACGCGCCTCAGAGGACGATTGGTCCAGACTCGCTTCCGTGCCTCATGTGGAAGCGGCAAAAGGCACTCGTGATTTCGATCTGCGCGGAACTGCCCGGAGCTTGCTCCAGCAGGTGCCTGCTGCTTACGGCGTAGCTGCCGTTATCGATCGCGATTTAAATTCCGGAACACCAATTCAGTTTCAGCTGCAAGGCGCTGATTTTCACTCCGCAATGGAAGCTCTCACCGCCGCCACTCATACTTTTGTTTTTGCCATATCTCCGAAAATCCTCGATTTCGCGGTCGATACTCAGCAGAAACGTGATGAGCTGGAACCGGTCATCCTGCTTACCTTCCCGCTGCCCGAAGCATTGACCGAAAAGGACCTGATCGATGCCGCTAACGCAGTCCGTAGCCTCCTCAGTATGCGCAGCGTCGGGTGGGACAGCGAGAATCGCGTGGTGATGGTGCGCGATCACGCGACGCGCGCTCACGTGGCCCGCGGACTGATGGAGTCCCTTCTGTTGCCCCGCGCCGAGCTCTCGTTCGATGTCCAGTTCATCACCGCCGATACCGATCGCAGCTACCAGTACGGCGCCACTCTCCAATCGTTATTTCAGTTCATCGATTTTGGCAAACTCGGCGGCTTGGGCAGCGTATTGCCGGCCGCCGTGGGCCCTACCACCTTTTTGACCTTCGGCGGTGGCGCCACCCTCTTTGGCGTCGGTGTTGCCGAAGCCTCCGCCTTTGCCATGTACAGCAGTTCTGATGCCTCCGTTCTCTTTGACGCTACTGTCCGTGTTTCCGACCGCCAAACCGTCAATCTCCATATCGGCGACCAGTACCCCATTGCCAGTTCGCTGTATACCGGCGCAACTGTCGGCGGCGCCGCCGGCTCGATTTATAATCCCGCACCTCAGATCACCATGGAGGATCTCGGCCTCATTCTCAAAATGACTCCCCACATTAATGGCGAAGGTGATATCGTGCTCGACGTCGAGACCGATTACAAATCGCTTGGTGCGCAAACATTCAACACAGTTCCCGCAATTAACGAGCGCGCCTATAAAGGCACCGTCAGTCTGCGCCCTGGCGAGTGGGCCGTCATGGCCGGGATGGATTCAACGACTGCCACCTTCAGCCGAAGCGGTTGGCCCGGCCTCGGACAGATCCCCGGATTGCGCGAGCTTCTCACCGATACCACCCGCGATAACCAGACCAGCAACACCCTGATCGTCATTAAACCCACCATAATGCGGCTGCCCTTGACGGACGTTATCAGTCCGCAATTCTTCCTCGGTCCTCGCCGGGGCGAGCGTGTTCTAATCTAACCAGCCCAGCTGTTTACCTCTGCTATCGTCACTAGCATGTCCACCATGCGCGAGGAGATCTCGCAGCAGCCTGCCGCGATCGAGCGCACTCTCAAATCCGAATGGGCCCGCGCCGAAAAGTTGCGTATTCACTTCGAGCGCCATCCTGTCCGCCTCATCGTATTAGCCGCCCGGGGCACATCCGATAATGCGGCGCAGTTTGGCCGTTACCTTTTGGAAATCACTACTGGCATCCCGGTCTCGCTCGCCGCGCCGTCGATTTTTACTCTTTACCGTTCGGATCTGCACTTGCAAGATGCTGTCGTCGTTGCCATTTCGCAGTCCGGCGAATCCACCGACACAAATTTAGTTCTGGACCGCGCCAAAGCAGCCGGCGCTTTCACTGTGGGCATAACGAACGAGAGTGAAAGTACCCTCGCCAAACTGGCCGAAGAAACTATCCTGGTGCGCGCCGGTAAAGAGAAAAGTGTGGCCGCCACCAAAACCTACACCGGGCAGTTGACTGCCCTTTACTTGCTGGCGCATGCTTTGGGCGCGTCGCTCGGCTTGCAAGACTTCGAGCGCATACCGGAATGGACTTCCGCCGCCCTCCACCTTGAAAATGAAATCCGTGAACGCGCACAGCGCTATTGTTTTATGCAACACGCCGTCTGCGTCGGGCGCGGACTCAATTATTCCAACTCTTTTGAATTTGCCTTGAAGCTGATGGAGACCTGCTACGTAGTAGCCGAGCGCTTTTCGTCGGCTGACCTGTTGCATGGTCCCATCGCCATGGTCGCGCAATCCTTCCCGGCCTTTCTGTTCTGCCCGTCAGGCGTTACCTGGAAACCCATGCGCGAACTCTATGACAAGTTGCACTCCGTGGAGGCCGAGACGCTGATCGTCACCGATCGGAGCAATGGAGAAGTGGCAAGTCTGCCCGGACTAGCGCAACCGCCGCTTGTGATTCCCGCAGCCCTCGGTCAAAACCACGCGAATCTGCCCGAAGATTTATACACGCCGATCCCGTACGTCATCCCTGCGCAATTGTTTGCAGCGAGCTTAGCGGAAGTAAAACGGTTGAACCCCGACAAGCCCAGGTCGCTCAACAAAGTGACCCAAAATTTATGATCGCCCACTGCGGGGGAGTGAGGCTACTTGCGAGCGCCGCGTGTCGTGCCCTTGAGGGCGGATTGCCGCCGCTTGGCATCTTTCCGCTTCGGCTTTACGATCCGGAATGTACCGCTGCCCAGATGCTCGGCTTCGTAAATGTTGTCCTTTTGCTTGAGCTTGCTCGAGGCGCCATGTGCGCCATGCGCGGTCGTTTGCTGTTCGGCCATGAAAAACTCCTTAAAGATGAATCTTTAGTGTAGCGAAGCACGAATGCGCACTACTTCAAAGCGTGGCTCCCCGCGAGTACTTTACTCACTCCTGGCCGTACTGTTCGTCATCGCCGTCACATACCAGTTCCGCGCTGTCGTGCAAACCTACCCGCAATGGTTCGGAAAACATCTCGTGCAATGGCCCTTTCTGCTCGATGATGGAGACCGGCCGAATTTCATACTGGTGTTCCTCCGACCGGAGGCGCATGCCGCAGGTCTCCGCAACGGCGATTTCCTGATTGCGATAAACGGCGTCCCTGTGACCTCTCTCGGGCGATACGCCGATATTCTGTCCTCCTCGCATCCGGGTGGCTTCATGAGTGTGACGTATCGTCGGAAGGGAGAGCCGGCCCAACATCAGGCCAGAGTCTCGCTGGGCAATCTCAAGACAGATTCCAGTCTGTTCATATTCCTTTTGTACGTAGTCATGCCGGCCTTCTCGCTTGCGCTGGGCTTTTGGGTGGTCGCCGTCCGGATACAAGATGTGCGCGCCTGGTTACTGCTCGGCTTGCTATTGGGTTTTGGCGCGTTTTTCAACGCCCACCCTTACTTCTGGAGCCCGCCGTTCCGGACGCTCGGCACACTATACTTCTTAATCCAGCAGAGGGTCTGGTTTGTCTGGCTGTTCCTGCTCGGCATTTACTTCCCGGAGCCATTTCCCAAAACAATTCCTTGGAAGTGGTGGAAGTGGCTGGGATGGATTGTCCTGCCGCTGTGGGTCGTTCTCTCCGCAGCCCATATTTCTGGGGTCGAAATCGAACTCTATAGTCTTATGGCGGCCATGCCCGAAATTCGCTTCATGGAGCGCACACAATTTCTCGGGTCGTTCCTCCCGCTGTTAATGTTGGCGGGTTTTCTCGCCTGCATCGCGGTTAAGTACCGAATCGCTTCGTCGCTCGATGCGAAGCGCCGCTTGCGGGTGCTATACGCCGGGGCGGCGGCCAGTATCCTTCCATTTACTGTCCTAGTCATCATCGAGCGCTGGAAAGGAGTGGACGAAGAATACTTCCCGTATTGGCTGAGGATGTCGGTCTACGTGATTTTCTATCTGCTCCCGGTAACCCTCGCCTACGTAATCGTCGTCCAGCGCGCCATGGATTTGCGCGTCGTCATCCGCCAGGGCCTGCAATACACCCTCGCGCGGCGTGGCGTCCTCATTCTGCAGATCCTGCTCAGCGCCGCCCTGTTCATCGTGCTCGCTATCCTGATGACCTCCCACGCCATGAACCCGTTCGCCACCGTAGCCGTCCTGGCCGCCGGATTCTGGGGCATCTTTTTGCTCCACGGCGCAACGCAACGGCTCGCGGTCTGGGTCGATCGCCGCTTCTTCCGCGATGCCTACAACGCCGAGCAAATCCTCAGTGATCTCGCCGAAAATGTGCGCTCCATTGTCGAAACCAAACCGCTGCTCGAAACCG
>DATAYL010000442.1:0-3341 GCA_036272575.1 Bryobacteraceae bacterium | reverse complement strand
CAGATGCAAAAGAAGCTAGATGAGCTTGAAAACGAGATTCGTGAGCTGAGGCAGCAGATAAATAGCCAGCAGACAAACCAACCTGCTCAGCTTCCGGCGCCCAAGGAGCAACCTCAAGCTCCGGCAACCAACGAACAGCCTCAACTTCCGGTGCCCAACGGGCAGCTCAGTCAAGGAAATGTCCCATCGCCAACTGATCAGGAGACGGAACAGCCTGAGACGGTTCCGAGCAAAGGCACTCTCGATTTTTACGGCTTCGCCATGCTCGATTCTGGACACGACTTCGGGGTCAACGACCCGGCTTGGTTTGATGTGGTGCGCCCCACGAAATTGAATTCGTTCCCGCATCAGTTCGGTGCCAACGGTAATACATATTTCAGCGTGCGCCAGACACGATTCGGGGTGAAATCGGCGACCCCAACGCCACTGGGAGATCTGAAGACCATATTTGAATTTGAGCTCTTTGGAACCGGCGTCGACGCGGGCCAAACAACGTTTCGTCTGCGCCACGCATATGGGCAGTTGGGAAAATTCGGGGGCGGGCAGACGTGGAGCGCCTTTATGGACATAGATGTTTTCCCCAATACGGTTGAATACTGGGGACCAAACGGGATGGTCTTCTTCAGGAATGTTCAAGTCCGCTGGGAGCCGGTGCAGGGAAAGAGCAACCTCGTGTTCGCGCTCGAAAGGCCCGGCGCAAGCGCTGACGGAGGAACCTATTCCGGTCGCGTAGAGCTGCAGAATGTGGTGCCCCAGTTCAAATGGCCGGATCTGAGCGGTCACGGCCGTTTTGCGCGAAATTGGGGTTACGTGCAAATCGGCGCGATTGTCCGGAAAATCGCCTGGGTAGATCAAAATTCAGACCGGTTCAATCTTAGCGGTACCGCCGTCGGTTGGGGCGTGAACGTAAGTTCAAACCTCAATGTCACCGAGAAAGACGTGGCAAAACTCTCCTTTGTGTACGGTGACGGTGTCGAGAACTATATGAATGACGCGCCGGTAGATGTCGGCGTGGAAAATACCTTCTCGAACCCGACCCGCCCGATCAAGGGCGTGGCCCTCCCCGTGCTCGGTGCGGTGGCATTCCTCGATCACTCCTGGAATGACAAATACACATCATCGATCGGCTACTCACTGGTGAACATAAACAATTCGAGCGGCCAGAATCCAAGTGACTATCATCAAGGCCACTATGCGGTGGCTAACCTCCTTTACCATCCTCTGAAACGAGTGACGCTGGGTCCCGAGTTCCAGTTTGGAAGGCGTGTAAATGCCCGAGACGGATATAACACAAATGATTACAGGCTGCAGTTTTCAATGAAGTATGACTGGAGCAAAGGCTTCGTATATTAACCCGGCTTAGCGGCTCAAGGCGTTGTGTGGAGACTCCCTTGAAAGTGGCTTGCCTGAGCTCGTATCCGGCTTGTGCATACTTTACCTCAGCACCGTTGCCGAACCAAGGATCCCACATTAACGTTGTACTCCATGCCCTTTGCGGCACTCCTAGGGAAAGCCCCAGTTGTTGCAGTGATTCCGTGTGACGTAAAACGATTACCAAACCTGGGCAGTCCTGATAAAGGAAAACAGTTGCTATCCATTAACTCGATTTACGAAATAGGTAACGCAATGAGTGCCATGAAAGAACAAGACACTAAGAATGACGTTCTGTCCGTGGAATCGGTCGTAGAATCAGCGATTTCCTCGAATCTCAGCCGCCGGTCATTCATCATGCGCAACGCCGTCATTGGCGCGGCGGCGGTGATGACCGGTCAAGTCTGGACGCCCGAAGCGCGGGCGCAACAAGCGGCGACTGAAGCGGCGAAGAAATCGGTGCTGCCGGTGTTGGACTCCAGTTCCATGTCGTCTGACCTGGACGTGGTGAAAAGGTCCAAAGGTCCGGTGATAACCGTACTGGATGAATTCTACAAAGTCGGCCCCGGACCCTCGAGTTCGCACACGATCGGACCGATGCGTATCACCTACGACTTTTATCAGCGCTGCTCCAAGCTACCGGCTGATCAACTCGCCCAAGCGACCGGGCTAAAGGTGCATTTGTTCGGCAGTTTGAGCGCCACTGGCAAGGGCCACGGCACCGAACGCGCCTCGCTGGCGGGGCTCCTCGGCAAGGAGCCGGCCACGGTGGATCCGTTGTTCCTGGACGCGATGAAAGAGAAGCCGGACGAATCTTATCCGCTCAAGCTCGGCGGCAAAACGTTTAATCTCTCGCTGGCCGACATCATCTACGACTCGGCCAAGGGTGAGTTCCCGCATCCAAACACGATGACCTGCAAACTCATGGCCGGCGACAAGGTGGTTTATGAGTTGGAGTATTACTCGCCCGGCGGCGGGTTCTACGAATGGAAAGGCTACACGCCACCGAAGAAGGGCCAGCCGAAGTATCCTTACGCGACGATGAAGGAACTGCGTGACCATGCTGAAAAAAACAACCTTTCCATCGCGCAGGTTGTCATGGCGAACGAGTTGTCCGTGTCCGGGAAGAGCGAGGCAGAGATCAACGCGTTCCTCGACAAGATTACCAACGCGATGCTCGCCACGGTGAAGGCGGGTCTCTCGATGAAGGACGATGTTTTGCCCGGCCCCATCAAGCTTCACTCCAAAGCAGCGACCGTCTTCGAGCGTGCCCAAGATGACAAATACCAAAGTGACAAGGCCATCGCGCTGGTTTCCGCCTTCGCCTTGGCCGCCTCGGAAGAAAATGCCCGCGGCCACCTGGTCATCACTGCGCCTACGGGCGGTTCGGCGGGCGTGATGCCAGCCGTCGTTTACGCCTTGGTTAACAGCGACCGGAAGCTCACGATGGAAAAAGCCCGGGAAGGATTGCTCGCGGGTGCGGCGATTGGTTATCTGTGCAAGCACAACGCGACGCTCTCCGGCGCGGAGGGCGGTTGCCAGTCGGAAATCGGCGTCGCGTCCGCCATGACTGCGGCATTCATCGCGCAGGTCATGGACAGTCCGCCGCAGGTCACCGAAAACGCCGCTGAATCCGCGCTCGAACATCACCTCGGCATGACCTGCGACCCGGTCGCCGGCTATGTGCAGGTGCCCTGCATCGAACGCTGCGCCTTTGGCGCAGTGAAGGCCTGGGTTGCGTTCATGATTGCGACCAACGAGATCGCGTCACGTCACCGTGTCAATCTCGACACGACGATTGAGACCCTGGCCGAAACCGGCAAGGACATGAGCACCAAGTACAAGGAAACCAGCGAAGCCGGCCTGGCCGCGAATCTGGTGTTGTGCTGAAGATAGCCCAGCGTCATGATCCCGCCGGACGCTGTCTTCTCCGGAGCACCGCGTTTAAGGCCGGACAGCACAGTGGAGGA
>DATAYL010000441.1:0-7212 GCA_036272575.1 Bryobacteraceae bacterium | reverse complement strand
GGGCGGGTGACAGAAGCGGATCTTCAGTTCTGCCAGCCTCCGCCCAGGGCGTTGTAGACCTGCACCAGAGAGAGGCGCTCGTTGAGGCGGGCGCGCGCCAGGCCGAGTTCGGCGGAGAAATAAGTCGTCTCGCTCGTGAGGACTTCGAGATAGCTGGTTACACCTCCCTGGTAGCGCATGTGCGAGAGATCGGTAGCACCCTGGGCAGCCTGGGTGAGCAATTCCTGGTGAGTGCGGAACTGGCGAAATTTCTGAAACGCGATGAGGGAATCGGAGACTTCGCGGAAGGCCGTTTGGATGGTTTGCTGGTAGGTCAGCAAGGCTTGCTGCTGCTGGGCCTGGGAGAAGCGCACGTTGGCGCGCAGCGCGCCGCCATTGAAGATGGGCTGGCTGACCTGGCTGGTCCAAGTCCAGTAACGAGACGGCCAGGTAAGGAGGTCTCCGAGGCCGATGCTTTGGAGCCCGGCGGTACCGGTTAGAGAAAGCTGCGGAAAGAGCTGTGCGCGAGCGACGCCGATTTGCGCGTTGGCAGATGCCAACTGCTGCTCGGCTTCTACAATGTCGGGGCGACGTTCCAAGAGCTGAGAGGGAAGGCCAGCGGGGATAGTCTGCGGCAGAGGCTGCTCGGTAAGCGCCAGGCCGCGCTGGACACCGGTGGGATTCTCGCCGAGAAGAATGCTGATCTGATCTTCGGTCTGTTGTATGGAACGTTCGGTATCGGGGATGGTTTCGGCCGCTTCCTCGACTAACTGCTCCGCTTGCCGGACATCCACCAGCGAGGTGGAGCCGCCTTCCTCAAGCGTCTGGGTGAGCTTCAAAGACTGCTGGCGGGAAGTCAAGGTACGATTGGCGATCTCGAGTTCGAGATCGAGTTCGCGCAGCTGGAAGTAGGCAGTGGCAACATTTTCGACGAGCGTGCTGATAACGGCGCGGCGCCCCCATTCGGAAGCGCGAAGAGTGGCGCGAGCAGACTCAGTGGCGCGGCGATAGCGGCCCCAGAAATCGATGTTCCAGGAAGCGTTGAGGTTGATCTGGTCAGCCAGGTACGAGTACCCCCTGAACACCCCCGGTATGCCGGGCTGACGCACTCCCGCAACCGCCGGGCCGCCAGTCACATTGGGAAGCTGGTTGGAACGTGTGATGGTCACCTGCTCCTGAGCTTGCAGAATGCGGGTAGCGGCGATGCGAACGTCATAATTTTGCTTGAGCGCAACGCGGATCAATCCCTGCAGCGCCTGATCCTGAAAAACGGACCACCACTTCTGGTCGCCTAAGGACGCGTCGTTGGCAGGACCGGCGGAAGGCTGCTCCGTATCGCCGCGGTAAGTGGCCGGTACGTTCACAACCGGCCGCTGATAGTTCGGCCCGACAGTGCAGGCCGTCAGAAGTAGAAAAATTGTTGAAAGTGCAAGAAATGGCAACTGCTTCATACCGGCTCTTGTTCGCGCTCCTCGACGTGTACCGGCTGTCGCTTCTTCTTGCCTTTAACGCGGTGCGAGAGTTTTTCAACTACATCGAAGGTAACCGGTATTAGGAAGATGGCGAGCACCGAAGCAGCTAACATGCCTCCGATGACGGCAGTTCCCAGCACACGTCGCGACACGGAGCCGGAACCCGTGGCGGTCCATAAGGGAACGCAACCAAGAATGAAGGCGAAGGCGGTCATTAAAATTGGTCTGAATCGAATGCGCGCGCCGGTGAGGGCCGCGTCTTCAATGGTCGAGCCCCTTTCGTATTCGGACTTGGCGAACTCCACAATCAAGATCGCGTTCTTGGCTGCCAGACCGATCAGCATGACCAGACCGATTTGCGCGTATACATCGCTCTCATAGTGGCGCAGGTAAAGGAACAGGTAGGCTCCGAATACGGCAATCGGCGTCCCCAGTAGAACGCTGAAGGGCAGCGACCAGCTTTCATATTGAGCAGCCAAGATAAGAAAGACAAAGAGCAACGAGAGGCCGAAGATTAGCGCCGGCGGAACGCCTTGCGAGGCTTGCTTCTCCTGATACGACATGCCGGTGTAATCGAACCCCATCTCGCGCGGCATGGTTTGGGCGAAAACCTGCTCGAGCGCATCCATCGCCTGCCCCGTGCTATAGCCAGGCGCGGCGGCCACGTTGATTTGCGTCGCGTGATACTCGTTGTACCGCATGGTGAATTCAGGACCACTCATAGGATGTGAGGTGGTGACAGCGCTCAGCGGCACGGATTGGTTCTTGTTGTTATTGACGTAAAACCGGTTCATGTCTCTGGTACTCTGGCGGAAGCCTCCTTCCGCTTCGACATAAACCTGCCATTGCCGTCCGAACCGATTAAAATAATTCACTAGAAACCCACCGAGAAACGTCTGCATCGTTTCGTAAACGTCCGCAATGTTCACACCCTCCCGGGTTACTTTTAGCCGGTCCACATCGGCAAAGATCTGGGGCACATTCGGCAGATACGTTGTACTCAACGGCCCTAATTCCTTGCGGGCAGAGGCAGCCTTCATGAATTTGTCCAGGTTCGTGGTCAGGAAAGAAAGGTCCGCGCCCGAGCGATCTTCGAGTATGAAAGTGACACCGCCCGAGCTGCCGACGCCCGGGATTGAGGGCGGCGGGAAAGAGAACGCGACTCCGTCCCGCACCTTCTGCAAAGCTCCCATAATGTGTCCCTTAATCGCGTCATATTGCTCATTGGCGGCGGTGCGCTCCTCCCACGGTTTTTCAGTGACAAAGAAAAATGCGTTGTAGGTAGCCTGCACGCGGCTCAACAAGCTGAACCCGATGACGGAAGTGCACCCCTGGATGCCGGGCGTGCTTATGATGGCGTCCTCCACTTGGCGAGCCGCTTCGGAGGTGCGTTGCAGGGATGCAGCATCGGGTAATTGGAGAGCGACAAACAGGTAACCCTGGTCCTCTTCTGGAAGGAAGGAGCCGGGGAGTTTGCTGCCGATAAAGACAGCGAGGACAGCCATGACGGCGAGGAAAATAAGACTGATCGCGGCACGCCGAAGCAATACGCCCGAAAAGCTGACGTAGCCTTCGGTAACCCGGCCGAAGATGCGGTTGAACAAGTCAAAAAACCGGGCCAGCGGACCGCGGCCTTTCTTTTTCGGCTTGAGCAGCAGGGCCGACAAGGCTGGGCTGAGTGTGAGGGCATTGAAAGCGGAAAAGATAACCGAGATGGCGATAGTGACGGCAAACTGCTGGTAAAGCCGGCCGGTAATACCGGGAATGAAAATCGTCGGGACGAATACGGCCGTCAGAATCAGGGCAATCGCCACCACCGGACCCGCGACTTCTTCCATGGCTTTTATGGCGGCGTTGCGCGGTGTCATGCCTTCCTCAATGTGACGTTCGACCGCTTCGACAACCACAATGGCGTCGTCCACAACAAGACCGATGGCGAGCACCAGGCCGAACAGGGAAAGCGTGTTGATAGAGAAGCCCAGCATCGGAAAAACCACGAAGGTCCCGATGAGCGAAACGGGGACCGCGGCGAGCGGAATGATGGTGGCGCGCCAGCCCTGCAGGAAGATATACACCACCAGCACGACCAGGCCGAGCGCTTCGAAAAGCGTTTGCACAATTTCCCGCATACCGGCGGTGACCGCCTGCGTGGTATCGAGACTGACCTCATATTTGAGGTCCGGCGGAAAGCGTTTCTGCAATTCCACGATCTTCTTACGAATGCCATCAGCTGCGCTCACCGCGTTCGAGCTAGGCAGCTGATAAACGGCAAGAATCGCGGAAGGATGGCGGTTGTAGCGGCCGGTCAGATTATACGTTTGGGCGCCGAGTTCCAGCCGCGCCACGTCCTTGAGACGGACATTGGATCCGTCCGGATTGGCGCGGAGGACAATATTACCGAACTGTTCCGCAGACTGGAGGCGGCCTTGAGCCTGGACCGTGTAAGTGAACTGCTGGCCGGGGGGAACGGGTTCGCCGCCGATCTGTCCGGCCGGATTCACCGTGTTCTGAGCCTGCAAGGCAGCGACGATCTGCGGGACAGTAATACCGACCGTGTTCAGGCGGTCCGGATCGACCCAGATGCGCATGGCATATTGTCCGGCGCCAAACACCTGGACGCGCGAGATACCGGGCGTGCGGGTTAGCTCGTCAACCAGGTTGATATAGCTATAATTCGCCAGAAAGACACTGTCATAACTGCCGTGAGGCGAATAAAGCGCAAGCAACATCAAAGGCGCTGAATAAGATTTCTGAACCGTCAACCCCGCCGTATTGACTTCGGGAGGCAATTGGGACTGGGTTTGCGAAACGCGCAACTGAGTCAGCACCTGATCGGTGTTCGGATCGGTATTGACATCGAAGTCAATCGTGATCTGCGACTGGCCGTTGTTGGCGTTGACTGAATACATGTACGCCATGTTGTCGACACCGTTGATCTGCGCTTCAAGCGGAGTGGCAACGGACTGTTCAAGCGTTAACGCGTCGGCGCCCGGATAGGTGGCCTGCACCAATATTTCCGGAGGCACGATGTTTGGAAACTGCGCAATAGGCAGCCGCACCATCGAGACAAGTCCGACGATGACGGTGACAATCGAAATCACCATCGCGACAATTGGCCGATTAATGAAAAACTTTGACATGATTTAGTTGCTCGTGCCTCCGCCCGCCGAAGCGCTGGTTGATTCGACTGCCGTGTCATCGGGCGTGGGGTTTACGGTGGCGCCGTCTTGTACCTTGGATGTCCCTTCGCTCACGATACGATCGCCCACCTGAACGCCTTTATTGATGATCCACATCTGAGCTACCTGGCTGCCCACCTCGACCGTTCGTATATTGACTTTGTTGTCCGCGCCGACCACCGCGATCTGGTATCTGCCTTGCAATTCGGTTACGGCCCGCTGTGGTACAACCAGCGCGTTATCCTGTATCGCGGTCATGGCGCGAATGCGGCCATACTGCCCCGGCCGCAAGATGTTGTTGGGGTTCGAAAAGGCCGCGACGATGCGGATCGTGCCGGTCTGGGTATCGATCTGCCGGTCGGCAAACAGAATCTTCCCCCTAAATGGATACGTGCTGTTGTTGGCCAGCGTGAGATCCAGAGGCACTGGATTTTTCGAACGCAGTAAGTCGTCACCGGGCTTGATTTTGTCGGCGATACGCAGATACTCCTGCTCAGTCATCGGAAAGTACGCCTTGATGGGGTTCACCTGTGATACCGCCGTGAGAACCGTGCTCGGGGAAACGAGATTGCCGATCTGCGTGGTGGCCTGACCTGCAATCCCATCAACTAGCGAGCGCACCTTGGTGAAACCCAGATTAATGCTCGCGCTTTCCACATTGGCCTGGGCAGCCTCGATGGAAGCTTCGCTCGAAAGAATCTGCGCCTCATTTTGCTTTTCGGTCTGGACGTCGTTATCCAATTGACTCTGAGCGATCGCGCGGGCCTTGGCTAGCGGCGTATCGCGCTTTACGTTGATCTGGGCGAGGCCTAACTGCGCTTGCGCCTGGCCAAGCTGACCCCTGGCTTGGGCAAGCTGTCCCTTTGCCTGGTCGAGCACCGCCTGGAACGGGCGGGGATCGATCTCAAACAGCACCTGGTCCTTCTTGACAAGCGATCCCTCGCGATAGTCTTGCCGAATCAGATAGCCGGAGACTTGCGGTTGAATGTTGGCGTTCACGAATCCGTCCAGCGTCGTAACCCAGTTGCCATAAATGGGAACGCGCTCCTGCTTCACGGTAACGACACCGACCGTCGCCGGGGGCCGGGCGCCGCTATTCGCGGTGGGCTTCGCCGCGCAGCCAATGAGCCCGACAAGCACCGTCAGGAGCGTGAGAGTAAGTAAAGGGGTCCGAAATCTGTCAATTGCCTGATACATGTATAGCGCTAATTCTTCCTGGCGAGCCTTCTGGCACCCGTTCCGGCGGACCCGAGTTGCGCCTGTAAGTAGCAACCGAGAACACATTCGTATTCGTGAACCAAAGTTTTTCTTGCAGTTTTACTGACAGTTTCGCCGTAGAGTTCGTTCATGGCTTTCATCAGTTGCAAACTGATTGATGCGTAAAGATGGGCCTGTGATCCCGAAATACTGGGCGCGCACGAGCGCAAAATTCGGGCCAAACGGCGGCGAAGAACATCCCGAATCGACTTGTCATGCGGCGTCACGGGGAAATTCAGCAACTGCCGGAGTGCCGGACGATCTTCCAAAAAGGCGATCATCTCCACTACCAGTTGCGAAGCCACATCCTCGATCGAAAGAGACTCGCTTTCTTCCAGAGAAGCCCAAAGTGAGCCAACCTCCTGCCGGTACTGCATACGCAACGCATGGGCGACCGCTTCCTTGTTGGGGAAGAACTGGTACAGCGAGCCGATACATGCGCCCGCGCGCTCGGCGATTTCGCACATCGTGGCCGAATCATAGCCGGCATCACTGATCACGGAAGCAGCGGCTTTCAACAAGGCAGCCACCCGCCGCTCGCCGCGTTGCTGCTGAGGAACTCGCCTGGGCAGCGCAGCGAGACGTGAGGACATACTCATATACTACACAAGTGACTCTCAAACGTGAGTTTTGACTCATATACGGATAGTCGTTTGGCGGAATTCTAAATCGACAGCCCGAGAAAGATTTGAATGAGAAAACTAGGTTAGCTTGGTTACAGTCGCGGCGGAATGTAACGAGAAGATGTCAATTAGGCAAGCATAGACTGGAACGCAATCTTGCCGCTCTTAATGACCAGAGAAACACCGCTGGGATCGAGAGTGGGATTAGTATAGGTCGCGGCGCTCGAAATCTTTGCCGCATCAAAGACGACGATATCGGCCGCGTAGTCACGTTTGAGCAGACCGCGCTGCGTAAGGTTCAGACGCGCCGCCGGTTTTTTCGAGCTTTTGTGAACCGCCTCGGAGAGCGTCAGCCAGCCTCGATCCCGCACCAGCTTGCCTAACAATTCAGGATAGGTGCCGTGTAGCCGCGGATGAGGCTGTCCCTTCACGTAGAATCCATCGGTAATTACGGAACAGAGTTCATGCGTGATGAGACGGCGCAGATTTTCTTCGCTCTGATTGAACGACACGATGTTGACGGCAGCGTTTTCTTCTGCAAGCAAATCAAGAACCGCCGTGCCTTCGTCGGTTTCGCGAAGCGCGGCAATCTCAGTCACTGTTTTTCCGATTAAGCCGGCATTTTTTTTGCTGTCCACGGATGAGATCGTGACGTCGGACCAGTGTGTGCGATCAGTATCGCGCAATTCCTCGCGCAGCCTG
>DATAYL010000440.1:0-3836 GCA_036272575.1 Bryobacteraceae bacterium | reverse complement strand
ATCGTATCTGCTTTCAGGGGGAGCAATCGATCCAGCGTTGTTGGCCATCCGTGCAGCAATCGCTGCTCACACGCGCCGAAGAGATGATCGAGAAAGTCTCTATTTGCGGTGCATGAGTCCGGAAGTGGCCCATCAGCGAAGCTGCAGCTTGCCGCTTTGAGGTCTGCTGCGAGGAGCTTAGCGGACCGGAAATGCTCGGGTGGAGTGTTTCCCATTTTGACCCAGATGTATGGTCCGGCCGTGCGTTGCAAGAAGGTTCGTCGAATTGGCGGCGGCGGTCTTGCATCAATGTATCCGGCCTCTGATTGGAGCGTGTTTACTCCGGGCCATCATGGATATCAGCGCGCGTGCGTTCTGATTAGCGGACAGGCCTCGATCGGGCCATTTGGGTCACCAGTGTTCGCAAGCGCCGGGAAGACCGAACCTCCATTTCGTCTTATCCTCTCGCAAGCCTTGGCTGGAAACTGTTGGTAGGGTTACGTCATCGCTTGCTCCTCATATCGCGCAGTTCCTTTGTTCGAGCCAAGGGCCGTTCCTTCGTCCCGGGCGGCGACCGCGATCCTGATGATCGCCTCGCTCGGACCGCCTTCCTGCTCGGGATCGGCCTCGGCACGCTCGCGGCGGTGCTGGCGCTGATCGGCTACGCCACGCCCGAAGCTCTACTTGGCATCTGCTGGCGGAAGCACCAGAAATTGCTGGCTCGCGATCACTTTCTTGAGTTTGTGCGAGCTAGAGCGTCTGCCACCGCTGCCCAAACCAGGCTTTCAGGCGATAATGTCGCGGAATTTAGGCGGCCTGCTCCAGACAGCGTCTCGAGCTACTCCAGATCCGAAGAGAAGCCGTCTACGCCCCACGGGAGCTAGTCCAACTCTGCAGATGGTGCCACGATCACTGCACCGCATTCCACACCCTGCGCAGGGAGCCCAAACCCGGTGACGCGCGCTCACCGAACTATGGCCCTGCTACAGGTTGCCGATGACTACGTTTGGCTTGGATGTACTATTTCTTTGGCGCCGGCACATCGGCCAGGCCGTTGGGGAGGATTGCGCGGGCGCTGGATATAACGTCGAGATACTCTCGAAGAGATTTGATCTTGCCGTCCTCTACGGCCAGTTTGCTGATGTAATCCTGCGCATAGATCGTCCCAGACTGCTTCATTGTCCCCTCAGAATGGTATTCGACGAACAGCGTATTAGGATCCGTCGTGTCATAGATATCGATCTTGGAAAGCGTGAACGACGGGACCAGAGAGGCGACCATTTCCATTAGAGAACGGATCTCGGACGGGCCAGTGTAGCGGCTTTGCAGACCAAGTGTTGGGAGATATGGGAACTCGAACACTCCCTCATCCGCGAACAACTTCGCGACACGATCAGTCGATCGATCGAGATTCCTCAGGCAATCGAAGAATGCGTCTAGCACTTTGCGCGCTGAACTCATGATAGATCCTTTTTCTAGCTTTGATAGATTTGAGACGCTCGTCGTTTCAGCCTTTTGGCGTCGGTCAGATCTGTGCTATTCCGCCGTCGACGAAAAATTCGCTTCCAGTTACGAAGCTGCTTTCGTCCGACGCAAGAAACGTAACGAGCTTTGCAACCTCGTCATCCCTTCCAACGCGGCCGAGCGGCGTGATTGTCGCCGCATGAGCGAAGAACTGTTCCACGTCCGAGCTTGGAATGCCGGTTTTGTCATGGCCAGGCGTTGCGATGATCCCGGGGCTAACGGCGTTGATGCGAATGTCCCGCCCCTTGAGGTCGGATGACCACGTGCGTGCGAACGATCGAACTGCCGCCTTTGTTGCGCTGTAGATGCTCCAGTCTCCGAAACCCTTGCTCGCGACGATCGAAGCGTTCAGGATGATGGAGCCGCCGCGGCCCATCAACGGAAGGGCTTTCTGCACAGTCCAGATCACGCCCTTGAAATTGATGTCGAGGAGCGCGTCGACATGATCCTCCGTCACCTTGGGAAGTGCCGCCACTCGGGCAATTCCGGCGTTAGCAAATACGATGTCGACATGCCCCACTTCCTCGCGCACCAAGCTATAGAGCCGATCAAGATCCGCCGGTTTCGAGACATCGCCGTTTACGGCGACGGCATTGCGACCGAGTGTTGCCACAGCAGCATCTAGTTCGGTCTGGCGACGCCCCGTGATGTACACTCGGGCGCCCTCGGCAATAAAGGTTTTGGCTGTCGCCAGTCCAATACCAGAATTTCCGCCTGTGATGACGGCGATCTTTCCATCAAGTCTCATATGTCCAGTTCCAGCTCGGTTTTTCGTGGTCCCAACACCTTTTTGGTGTGTGAATGACTGCAGTCCGCAGGTGCAGACTGCAATCTAGTTCGACGCGTTTGACTTCTTCGTGCTTACGCCACCGCGTAACGAGCGGCGGGCTTTCCGGTCTGCGAGGCATCGAATAGTTCAGCCCGAGCAGCGTCAAATTTTTCCCAAAGCTTCTCGTCCCCGACGGATGGCCAGGTGATGATCTCGCCCTTGGCGTAGCCGGCAAGTGCGGAGTCCACGAGGTTCTCCGCACTCATGACTTTGTTCACATCTAGCGAGGAGAGCGGTAGTCCGGCGCTGTCCCAGATCTCGGTCGCGGTGGCGGCGGGCAGAACAATCTGAACCTTCACCTTCGTTTGCGCCAGTTCGGCCTGCAGACCACGGCTGAAGCTCAATACGTATGCCTTCGTACCGCTATAGACCGAGCTAATCGGTAGCGATTGTATGCCGAGGGCGGACGCGATGTTGACGATCACGCCCTGATTTCTTGCGATGAGGCCCGGAAGAACTGCGTGCGTAAGCCGGGTCAAAGCTGTGATGTTGAGCGCGATCTGCGTGAGGGAGTCATTGACCGGCGCCGTTGCCACGGATCCAAGGCGAGCCATGCCCGCATTGTTCACCAGCACCCGAATGTGTGGATTCGAGGAGAGCACCGCCTCGACGCGGACGAGGTCTTCCTCCTTCTGAAGGTCGGCTGCGAGCACATCAACCTTGCGACCATGAACGGCAGTAATTTTCTCGGCCAGCGCCTGAAGGCGATCGGCACGACGCGCCACGAGGATTAGGTCGTATCCACGTTTGGCGAGCCGATCGGCGTAGACGGAACCGATGCCCGACGACGCGCCGGTAACAACGGCAATCTTATGCGAATTTGAGTCCGACATTGTGAATCTCCAGTTAATTGAGTACTCAAGTATTTGCACGATCACCGGGCGCAGACAATTGAGTGCTCAAACGATAAACACTCAAGGGGCTCTTTTCAATGCTACAGTGCTCAACTATTTAATGAACATGGCAAGAAAAGATGATTCGGGTCCCGATCAGGGCCAAGCCGCGGTCGACGCATTGGAGGATATCGCGTGTACGCACGCGGCACTGCGGCGGGCTGCGCGCCAATTGGGCAATCTTTACGACGAGGCCCTATCGCCGACGGAACTCAAGGCAACCCAGGTCGGATTGCTGCAGCAGATCGACAAATTGGGCGGTCAGAAGGGCTCAACGCTTCAAGCCCTGGCAGAAGAAATGGCTATTTCCATTTCTGCCCTTACCTATGCACTCCGCCCGCTCGTGCGGGATAATCTCGTGCAGCTACGCAGCGACGAGCACGACAAACGGACCAAGCATGCCGTGCTGACCAAAACGGGTCGAAAGCGCCTTAGTGAGGGGCGGCTGCTCTGGGCGGCGGCGAACGGTCGGGTCGAGACTGTTCTAGGTTCAAAGTCAGCTGGCATGCTGCGTGCGCTGGCGGATCGGGTTTCTTCGAAAGAATTTCTCGATGCATACAAAGCGAGCCGCTCCCTATAAGCGAGCGTTGCGCAACCAGCTACTTTGCGGA
>DATAYL010000439.1:0-33513 GCA_036272575.1 Bryobacteraceae bacterium | reverse complement strand
TCTTTCACAGCGTCAAGGTCACTCGCGGCGGCTTGCGTATAGCTGGCGGCTTGCTCACGGGACTTCGGCTGGAAGGTGCCAGAGAGCAATTGCTCTCCGACATCTTCCACCGTCGGGTCACGGCGCAACACAACGGTAACTTCGATGCGCTGCGACGGGGGAACAGGGCTCGAGCGCGATTCATTCTCCACGCGTCTGGGAGCACTACCCGGGATCTCCACGCGTTGTTCGGCCACTATTCCCTCCAAATGCTATGTGCGGCGGCCGGCACCGGTCGAGCTGCTGGACGTCAGAGCGCTCAACAACGCGCTACCGTCAGGACTGCCGAGCCCGGTGCAAGGATCCCAGCCTGCTCTGGCGCTGTAGTCGCCAAGGCCGCCGTCATCATTGTTGCCGCTGGTAATATCGTGAAACACACCCTCGCCCAAAGGATATATCTTCGGATTGAGAAATCCAACCGGTGAGCCGAGCTGCTGATTAAGCAGGGCTACCAGCGCGGCCCAGAGCGGCGCAACGGCACTGGTACCGCCGACGGTTTGACTTTGACCACTAAAGTAAATTTGGTAACCCGTGGACGGATCGGCGTCGCCGGCAACATCGGGCACGCCGCGTCCGGCAAAATTCGTCTCGGGCTGTACCGGTACGTTGGCCGACGACTGATAGCTGGGAATGGCGAATACAGTGCTGACGCCTCCCCCGGTGGCGCCTTCCTGATTGGCAGTTTCGTTCCAGACGACCTCCGAAGAAATGGAAGTTCCGCTCCCGGCAAGAGTGGTTCCGCCGCAGGCCAGCGCGTAGGGACTGGAAGCCGGAAAATCGACGTGCAGCTTGCCATCGGACGCGCCATCGGTTGAGCCGTTATCGCCAGCGGCTATGGCAACTGTGACGCCGAGAGTGGCAGCATCTTGCAAAGCAGCGTTCATAGCGGTTTGGGACTGCTGCGTCCACGAATCTTCCGGACCGCCCCAGCTGATTGAGATGACGGATGGTTTGCGCGTTGTGTCGTGCACGGCGTCCGTAATGGCGTCGATAAATCCCTGGTCGGTGTTCGGGCTGAAGTAGACGGCTATCGAGGCACCGGGGGCAATAGAACCGACGACCTCAATATCGAGCGCTACTTCGCCGTCGGCATCGGAGCCGGGCGAGTTTGTTCCACCATCGACGGAAACCGCGCTGACCGACGGTTCCGTGATGCCGAGCTGCTGGAAAAAGGTTTGCAGATCGCTCGTCGTATATCCGCCACCGAGTTCAATAATGCCGACGGTTTGACCGGCGCCGGTGACGTTTCGCGGATAGTTATAAAGGGCGGCAACTTGCGGCGGCGTATACGATTGCGAAACAGCACTAGCTTTTCGGAATCGAAAATGCGGCTTGGCAATCGGACGATTATCGAGTCCAAGAACGGCTATTACGACGCTGTCGAGTCCTTTCGGAACGGTGAGCGAGCCCTCGCGGCAGCGAAATGTTCCCGCACTGGTTCCGAGCTGGTATCGGTTGAGTTTAGTGCCGAAGGCTTGGGCGGCAGCTTGCACGGTGCCGCGTAAAATGACTCGGCGCTTAACAGCGCTGCTTTCAACAACCGTCAAGCCCGCCTGATGAGCAAACGCTTCGACGGCCTGTAAGTCCTTTTCGTTGGCTCCGCAGGTTCCGGCGAACTCCTGATAGGAGAGTCGCTCCGGGACGGCGCCCTCTCCATGAGCGGACTGGCCATCTTTGCGGCGCAGAACCACTGTTACCTGGACTATCTCATCAGGCGGAACGGTTCCCGCCTGCCGGGCCTCCGGCAGCGGCCGAATCTCGCTTCCCGGCAGCTTAGTCCTCTCTTCAAAACGCATTATTGCTTTCCTCCTCGCTCGTTGGGGTGACGGAGTTCGTGGCAGAATCCGTACGTTTCAGTGTAGCGTTTCGTCTTTTATTCGCCTAGACCTGTACGTTCAGTTTCTTCACTTGATCGACGATATAGTCAGACGTTCTCCATCCGAGCGCGGAGATAGTAAGCGTGGGATTCTTGTCGGCGTTGCTGACAAACGGCGCGGCATCAGTGACAAAGAGATTTTTCATGTCCCAAGCCTGGCAGTACGAATTGAGCACGGAAGTTTTCGGATTGTTGCCCATGCGGGTCGCGCCAACTTCATGTTTAACCTGGCCGCCATGCTCGATGCCCCAGTTATTCGCCGGACCGGCACTGTCGGTGACGATGCCACCGGCCGTTTCGATGATCTCTTTGAAAGTTTCCTGCATGTGCCTGGCCTGCAGTAACTCGTCTTCGCTCCATTTGAAGTGGAAACGCAAGACGGGTATGCCCCACTGGTCCACCACGTCGGGATCGATCTCGCAGTAGCTGTGTTCGTTCGGAATCATTTCGCCGCGGCCAGCTAAATGGATGTCGCCGCCGTATAGTCTGCGCATATCGCGCTTGAACTCGGGTCCATAACCACCGTCCAACAGGTGCGAGGCGTAGCCGCCGAGAGCACCGGCGCCGGGCAGATGCCGGCCACCGCCCAGCTCGATGTGATAACCACGAGCGAAGGGTAGTTTCCCCGCATGCTGCTGTTGGTAGAGCCACCACGGCATGTAGAGATGCATGCCGCCCACGCCGTCTTCGTTTCTCGGCGGCAGATCCTGCATGATTGGGAGATATCCGCTCACCGCAGAACCGACTGTATCCATGACGTACTTGCCGACGAGTCCCGACGAGTTGGCGAGGCCATTAGGGAAATGTGAACTTTTGGAATTAAGCAAAATTCGGGCGGTTTCGCAGCAGCTAGCGGCCAGCACAACAATCTTCGCGCGAACCTCGACTTCCTGGCGAGTCTTCTTGTCGATGTAAGAGACACCGCGCGCAAGGCCGTCGCGACCGACAGTGACTTCGCGGGCCATCGCGTCTGTACGCACTTCGAGATTGCCGGTCTTGAGCGCTGGGAAGATATGCACGCCCGGCGAGTTGAAATTTGCATTCACGCCGCAAGCACGGCCACATTCGGCACAGTAGTGGCAAGCCGGTCGTCCATTCAAAGGCTGGGTGAGAATAGCGAGTCGAGAGGGAATGCAGGGGATTTTGAGTTTGTCGGAGGCAAGTTTGATAATCTTCTCGTGGGCGCGCGGCGCAGGCGGCGGAAGAAATTTGCCGTCGGGAGCATTCTCTACTCCTTCGTGCGATCCGAAAATCCCGATCAGTTCCTCGGCTTTGTCGTAATAAGGTGCGAGGTCATCGTAGCTGATCGGCCAGTCAAAACCCTTCCCATCGCGGCTGTGCGGCTTGAAGTCGTACGGTCCCATGCGTAGCGAGATGCGGCCATAGTGATTGGTGCGGCCACCCAGCATGCGAGCGCGCCACCACATCCATTGCGATCCAGGGGCGTTGATATACGGCTCGCCAGGAACTTGCCAGCCGCCCAGCAGCGTGGCGTCAAAGTAACCGAGCGGCATGGCGTGAGTTGGCCCGCCCCGATGAGGCGCGTCATACGGCCACTGAAACATCTTCGAATTCTTGGTGCAGTCGTACCAGGAGCCCGCTTCCAGCATGCAAATTTTTGCTCCGGCGTTTGCGAGAACTTGTGCGGCCACTCCGCCGCCTGCTCCCGATCCGACAATGACCACGTCATAGATCGTCGGCGTTCCTGCTTTGTAAGCCATGCCCACACTTTAGCGAACGCTGGATGGGATCTGGTCGAGGAGCATAACTGCGAGCCAATGACAATTCGACCGGCGAAGAACAGAGGTCGGTCCCCGGTCGGCACGCCGTCACCTTTTAAGCGACGCCGATGCCGATAAGGACCAACCTCTGAGGGTTCGGATCACACGGACTTACAATTTTCGATACGTGGGATCCGTTGTACCGGTAGCGCTTCCGACTGCTGCGCGGCGCGAATCTTCTGATTCGACGCCATGTGTGCTAACGCCCTTTTCTCCGGCGGAGGAGACGTCATCTGCGTCCGAGCTCTTGAGAATGTCTTTAGCTTTACTGACCCAATCGGAATTGTCGCAATGAACCGAAACGAGAATTCCGCCACTCTTCAGATGGCCTTCGTAGCGCTTTGCTTCGTACTCTGGAATGCCCATGCCAACCAAAGCGCCCACGAGTCCGCCCGTAGCGGCGCCCGCACCCAGACCTGCTAAAGCACCCATGATCGGACCGGCAGCGATGAACGGTCCAACTCCCGGAATCGCAAGCGCGCCAATCCCGGCCAAAAGGCCAAGCGTCCCACCAACTACGCCGCCGGTCGTGGCGCCCGTTGTCGCGCCTTCTGGAGCTTTTGTGTTTTTCTCCGCGGCCAACTCTTTGGTTGTCTGCTGGTCTGGAGCCAGTACCGAGACATCGTCGTTGCGAAAGCCCGCCCGAATTAGCGCGTCCACGGCCCTCTCGGCCTCCGTGCGCGTATGATAAAGTCCGAAAACTGCTGTATTTTTGCCTGCCATTTAGTTCTCCTAAGAAAATTTGTTATTTCGAATCACCCTGCACTGTGATTGCATTGGTCACGTTGCCAGCGCCGGCGATTTCTTCGGCTTTCGTTTCGATTGCCTTCTTTTCGTCCTCGCTGTGCACAGGGCCTTTTAGTGTGACCTTGCCGTGTTCCGAGATGATCTTCACGTTATGCGCGTAAGTGGAAAGCGATTTATCACTCACCACAGCACGACGAATCTTGCGCATGATTTCCCGATCGGAACTGTTGTTCTTTCCTTGATCCGCTGTAGGTTGCGAAGTGCTTCGATCGCGTTTGTTGACGCCGGTGTTATCCGGCTGGTTTTGGGTCGCGGCGTCCTGGGCGAGTACTTGTGTTGCCATGCCCGAGCCGAAAACAGCGAGGCCTGCAATTGCCAGAACTCTGCATTGTAAAAGCATTTCTCTCTCCTGCCGGTGGTAAGACGCAGGGTGCCGCGCAAACATAACAGTGTTTCGATAGAAGCTTAGGGGCCGTAAAAATACCTAGCAGCGCGGGGAGCGTTCCGAGAAACCCGTTTGACTGTGGGGGATTATTCTGGTCGAGGAGTGTAATTGTGAACCGAAGAGAATTCAGCCGGGTCGGCGCGGCGGCTTGCCTGATGAGTAGCGGTGCTTGGAAGGCAATAGCCGAAGCGTTTGACTACCCCTGGAAATTGGGTGTGATCACCGACGAGGTCGATCCCGATCTGCGCGAAGTGCTCACGACCTTTTATCCAAAGTACGGGTTGCGATGGGCGGAGATCCGAAATCTAAAGCTGGACGGCAAGAGCAGGTATGCCTATCGCGCCGCAACGCCGGCCCAACTTAGAGAAACAAAGAACCTGTTGGACCACGCCGGGGTCAGGCTGTCGGTGCTCGACACCGGCGTCTACAAGATCACGCTGCCGGGTACTACGCCGGTCGGGGTAAACGCCGCAGACCTGAATCCGTCGCAGGGCGAGTACCATCGGCAGCTCGAGGATTTGAAGAAGGCAGCGGACGCGGCGCACACGCTGGGTACCAATCGGGTTCGCATCTTCACCTTCAAGCGGGTGAGCGATCCATCCGCGATATTCGATCGCGTTGTGGATGAACTGCACAAAGCGATCGCGGTGGCGAAGCAGCAGAACGTCACGCTACTGGTGGAGAACGAATTCGACTGTAACGTTGGGACCGGCGCCGAAACGGCCCGGCTGTTCAAGACGATTTCAGACCGGACACTCATGCACAACTGGGACCCAGGGAATTGCTACGAAGCGGGAGAAGAGCCGTTTCCGGGGGCTTGGGACCAGCTGGATCACAGCCGGATCAGCCACACGCATTTGAAGGATGCATCGGGTAAGGCCTGGATGCCGATCGGTTCGGGCAAAATCGACTTCGCCGGGCAGTTTAAGGCGTTTAAGAAAATGAAGTACTCGGGGACACTGTCGCTCGAGACGCATTATAAGAATGCGGCGCATAACCCTTACACATCGAGTGTGGAATCGATGGATGGATTGATGAAGGTCCTGAAACAGGTTTGAAGCCGCGGGAGTACCCTAAAAGAGAAGTTAGCTCGGGAGGAACCATGTCGCAAACCGATCTTGAAAAACCAGCTCGGCGCACGTTCTTGAAAGCGGGAGGAGCGGCTGCCGCGAGCCTGATGACGGCTGCCTCGGCGAAACGGGTTCTCGGAGCGAATGACCGTGTGCGGATCGCGGTAATCGGCGTACGCGGCCGAGGATGGGATCACGTGAAGGGCTATCACACGATTCCGGGCGTAGAGATTGCCGCCTTCTGCGACATCGATGAGAACAACGTGCTCGAGCCGCGTTTACGCGATGCCGAAGCGATGGGGATCGCGAAGCCGAAATCCTACATAGACGTTCGAAAGCTGCTCGAAGACAAAGAAATCGATGCCGTTTCGATCGCGACGCCGAATCACTGGCACTCGCTAATGGGCATCTGGGCCGCGCAGGCCGGCAAAGATATTTACATCGAGAAGCCTTGTTCGCACAACTGGTGGGAAGGGCGGCAGCTGGTACGAGCGGTCAACAAATACAAGGTGATCTGTGAGCATGGCAGCCAATGCCGCTCGAGCGCGGCGATACGCGAAGCCATGGACAAGATGAACTCCGGATTGATCGGGAATGTCTATATGTCCCGCGGATTGTGCTACAAGTGGCGCGCTAGTATCGGTCACGCGCCGCAAGAACCAGTTCCGCCGGGCGTGCATTACGACTTGTGGACGGGTCCGGCGCCGCTCAAACCTTTTACGAAAAACCGCTTTCACTACAACTGGCATTGGATCTGGGACACCGGTAATGGCGATCTTGGCAACCAGGGTATTCACGAAATAGACTTGGCGCGCTGGGGGCTCGGCGTAACTCTACCGACGAAGGTGACGGCGCTCGGCGGCCATTTTCTCTTTGACGATGACCAGCAAACGCCCAACGTTTTGACCGTTGCGTACGAGTTCAAAACACCGGACGCGAAGACTAAGATGATGAATTTTGAAGTGCGCGGTTGGATGACGAACCATGAAGCGGGCATTGGCACCAAGGAATTCATGAGCGGGGGCGTACCGGCCGCGGGGCTAGCTAAATCCGAATCCGCCGCGCCAAGTAAGAAACAGTCGCTCGGACCGGCTTCGGGCAAACCGTCCACTATCGGCAATCTCTATTACGGCTCAAATGGATATGTGGCGATTTCGGACTATAACGCATATAAGTCGTTTCTGGGCGCCGAACAGCAGCCTGGGCCGGAGAAGCATGAACCGGTGAAGAATGAACATTTTGTGAATTTCATCGAATGCGTGCGCAGCCGGCGAGCGGAAGATTTGCATGCGCCTATTCTGGAGGGGCACCTGTCATCGACCCTGGTACATTTGGCGAACGCCTCGTACCGGCTGGGGCGGACGATCAATTTCGATCCGCAAGCTGAATCCGTGGTCGGCGATTCCGAGGCGACTGAGCTTTTGAAGGGTACCTATCGCGCGCCTTTTATTGTTCCCGAGAATGTGTAGCACCGCTCGAAGCACAGACGACGAGATCGTCCACCCCAAGGATTGTCCAGCAGAAGAATAGATGGCCGGTATCGAGGTGCGTCAACTCTCGGAGTTGAGCGAATTCAGCGATGTGGTCAGGCTGCAGCAAGAGATCTGGGGGTTCGATGAGTTGGAGCTTCTGCCCAGGCGTTTGTTCGTGGTTGCGAGCAAGATCGGCGGCCAGGTACTCGGGGCATTCGACAAGGGGCAGATGGTTGCTTTCTGTCTGTGTATTCCAGGATTGAAGCCCGGCGGCAAGTATTATCTGCACAGCCACATGCTGGGCGTGCTGGCGGCGTATCGCAATACGGGTCTGGGCCGGCGCATGAAGCTGGAGCAGCGATTATATGCCATGGCAGCCGGCATTGATTTGATCGAATGGACCTTCGATCCGCTCGAGCTGAAGAATGCATTTTTCAACTTGGAGCGGCTGGGCGCGATTGTGCGCCGCTACGTGCGCAACCAGTACGGCACAACCTCCAGCCATTTGCACGGCGGGTTGCCGACTGATCGATTGGTTCCGGAATGGTGGATCGAATCGGACCGGGTAGGCCGCTTGATTGAGGAGCGGCCAAAGGAATCGATTCAAGTGCAGGAGCGAATCCCGGTACCGAGCGATATTGCGCAGATACGTAAGCGCGAACCAGGCAGAGCGCGCGAGATTCAAGCGGGGCTGGCCGAAAACTTCGAGCAGTACTTCCAGGCCGGCCTGGCAGTAATCGGCTTCGAGCGAACGGAAGCGACCGGTACATACTTGTTGGGAGAATGTCCATTCAAGTAGAGCGGATCGTATTGCGGCACATCAAAATGCCGCTGGTGCATTTCTTCGAGACCAGTTTCAGCCGCACTTACGAACGGGACATTGTTCTGGTTGAGTTGCAAGCGGATGGGGTTTCAGGTTGGGGTGAAGTCACCGCGGGAGAAAATCCGTTCTATAACGAAGAGTGGACTGCCTCGATTTGGCCCCTGCTGATTGACTATGTCGCCCCACGAATTTTGCATCACAGGTTTGAGAGAGCGGCGGAAGTGGGTGCGCGCACCGCCCACATCCGGGGACACTTGATGGCCCGGGGCGGAGTGGAAGCCGCCTTCTGGGACCTCGAAGCACAGCAGAAGAATGAGCCGTTGTGGCAGACGATCGGCGGCGGAGCGCGTCATGAGATCGCCTGCGGTGTTTCGATTGGAATCCAAGATAGCGTCGAGCAGTTCCTGGAAAAAGTCGAGACGGAATTGACGGCCGGTTATCAGCGCATCAAAATGAAGATCAAGCCGGGTTGGGATGTGGACGTCATCCGGCGAACGCGCGAGCGATTTCCGGGCATCAAGCTGATGGCCGATGCGAATTCGGCTTATACGCTGTGCGATGTGGACCGGCTCAAAGCATTAGATGAGTTTTACCTGATGATGATCGAGCAGCCTCTGGCGCATGACGATATCATCGATCACGCGAAGTTACAAGCGCAGATCGAAACACCGATTTGCCTGGACGAATGCATTCGCACGTTGCATCACGCCGAGCAGGCGATTCAGCTGAACGCCGGCCGGATCATTAACATCAAGTTGGGACGCGTCGGAGGATTCGAGCAGGCAAAGAAGATCCACGATCTCTGCCAGGCTAATGCGATTCCAGTGTGGTGCGGCGGCATGCTCGAGTCCGGGATCGGGCGCGCGCACAACATCGCGCTCTCCACGTTGCCGAACTTTGTGCTGCCGGGAGATGTTTCCGCCAGCAAGCGCTACTGGCAGCGCGACATTACCACGCCTCCCATCGAGGTAAAACCGGCGGGAACGATCACGGTGAGCAATGCGCCGGGATTCGGCTACGAAATCGACAAAGACTACCTGGAAAGCCTGGTGGTCCGGCGCACGGAATTATCCTAACGCCATCTATTCGCCTCAGGTGTTTTCGAATTACTCCGCTTCCATTATCCTTAGTAGATATGCTTGACCCTGGGATCTTTCGCGAATACGACATCCGCGGCATTGCCGATAAAGAATTGCTCGACGACGATGTCGACATGCTGGGCCGTGGGCTCGGCACTTACCTCATTCGCCACAGCAGCCGAATGATCTGTTTGGGCAACGATTGCCGGTTGAGCAGCCCGCGCTTGCATGACGCTCTCCTGAAAGGCCTGCTATCGGTGGGTGCCCATGTGTTAGACGTAGGGACGGTGCCGACGCCGGTAGTTTATTACTCGGCCATTCACTTCCAGGCGGGCGGCGCGGTGATGATTACCGGCAGCCATAATCCGCCGGAATACAACGGATTCAAAACGGTCTGCGGCTCGGGTACGCTGCACGGCTCGGCAATTCAGGACGTACTTAGGCTGATTCAACTCGGCGACTTCGAATCCGGGAAAGGGAAGGTCGAGAGCGTTGATGCAGTGACGCCTTACGTGGATGAAGTTACTTCCCAATTCAAGTTTTCCCGCAAAGTAAAAGTCGTCTTCGATGCGGGAAACGGAACTGCCGGGCCGGTGCTCGACCGAATGCTCAAGAAGCTGAATGTCGACACATCGAAGCTCTATTTCGAGATGGACGGCCGCTTTCCGAATCACCACCCCGATCCGACGGTCATCGAGAATCTGGCGGATCTGAAGAAGGCCGTGGCAAAAGAAAAGGCGGAACTCGGAATTGCGTTCGACGGAGATACGGATCGCATTGGCGCCGTTGACGAGCAGGGGAACGTCATTTACGGAGATATGCTGCTGTTGATCTTTGGCCGCGAGATTTTGTCGCGTAAGCCGGGGTCTACCTTCATCGGCGAAGTCAAATGTTCGCAGATCATGTACGACAAATTAGCGGAGCTTGGCGGAAAGCCCATCATGTACAAGACCGGGCATTCGTTGATCAAAGCCAAGATGAAAGAGGAGCATGCGGAACTGGCTGGCGAGATGTCAGGCCACATGTTTTTTGCGGACCGCTATTACGGGTATGACGATGCCTTGTACGCAGCGTGCCGTTTGATTGAGATCGTGGCGAATGCGGGAAAGCCGCTTTCGTATCAACTGGAGGGCATTCCGCAGATGGTTTCAACGCCTGAACTGCGCGTCGATTGCCCTGACGACATGAAATTCCTGGTTGTCGAGAAGGTGGCGGAAATTGTTCGCCGACATCATACTGTGGTGGATGTAGATGGTGTGCGAGTGCCTTACGAACAAGGCTGGGGACTGGTGCGCGCGTCAAATACCCAGCCGGTCCTCGTGATGCGCTTTGAGGCCGCTTCGAAGGAATTGCTGAAGAAGTATCGGCGAGAGCTTGAGGCAATCGTCGAACAAGCCAAGGAAGAGGTCAGCGGCGCAGCTTTAACCTCCAAGGAGTAGACGCTCCATGAAGAAGCTGGCGCGAATGTTGCTGCTTCTACTGCCGATCGCGGCGGCGGCGCAGCAAAAAAAGATTCTGGTTCGCGAGAACGATCCAGAGTTCTTCCAACAACTCCAAAAAATCGCGCCCAACGCCAAAGTCGTACCGGTAACCGCGAACAACGTAATGGCGGAATTGCCGGATGCGGATGCTTACATTGGCAATATCACGTCGGCACAGGTACGCGCCGGGAAAAACCTGAAGTGGGTTGGCGTAATGAGCGCGGGCGTGGAGCAGGTGCTGTTTCCGAAGGATGGAAGCCGCGACCTGCAAAATAGCAAGATCATCCTGACGAACAACAAAATCGTGCAGGGACCGGAAATTGCCGATCATGCAATGGCCATGCTGCTCATGATGTCGCGCAATCTGAATGTGCTTTACGGAAACGATAAGCGGCAGGTTTGGGATCCGCATTCGTTTCATGGAATCGAGCTGAATGGTAAGACGGCGGTAATTGTCGGTGTTGGCGGCGTGGGTACGCAGATTGCGATTCGTGCAAATGCGTTTGGCATGTCAGTGATTGGGGTCGATCCCGAAGACAAACCGTTTCTGCCATTTATAAAGCGGACGGTAAAGCCGGATCAGTTGGATGAAGTGATTTCGGAAGCGGATGCGGTATTCATTTCGGCGCCCGACACGCCAAAGAGTCACAAGATGATGGGTGCTCGCGAGTTTTCGCTGCTGAAGAAAGGCTCGTATTTCATAGCGGTGAGCCGCGGAGGCGTTTATGAAATGAACGGGCTGGTCAAGGCTCTCGACGATAAGCGGCTGGCGGGCGCTGGGGTGGACGTGACAGATCCCGAGCCACTGCCGAAGGGCCATGCGTTGTGGAGCTTCGATAACGTGATCATCACTCCGCATATCGCCGGACGTTCAGACCGCGACGAAGAGCGCATGACGGGTACGATCGAGGAAAATCTCCGCCGATTTATCGCTGGTAAGCCGCTGGTCAACGTGGTTGATAAGAGTAAGGGCTATTGATCTAATCGCCGGCGCAGCGGACGCCCATGTCCCGATGAGCGGTCTCAGGCACGGCCCATAGGCGGTCAGAGACGCGAACGTCTTTGGCAATGTTGTAGAACGAAGCGCCGCGTAGGAGTCGCATGCCTTTTCCGTACTGATCCGCCGAATCCTGCACCCATTCCCACACGTTGCCGAGCGTGTCATAAAGACCGTAGCCATTGGGTGCTTTTTGAGCGACGACGTGCGTCGTATCGGCACTGTTTCCGTCGTACCAGGCAATCGCATTGAGCGGACCGTAGCGGGGCAGCGAACTGCCTCCCCGGGCGGCGTACTCCCATTCCTTTTCGGTCGGCAGGCGCATGCCGATTGCCTGGCAGTAATTGCGTGCGTTAAACCAGCTGATCTGATCTACCGGTAAACGCGGTCCACGGTACCGGCTGGGATTTTCGCCCGTGAGCTTCTCGTATTCGCTCTGAGTAACCTCCGTGCGGCCAATCCAGAATCCTTTCGATACACGCTGTTCCTCGGCGGACGACTCCCAGGCGAAACACTCCCGGTCGTCCTTGCTGCAACCCATGGTAAACGTGCCTGGGTCGATCCAGATGTATGTCGCGCCGTCGTTCGGATTGACCTTGGTTTTGTTTGGAATCTTCGGCGCGGCAAGCAAAACGCCAGTTGTCGAGGCAAGGAGAAGCAGATTAGCGGAAATCAGGAATTTCAATTGCGCGAGCCGACATTCTCGCTGCGGCCGGCGAGCGGCCTCACGATCGGTCCGCCGCAAACCCCAACACCTGTATTCATCAGCGCGCTGAGCAGATTGAACAGAACCGCGTAGATCACTTGCTCGGTGACTAATTGTCGTCCAGGCATGCGAAAAGTGCCCGGAAGCTCCTTGGCAATCTGGACGCGAACGGCGTGCGGCGAGGTCCGACCGGCGCGATCGCGATGATTGGCGAGCGATAACGGTGTTTGCAGCACGCTGCCCGATGAGCCATCAACGTAAAACTGGCAGCGAGAAAACCAGCCGAGATTTCCTGGATCCGCCGCATCAAAAAGCAGGAGCGGCGCCTGCCTGTCTGTCACCGATAAATCGAGCGACATTACCCGAGCCTGGTCATCAATCTTAAAGACAAAACCCGCCTGTTTAGCGATGTTGCCAATGAATTCTGGATCTAGCTCGAGCAGCAGATATTTGTTTGATCCGGCCTCCAGGACTTGCATGTGTAAAGACCATTGTAAATGGACGATCGACTAACCGGGAGCGTGATAGCCCGCGGCGAGCGTGCCTCGCAGCGCCTGAGCATGACGCCGGTATACTTCGTGATCGCCTTCGCTGAACTGGATCAATTTGACAGTGTGGAGTGGTCCTGCATGATCCTGCAGCCATTCAGCGATTGCACGAACCGCTACCTCAGCGGCCTCCTCTATTGGATATCCATAAATGCCGGTGCTGATCGACGGGAAGCTCATGGTTTTCACGTCAAATTGGACCGCCAGGTTCAGGCAGGTGAGATAGCAGGAAGTGAGCAACTTACGCTCCTCATGCTGGCCGCCGCGATAAAGTGGACCGACGGCATGAAAGATGTATTTCGCGGGTAACTTTCCTGCACCGGTAACAACCGCGCTGCCAGTAGGGCAGCCGCCTTGCTTTTCGCGGAGTGAATCGAGCTCCCGCATAATTTCCGGACCACCCGCCCGATGTATTGCACCATCTACGCCGCCCCCGCCCGCGAGAGCGGAATTCGCCGCGTTTACGATCGCATCGACCTTAATCTGCGTAATGTCTGCCTTTAGGAGCTGCAGGTGGCTGAGTCCGAGTTGTATCGAAAAATCGGAGGACATATTCCTTGACGCCCGTTAAAGAGACGTGCTGATAGCGGCAAGCAGTGTATCGACATTCTCCTCCGTGGCAAGCGGACCCATCGTGCCGATGCGGAGAATTTTGCCGGCCAGTTTTCCCAAGCCGGCAGCCACTTCAATGCCGTGTTTCCGAAGCAGCGTTTCGCGGAGCTTCGCTTCATCCACACCGCTCGGGGGCACAACGGTTGACAGGTGCCAAAGGCGTTGTTCAGGATCCTTGATTAATGGTGTAAAGCCGAGCTTTTCGAGACCGCGCACCAATCTTTCGCCGGCGCGTTTATGGCGCTCCCAACGGTTTCGCAGCCCTTCTTCTTCAATGACAGCCAACGCTTGATGTACAGCGTAGTAGAGCGGCGGCGAGGGCGTGTGCTGATAAGAATGCGGCTCGTCGAAATATTTGTCCATGAGCTGCAAGTCGAAGTACCAGGTAAAGAGCGGTTCGGTGCGTTTAGCGAGTCTCTCGACAGCGCGCGGAGAAAACGTAATGGGCGACAAACCGGCCGGGCAGCTTAGTCCTTTTTGCGAACAGCTGAAGGCAACATCGATACCAACCGAATCGAGTTCCACGGGCATCGCGCCGAGTGAAGTGACGCAATCGGCGATCACCAGCGCGCCTGCTTCGCTCGCATGCGGGGCGATTGCCTTACCCGACTGATAGGCTCCGGTCGAGGTCTCAGCTTGCACGAAGGCTACGGCGTCCGGGTGTTCGCGATCGATAGCTTGTTGCGCTTCTTCGGCCGTAAAAATTTCACCCCAGGCGCGCTCCACGCGAACCACCCGGGCGCGTTGCCGCTCGGCCATGGTTGCGATGCGTTCGGAGAAAACACCGGCCGTAAAGATGAGAAACTTCGATTGCGGCAAAACGAAGTTGGCGATCGCCGTTTCCATGGCGCCGCTGCCACTGGCAGGAACCAGAAACACCTTCTCGTTGGTGGTCCCGAAGACCTCGCGAAGGCCAGCTTGAATATCGCTCATCACTTCGAGAAAGTAGGGGTCCCGCAAACCAACAACGGGTTGGCTCAGCGCTTCGTACACGCGCGGGTCCACCGTGGTCGGTCCGGGTCCGTACAGTAGACGCTTCGGCGGTGCTATTCGCTTGCTAGCAGTGCTGGTAGCCATGTTTTAAAAATAGCAATTTACGCGGGTTGCTTGGAGTTTGGCTGGCCTGCCCTACGAAAGGTGAGATTGATGCGGCTCTCACCGGTTAGAGGATGATGGCCCGCCGCAAGCTTGGCCACGCCGTGATAGGCGAGCCGGGCCGGGCCGCCCCATACCACCACGTCTCCGCTGACCAGTCGCATGCGTTGCGGCGTTATGCTGCGCCGCAAACCGCCGAAGAGAAAAGTAGCTGGCAAACCGAGCGATACGGAGACAATGGGTGCTTCCATATCAATTTCGTTCTTGTCTTGATGCAGGCCCATCTGCGCGCCGGGTAGATAGCGATTGATCAGGCAAGCATCCGTGTGAAAATCCGGAAAGCCCGCTGTGGCCGCGGCGGAGGCAGCGAGCTGATCGAAGAGCGAAGGCATCGCGGGCCATCGCTGCCCGCTGACGGGATCGATCGAGTCATAACGGTATCCGTTCTCGTCACTGACCCAGCCGAGGTGGCCGCAGTTGGTCATAGCCACGGACATTTTGAAGCCGCCGCGGACCGACATGTGGCGAAAGGGGGCAGCTTCGGCAATGCGGGAAACCGCCTCGAGCAGCGGAATTTCCTCAGCTTTGGCGAAGCGGCGCAAGAGGACCGCGCCTTCCGCCAGAAATTCCGTACCGCTCTGAGAGACTGGTTCCTCTTCGAATGGCAGTTGCCAGGTCTGTTGGTGTTCGCGGGTGGACGTTTTCATAGGGGCGGCTTTCTTTATTGGACGACAATTCCAAAGTGATGGGAAACAAAGTGACGCCCAGACACGGAAGCGTACAGAATACACACTCTCGTGCGACCTGCAGTTAGACTACTGCCCACGAACCTAGAGTAGAAATCTGCGACTTTGATTTTCGCGGCGATTGTTAGAGTCGCTCTGGACGAGGAATGGACACGCGATCCCTTTGAGCGGATGGCCGTAGCCCACGCCAAAGCTAATGGGTTGGCTTGTCTTACTTCAGCGGATGACTAGATTCGGCAGAAATATCCGGCGACCGGTCGGGTGAGTCTCTGACCTCCACCCTGTCAACGTAGCGAAGGGCCTTTGATTGCCGCACGGAGCTATGTAAGTATTTGATTCTTCGTTGATGCGTTTGGGCGCTGTTGGGCATTTGCTGCACGAATCGGGCTAATGAGCACCAAAAGCGCGAAAACCTCGGCGTGATAGGTTCTAGCCTATGGGAGCCGCCGATGATCTCATTGAGGCGATAGCGGAAGCTCGCTCAAGCGGAAACTAGCTCTAAAAAAAGGAGCACATGCTTCCAAAGTACGTTCGTGTTTACCACTTCCTCGAAGCAGTCTGGGCACTCGAAGATTTGGAAAAGAAGCGGATGAGGATATCCGTGTTTGGCCAAGTGAATGACGAACGCGAATTGCACGCGTACGGCATCGTTGGAATGGAGGAGCATACGGAGGGCATCGTCCAATTCATAACCAACAGCTTCTGTTTGCTCTGTTTTGGGCGCGACGCCGCTGACAAAAAAATGTGGACTGACTACGGCGATTGCGGGCGCGGAATCTGTCTGGGGTTGGACGTTAAAAGGAACATGATTGACGACATTACATACGTCCCCGAAAAGAAGTGGGCAGAGTTTCCGCCTGGGCTGATAGAAGATGTTTTGAAACAGAAACGGTTTGGAAATCGAAGTCGAAAGACAACTCCCATCGAAAAGCAAGCTATGGATTACGTCAGGCCATTTGCGCTTACTAAATTTGACAAGTATAAAGACGAAGAAGAGTGTCGAGCATTCTTAAAAAGGGATGAGGAAGAAGGCGGTCATTATTACGCCAAACTTGGCGCGCAGGGCATGTATTTGCAGGAGGTGATCCTAGGAAACCGTTGCACGGCCTCGGAGGATCATGTGAAGATGCTAGTCGCCAGCTACTCACGCCAGCCAATCGCCGTTCGGCGCAGCGAGGCTCATTATGATGAGTAAATAGAATCCCGCTCTGGGGCGAAGCTTGGGGGAATACGCTACCCTGAGCCGTTTGACTCAATTACAGCGTGACACTAATCGCCACGATCCCGCACGGCGTCGGACGGAGGAGTATCGGGCCGAATCACCGCACCGAAGCAGCAGAACCAAGTGCTGAGCGCGATTTTTTCGCCACCACCTAACGGGCGGTACCGGCGCTCCTACCACTGCCGGTGCGTCGTGCGCAACGGACACCTCGGCGCCCGCTAGCCCAAGGCCTAGCGCTGCTCCTTCCACACCGCCAACCCCAGTCGAAAATTGTCCGAGGGCGGGCCGCAGGCTTAATGCTCGGCCTTAGTGGTAAGGGACTTCTCCACGGATTTCTGCTTCTTCGCCGGTGACTTTTCGAGAACATCTGTATTTGGCCTCCCCCGACGCATCTTTGCCGTATGCCGCATAGGATCAGTTGTATGCTCCATGACGACTCGAAGTATTTGGTTGATGCGTGTCGAATGACCTGGGCCATCCTTCTTAAGCCAGGCGAGCACATCCCAATCGAGGCGAACTCCAACATACTCACGAGCACGATTTGGTTGCATGGCCTTTGCCCATTGCTCGTCGGTCAGCTCTGGCGCGTCGCTAAAATCAATCTGAGAATCGGGTATGTCACGAACCCGACGCAGCGCCGCTTTCTGATCTTCGCTGAGCGGCTTCTTGCGCATAGCGTCGGCGTTCACTCGAACTAGCTTTCCGGGCTGAGATGATTCGGAAGACTTTGGTTTCATTGGTTCCTCTATACACGTGAACGATAAACAGCACGGCTTGCTCGTTGTCGATTGAAACCGCACCTATTGCTGCCCATCGCTGCTCATGACTTCGCTCGTCTGTATGACCTGGTATCACGATGAGGTCAGGATCATCAAACACGCTGAGCACGGTTTCGAACGGAAGACCATGCTTGACTACATTCATCAGGTTCTTTTCTTCGTTCCACTCAAACTCCACAACGTTAAACACATTGTAAAACAGTTTGAAGGGGATGGCCACCCCGGCCTTTCTTTCAAAAGCTTTGAAAGAAACCAGACTCAATCAAAGGCGGCACGTGGTCGACACCGGTCAGAAACTGGCCGCAAGCAGGGCTCTGCAAACCAAAGATTAGGGAAATCGCCGGTGCGGCGGTTACTCCCCAGGAAGTACGGCTAAAGGCAATGCGGAAGCATCACGAGTACGAACGATGGGACGACGCCACGGCGATCTCAGTATTAGAACCGGAAACGCCACATGAGTTCCCCTCGTGCTGGCTTCCTCTGAGGTATTCTTGACGAAATGCCACGGGCAGCGCTTCCAGAATCGAAAATCGGTGAGGCCAAGAAGGGGTCGTATTACATTCGACCCTGGATTGACGTCCTAATCAAAGAGGGACTTGCAGCGCGTTAAGAGAGCGATCACACCCAGACCAGCAGAGTTCGGGAAGCGCGGCGCGATGGCCAAAATTACATCAGCCCGGCATTTGCCCACTTGGTATTTCTGTGAGCTTACAACTGTCGTATCGACGACTGGATCCAGTCCAAAGCGAAAGATAGGATGTCGTGGGCAACTCGATGCGATGTCCGGAACATCTTGAGTGTGTGTTCACGCAGGCCCATCGCCTGGGATTTTGGAAGGATCGCAATCCAGTCCAGGATATGAGCCTGGCAAGAGACGGGCCGCGCGAGAGAAAGGAAAGTTAGCGAGGAGGGCACGCGAAAGTTACTCGCGTATCTGCGGGCCGACGTGCGTATGGTGTGCTGCATTGGTTTGTTTTGCGCACTGCGTGTAAGTGAAATGTTGAGACTTCAGGAGAAGCATTTCGATGCTTTATGAGCTGAAGGATCGTTTTCCGAGCAGGAGAAAGGAATTCGCGGTTTCTAGGAACGGATTCTTGGCAAATCTGAGGGCAGCATTCAGTAAAGTCTTATCCTGACTTTTAGGGGTTTTCCTGGAGCGCTTTGCGGCGCGAAATGGCCTACATTGGCACGGCTTTTGGCCGCCGAGATTACATGGGCGAATCGTAGCGGCTCAGAGATCCTTTGTGGGAGATTTAGTGGGCTCTAGATGACTCGAACATCCGACCTCTTCCGTGTCAAGGAAGCGCTCTAACCAACTGAGCTAAGAGCCCGCACTTTCACTACTGAATTGGGCGCTAATGGGCGCTTCAACACCCAAGTCTTAGATTCTATTAGCTATTACATTACCGTGTCAAGGTAGCGCTCTAACCAACTGAGCTAAGGGCCCGACGAAGTAAGTTTCAACATAACATGCGGTGAGGCGTAGCGCTGCCTGAGCGAGACCCGCAAAGGCTGCGTCCGCGTCCTTTGCACTCTAAGGCCGCCCGATTTTTGTACTATCCGGCGTGAACACCCGCAGCCCGCCATCGGGTGTCATAAACATGCTGCCTTTTACGATTTGTTCCCGGTAGTGAGCGAGGTCGAAGTCATACCAGTCGCCGGGCGAGGTGTCGATGAGAATCATGTCCGCATTGGTCATCGTGAGCTTGCCAAAGTGTATGCTCCCGCCTTCAAGCCGCAGGTAATTGTGCCATCTTCCGCCGGGCCATGTACCCGCGACCGGCGCGTCGGACCTATCTTTGCCGTACTGCTCAACCAGATCGCCCGCCTGATTAAAGTAAACGCCAGTGACGAGTCCCATCTTCTTCGGTGGCGGCAGTAAGTCTTCCGGCCGGATATAAACGGTGTTGCCCCGAACTTCCATTCCTTGCGACTCCGGCAGGTGGACGAGGTCCGAGGCATCCAGCTTGATCGCTTTCATCAATCCCTTGAGAGGAAGCTTCAAAACTCGCCAACTCGTGAGCTGTATGCGCAAACGGCCATCCGGAGTTGTGCCGATGTTGCCGACGAGTTGAAGCGGCAGCGAAAGACCCTTGTGCAAAGTAGCATTGATCTGGATCTTATTCGGGCCTAGAGAAGAGACGCGCACCTTTGTGAACTTGGAATTTCTTGATAAGCGGGCGTTAAGCTGCCTTGATAGCGTCTGTGTGGAAATTTGCAGGGTGCCGTCGTATATTTCCACACGAAAGGAGGAGGGGTCGTCTAGCGAGGGAATCACGTTCGGCCGGGCAGGGTACAAGCGCGCTCGCAGCCATTCTGTCCGTAAGGGAACGCTCGATTGGTCATGAAATACGACATGATGCGCCAGGATTTCGGTGTACGTACGCATCTCGTCAGCCAGAAGCTTACCGTTTTCTTCAGGAGCAACGGGAGTGAGTCGAAACAGTGGTGCAGTTTGGCCGCCGTCAGCCCGAGGTTTGCTCGGCGCCCTTTTTCGTGAGCAACTCATGCCGATCGACAAAACGGCGCAAGCGGCGACAATGCCCGTCCGAAGCATAATCCATCTTACGTAAAAGGCTCGGAAACCCCGAGTTTGACTCGATGTATGCTGATAGAAAGACATTATCGTTGGGCCGGTGACATTTTACGGAGGGAAGCGTCCAAACTGTTAGCGGAACGGTATCATCGCTCGAACGGGATGCCTCATATATCAACATTTAGCTTCGAAGAAAAGCCAAGGAGAGTTTGGGATGAGAACGAGTTTAGCTTCGGTATTTCTGGCAGGCATGCTGGTGGCTGCTCCCGTATTTTCGCAGAGCGCAGGGACCATCAAATCGGTGCAGCAGGCGTTAAAGGATAAGGGGTTCGACCCGGGTCCTGTAGATGGCCGCATGGGGCCGGAAACGCGGTCTGCGTTAAAGAGCTACCAGGAGAAACAAAATTTGACTGCTGATGGACGAATTGGCCCTAAGACTTTGGACGGCCTTGGCGTAAAGCAAGCGAGCCCAAAAAAGAATTTTGAGGCCTCCGGCGCGAATCTGAAGCATTCTTACACCAAGGGCGGCAAAGACATCGGGCAGGGAAGTGCGGAGGCAGCTGACTCCATGAAGACCGGCCATGTCGGCAACAGCGCAGTGGATTTTGGAAAAGGTATTGGAAGCGGCGTGAAGAAAATGGCCGTGGGTACCGGCCATGCCGCCAAAAATGCTGGCAAAGGTGTAGCCAATGCCGTCACGCCAGCTAAGAAAACAGATACACACTAAACGTACCCCTGTTTGCTAACGTTTGCAGACGATCTGGCTTGTGGCCTCGCGTATTCGATCTTCATGCGGTTAAATAGTTAGTCGGGACTCTCACATTAACTCCGCTTGTTATCGACGAGGAAGCCGCTTTCTTTGACATCCCCGACAATTTCAACCAAAACGAAGGTGGTTGTCGCGACAACGGTCATGTTGTCGTTCATCTCCTTCTGGCGGGCAGCCGCCATCGTCTTGAGCGACCTTGCGTCCTCGGCCTACTACGCCGGCGGGATTGCTGAAACAGCTATCGGCAAGTCCGCGCCCTGGTTCATCCTGGCGATCATGCTGTTTGGCTTCGCCATCCGGGCCATCTATATAGAGAGCTCGAGCATGTTCGTCCGGGGCGGCGTGTATAAGGTCGTACACGAGGCGATGGGGGCAACCCTCGCGAAGTTCTCCGTTTCCGCGTTGATGTTCGATTACGTGCTGACGGGACCGATCAGCGCGGTGAGCGCGGGCTTATATCTGGCGGGTCTGATCAATGAACTGGCTCATCACGCCCATAGCCCATGGCAAGTGCCGCCGCCCTTTTTTGCTGGAGGATTCGCGCTGGTAGTGACGGTTTATTTCTGGTGGCAGAACACCGTTGGAATTCATGAATCCAGCGAAAAAGCTCTAAAGATTATGCATATCACCACTGCCATGGTGGTGATTCTGATTGGCTGGTGTGGTCTGACGATGGTTATGAAGGGATACCAGCCGGTTCCGCTGCCGAGCAAGGCCAACTTGCATTACGGAAGTGGTGCACTTGGATGGCTTAAAGGCACGGTTGCTCCGACCATCACGTTCGTGGCGATCCTGGTGGGGTTGGGTCATTCCCTTTTGGCGATGAGCGGCTTCGAGACGCTGGCCCAGGTCTACCGCGAACTGGAAGCGCCGAAACTTAAAAACCTGAAGAAGACCGGCATGGTGGTGATCGTCTATAGCCTCCTGTTCACCTCGCTTGTCTCCTTCTTTGCAGTGATGTTGATTCCGGACAGTGAGCGTGGGAAGTACCTGGACAACTTGATCGGCGGCCTGTCGAACTTCCTGGTCGGGCCAACTTACCTCAAACTTCTGTTCCACGCGTTCGTGGTGCTGGTGGGAACGCTGATATTGTCGGGAGCCGTCAACACAGCCATTATCGGTTCTAATGGCGTGCTTAACCGGGTTGCCGAAGATGGCGTCCTGCCAGACTGGTTCCGGCAGCCGCATCGGAAATACGGGACGACGCATCGTCTGATCAATCTGGTCGTCATTCTGCAGATCGTCACCATCGTTTTAAGCAAAGGCAATGTCGATACGTTAGGCGAGGCTTATGCGTTTGGCGTGATCTGGAGCTTTGCCATGAAGGCTCTCTCGGTGCTAGTGCTGCGCTACAAGCGGCCGGAGGCCCGTGATTGGAAGGTCCCACTCAATTTCAAGATTGGCGCCACGGAAATCCCCCTGGGCCTGATTCTGATTACTGCGAGCCTGTTCCTCTTAGCCATTGTCAATGTGGTGACAAAAAAGACGGCCACTATCTCCGGTTCGATTTTTACTATCGGCTTTTTCACTGCCTTTGCTCTCTCGGAGCACCATAACCGGCGCAGACAGCGCGAGGCCGAATGCGAAAGCGAAAAATTCCGATTAGAGGAGCAGGGGAACGTCTCAGTGGATGGCGTGCATGTTCGCCCGGGCAACGTGCTCATTGAAGCGAGCAATGTCAACCGGCTGGGTCATTTGCAGTTAGTACTGAGCGAGCTAAATCCTGCCAAGCAGGATGCCGTTGTAGTGGCGGTTCACCGGCTAGGCCCGGTCAGCTCGAGCGAGCACCATCTCAGCTTGGAGCAGTTCTTCGGAACGCGCGAGATGGATTTGTTTTCGCGAGTGGTTACGATTGCGGAAAAGGCTGGGAAACATGTGGAGCTGTTGACTGTTCCCGGTAGAGACGAGCCTTCCGCGCTGGTTTCAACAGCGCAGCAACTCCGTTCGTCGCGGATTGCCATGTCACTTTCGCCTACCCTGACACCGGACGAGCAGGCCAGATTGATTGGGGAAGCATGGGAGCAGCTGCCGGCGCCGCGAACGGCTTTGAGTTTGGAAATTATTTCACCGGATGGAGAGGGCCCCTACATTTATCTGTTGGGACCACACCAGCCGCGATTGTGGCCGAGCGATATCGATCTGGTACATCAAATCTGGCAAGAGCTTGCTGACCGGCCAGGAATTGGTGGGCGTCTGCATCATCGCGACGTGGTTGGAGTGGCGCTGCGGCGGCTCGAGCAGCAATTGCACTCCCGCGCGCACAGTGACGTGATTAGCGACGTGGAGCGAGAGTTATCGAGAGAAAAACCAGATCTCAGTCTGAGCGGCGCGGGCACGGGAAGCAAGGCCGACGAGGATGGCGCTGGTCTTGCCTGAGTGAGTGAATCAAAATGATGAAGATCATTTCTTCGAAAGAAGTGTTGCGCAATAAGCTGTTTACAGTCACCGACGAAGTGGCTCATGATCCGGACGGCTTTGAGATCCATCGAAATATTGTCAGGCATTCCGGGTCCGCCGTCATGCTGGCGATTGACGACGAGCAGCGGATCTTGCTCGTCAAACAATTCCGGTTACCGGCCGAGGCGGAGCTTTGGGAGTTACCTGCCGGCCGTCTCGATCCCGGCGAGCAACCCTTGGATGCCGCTCGACGAGAGTTGCAGGAAGAGACGGGCTACAAGGCTAATAAGTGGCGGAAACTGATTTCCTTCTGGCCCAGTCCTGGCTATGTGGGCGAAAAGATGCACATCTTCTTGGCTACTGAGCTGACGGAGGGATCGCAAAATCTGATGGATGATGAGCGCATCCAAATCCAATGGTTCGGAGCAGCGGAAGTGGGAAAGATGATTCGGCAGGGCGACATCCAGGATGCAAAAACGCTGATTGGATATTACGCCTGGCGTGACGAAGGTAAGTAATTATCGACTGTTCTGCTCAAGCATGCAGCATGCGAGGATCATTCCGCGATGAGGGGGCGTTCCATCAACTCGCGAATCGCTTCACGCGGGGACTTGGCGCGGTATAGAACTTCGTACATCTTGCTCACGATCGGGAGGTCCACGCCGTGCCGAAGGGCGAGCTGATAGGCGGCGCGGCAAGTACTGACGCCCTCGGCGACCATAGTCATCCCAGCCAGTATCTCGTCCAATTTACGGCCTTTGCCCAACTCAGTGCCTACAAACCGGTTGCGGGAAAGATCACCAGTAGCGGTCAAGACCAGGTCGCCAAGACCCGCTAAGCCGCTCAGTGTCCGAGGCAGCCCGCCGAGTGCAACGGCGAGGCGGGTGATTTCCGCCAGACCCCGAGTGACGAGTGCCGCCACGCTATTGCTACCTAGGCCTAGGCCATTGCACGCACCCGCTCCGATCGCGATCACATTCTTCAAAGCCCCGCCGATTTCGACACCTGCCACATCAGTGCTGGTATAAAAGCGCAGTTCGCTGGTAGAGAATGACTGCTGAATATGAGACGCAAGCGCGCTGGCTTCTGAAGCAATCACCACCGCTGCCGGTTCACCGGCAGCAATCTCTCTTGCGAATGTGGGACCGGAAAGCACGGCAATTCTGGCTTTATCTTCGAGACGCAGCGCCTGAAAGATCACTTCCGACATGCGGCACAAGGTATTGTCTTCGATGCCCTTAGTCGTGCTGACGAAAAAGGAGGCGACCGACACGTGAGGGCGAACCTTTTCCAGAGTCATGCGCAGATGAGCGGAAGGCACGGCTAGCAAAACAATTGCGGCATGCGCGGCGACGGATTCAAGATCGCTCGAAATACCTATGTTCGAATGTAGCCGGAAACCGGGTAGGTAGCGCGTATTCTCGCGTGTGCGCGAAACTTGCTCTGCATATTCGGTGGAGCGCGTCCAGATACGAACCGTGCTGAAGCGGGAAGCCAGCGCAATCGCCAAAGCCGTTCCCCAGCTTCCGCCTCCGATAACCGCGAGATGCTTCAAACCGCTTTCCGGCGCAACGAGAAGGAATTCTCAGTACCAGCGCGAAGGCGAAGAATATTTGCCTGGTGACGATATACGATTAAGATCGCAGCGAAAATACAGGCAAAAAGAATTGGCAGTGCCGGTTTAGCAAGATACCAGAGAAGCACCGGATAAAGGGCTGCGCCGACGATCGAACCGAGCGAGACATAACGGCTCACAGCAACGGTTACGAAAAATGCAGCTGCCGCGACCAGGAGCGTTAGCGGCGAAATAAATCCAAAAGCGCCGATGAAGCAAGCCACCGCCTTCCCTCCTTTGAAATTAAGAAACACTGGATAACAATGGCCTACCATGACTGCTGCGGCCGCGAGCGCGATCGCGAGCGGATCGCCGTGCGTGCTTGCCGAAGCGATGAATACCGCGAGCAAACCCTTCAAGATATCGAGCAGCAGAACGATCAACCCTGCCTTTCCGCCAGCCGTCCTGTGAACATTGGTTGCGCCGATGTTGCCGCTGCCCATCGTACGGATATCTCTTCCGAACCGCAGTCTGACAAACCAGTAGCCAAATGGCAGACCTCCGATCAGGTAGGCCAACATGGTCAGAACGGCTAGTTCCAGGAACGAGGAATTCGTCACTTGGGCGAACTCGTGGCCGCTAAAGCACTTTCAAATTTGTACTCCCGCAGGTGACGATAGACGCTCGCATTCGTTCCGGGATCACTACGAAACAAAACAAATCTTGAGACTTCAAACTTCCCGATGAGCGCTGGGCGCAGTCTTTCCACTTTCTGCCGCAATCCTCGCAACGGAACTGGACGCTTGATGCGAGCCAAAGTGAGATGTGGAGAAAACGCCCGGCTTTCCCGTTGAACACCGAGCGAGACAAGGCGTTCTTCGGTATCGCGCGCCAGTACACTCAATGCCTCCCCCGACTTGATGCCCGCCCAAAGTACGCGCGGCGAGCGCTCGTCTGGAAACCATCCGAGGTCGCACACTTCCACCTCAAAAGGAACCCTGGACTCCATTTGAAGAAGAGCGGACTCCAGCTCCGGCAAGCGATCGTTCGGCCATTCGCCGATGAACTTGGTAGTGATGTGCAGATTGTCTAACGGACTCCACTTGATCAAGGCCTCCGGGCGAAGCGCCGCTACCAGGCGCTCCAGCCGTAGGAGGATATCGGGGGGCAGTTCGATGGCGGTAAATAGTCGCATACTGGCCGTGTTAATGTTCTAGCGTAACTTGAGGCCGACTAATAAATCCAGCAACGCCGGTGCTCCAGAAGCGGATCGCGAGTCCGTTGTGCTGCGGGATTTCATAGAAGATTTCTATCCGCTCGAAAGTTTATACCAGCTTACAGCGCCCGTCCGCCTGCCGTTTTTCGAAAAACCGGCCGTTGAGCTTGCGCAATCCTTGATTGGCAGTGTCCTGCTTCACGGTGCAACTGCCGGCACGATCGTGGAGACCGAGGCTTACCTGGGCCTGGATGACTTGGCGGCTCACGCGGCCAAAGGTCTTACTGAGCGGACTAAGGTGCTGTTTGGGCCTCCCGGCCGAGCGTACGTTTATTTCATCTATGGTATTCACGAGTGCCTTAACGTGGTAGCCGGCGGCGAAGGGCATGCGGGATGCGTGCTGATACGTGCTCTGGCACCGCTTTCGGGACTCCGTCAGATGGCCGCGCGGCGCTCCTGGAACGGCCCGGTTTGCGGGTTGACAAATGGTCCCGGCAAATTGACGGAAGCGCTTCATATTACGCGCGCGCAATACGGCCAGCGAATGGACGAAGGAAATCTCGTGATCCGCAGGTGGCTCGATCCGCCAGCTTTCGAAATCGGCGTGACACCCAGGATTGGTATCACGAAATGCGTCGACTGGCCGCTACGCTACGTCTGGCAAGGGCATTCCTGCTTAAGCAAACGTGAAAAGCGGGCCCGCTAGAATGGCGGAAATGCTCTTCCGCGTTTTCGCTGTTCTTGTATCGCTCTCTGGCAGTTTACTGACGGCGCGAGACGGAACGCTTCCAAATCTTGATACCGCCGTCAAACAGAAGGTAGCCGGATTTCAGGGCAAGGTGAGTCTGTACGCGGAGAATCTTAAGACGGGCAAGAGGTACAGTCTGCTTGGCGAGCAACCGGTCCGCACTGCCAGCACTATCAAGTTGGCAATCATGACTGAATGCTTTGCGGAAGCGCATGAAGGCAAGCTCAATCTCGGCGAGATGATCACCCTCACCGGTGCGGAAAAAGTCTCGGGCAGCGGCATCTTACAGGAGCTTTCGAATAACGATCAACTGCCGATCAGAGACATGATCGACCTGATGATTGTTCTTAGCGACAATACCGCAACCAATCTCATTCTGAATCGCATTGGTGGTGACGCGGTAAATGCACGCATGCAGAGTCTCGGTCTCACCTACACGCGCGTGATGCGAAAGATCATGGGCGACGGCCGGCCCGGAGTTTCGAGCGGCATCACGGAGGAGGGAAAGAAGCCGGAAAACAAAAAGTGGGGCCTCGGCCGCAGCAGTCCTTTAGAGATGGTGACGCTGCTCCGCAAAATTTATCGCGGCGAGCTGGTGAGTAAGTCGGCTTCGGACGAGATGCTCGCGATCCTCAAGCATCAACGCGACCGTAATGGTTTGGGCCGCGACATGAAAGACGTCGAGGTGGCGGACAAGACCGGCGCTCTCGAACACCTGCGGAGCGATGTGGGAATTATCTATTCTGCTGACGGCCCGATTGCGATGGCAGTTACGGTGGATGATATGCCGCAGTCCGATTGGACGCCTGATAATCCCGGTGAGCTTCTGATCTCGCAGTTATCGGAAATTGTCACCAAAGGCCTGAGCGCAGAACAGGCACATTAGCGGTCGCGTACACAACGGAAACTCATATTAGTGGTTGAACTATCTGGGGTATTGGATGTGCGCGCCGCGACACGATAGCGATTGCAATACGATTTATGACACAGATACGATCCGCCCTTGATCACCTTCGACTGGCCTTCGCCGGGGCCAGTCGGATTCGCGCGCGTCGCGAGCCCATGGTACGCGGGATGGAACCAATCCGAGCACCACTCCCATGCATTACCAGTGATGGTGTAAAGGCCATACCCGTTCGGAGGGAAAGAATCCGCGGGCGCCGGCGCGGAAAAACCATCTTCGGCCAAATCCAGGTCAGGGAACTCGCCTTGCCAGATGTTGCATAGGTGTCGACCGTTGGGCGTGAGTTCATCGCCCCAGGGATAGAGCTTCTGCTCCAATCCGCCGCGCGCGGCGAACTCCCATTCGGCTTCGGTTGGAAGCCGCTTGCCGTCCCATTTGGCGAAAGCCGCTGCATCTCGCCACGAAACGTGCGTAACCGGATAAGACTCTCGATCGGTGATCGAAGAGTCCGGCCCCTCCGGATGCCGCCAGTTTGCACGGCGCACCCTCAACCACCAGGGTGCCTGCAGAACGGTGTCTGCAGTTAGTTGCGGTCTGTGTTCAGGTGCTACATGTCCTTGAAAGACGAAAGACCATTCATACCGCTCCGCATCGGTTTTGTAGGACGTTGCTCGCGTGAATTCAGCGAAACGTGCATTCGTTACCGGGCAGCGATCCATGTAAAATTCGTCGAGCAATACTTCATGGATCGGGCCTTCTCCGTCCGCGGGAAACCCTTCCGCGACTTCTGTGCCCATCAGAAAGCGGCCGCCGGAAAGCAGCACCATGCCGGCTTTAGAGCCTCCGTTGGCTCGTTCGCGTTCCCGCGAGTTGCGGCGCGATAGCTCCAGGACGGCTGCATGTTCTTTGCTGGGCACGCAACAGGGCTGGGGGGGAACTCTCACCTTTCGGCACTCGCTGGTGAATGCTTCTCGATCAGGCGTTGCGCGATCAAATCATACACCTCACGCAATGGCCGAATGCCGGCCGGCATATGCTCGAGCACCTGAACAATGTGTAGGCCGAAGCGGGTCTCAAAGATGCCGGTCCGTTCTCCAACAGCACAAGTAAAAACTGCCGCATCAAACTCCTCCACCATCACACCACGAGCCACCCAGCCCAGATCTCCCCCGTTACCCCGGCAATCCGAGTAACGATCAGCCACTTCGGAGAACGGCCGTTGCGTCTCCAGTTCAGCTTCGGCTTGCTTCATAAGCGCCCAGGCGTTGCTCCAGCTGCACAACTCATCGATGTTCTTGACAATTTGCAGCGCATGGATTCGCTCCGGAGCCTCGAAGCGGCTGCGGTGGGTCTTGTAGAAGAAAGTGATTTCTTTGCGTGTCGGCAGCATTCCCGAACTCAAATAGTTTGACACGTTGCGAGAGCCGCCCTAGTACATTAGGTTTGATGTCGCTTGAACTCTTCAATCTGGCTGGACGCGTCGCTGTCGTGATGGGTGGAACCTCCGGGATCGGCCGTTCACTCGCTCTGGGTTTAGCGGATGCTGGAGCAAACGTGGTAGCCACCGGCAGACGCGAACCGCTGGTGGCTGATGTTGCGGCGGAAATTGAGAAAAAAGGCCGCAAGTCTTTGCGAAAAACCGTGGATGCCGCCGACCGGCAATCGATTGATAGCCTCCGTGACGCAACGCTCGAGCGCCTGGGCAGGATTGACATTCTGGTAAACGCGGCCGGCCAGACATTCCGGAAGCCAACGGTAGAGGTGCAGGAGGCCGAGTGGAATAACCTGCTCGACGTGAACATCAATGGTACGCTGCGTGCCTGCCAAAGTTTCTTTGCCCCCCTTTCCGCCCAGGGCCGCGGACGTATCATCAACATTGCATCGCTAACGTCTTACTTGGGTTTCATGGAAGTAGCCGCCTATACAACTTCCAAGGCCGGAGTTCTCGGCCTAACTCGCAGCTTAGCCGTGGAGTGGGCGGGGAAGGGCGTGAACGTGAATGCCATCGCCCCTGGGGTCTTTCGCACGGACTTAAATTCGGCTCTGCTCGACGGCACGGAACGAGGCCGTGAACTTCTGGTGCGAACTCCGATGAAACGCTTCGGCCAGATACCGGAATTGGTCGGCGTAGCTATCTTGCTGGCTTCCGATGCCGCAAGTTTCATCACCGGGCAATGTATCGGTGTGGATGGCGGATTTCTCGCGAGCGGCGTCAATCAGTAGCGAGCAAGTGCCATTATGCAAGATGGGATCAAACCACCAACTTTAAACCTGATCGGTCAAACGCCGCTGGTGCGTGTTGTGGGCTTTGATACAGGTCCTTGCGAGCTTTACCTGAAATTGGAATCGCAAAACCCGGGTGGCTCAATTAAAGACCGCGTAGCCGTTTCGATGATAGAAGCCGCCGAGCGGAGCGGCGCTCTTTCCGCGGGCCACACCATTGTGGAGGCTACTGCCGGTAATACGGGCATCGGTCTGGCTCTGGTGGCCGCAATTAAGGGCTATCGACTACTGCTGGTCATTCCGGACAAGATGTCGGCCGAGAAGATCGCGCACGCACGTGCGCTCGGGGCTGATATTCTCCTTACCCGCTCGGATGTGCCCCCGGGCCATCCCGCTTATTACCAGGACATGGCGGCGCGAATTGCGAAAGAAAGACCACGCGCTTACCACATCAATCAGTTTGGGAACGAGGCTAATCCACTGGCGCACGAATTGACCACTGGACCCGAGATCTGGGAACAAGCCGAGCACAAGCTGGATGCTGTAGTTTGCGGCGTGGGCTCGGGCGGCACACTTACTGGGCTTAGCCGTTTCTTTGCCCGCGTGCAGCCGCAGCTCGAATTGATTTTGGCCGATCCGGTCGGCTCAGCGCTGGGCGAGTTCGTCCGCAGCGGTAAGCTCGGGGTTTCAGGCAGCTATGCGGTGGAAGGTATCGGCGGCAGTTCGATACCGGCTATTGCCGATTTTTCGCGTGCCCGCTATGCCTATAACATCAGCGACTCTGAAAGCTTTCGAACAGCGCGAGAACTGCTGCGAATTACGGGTATTTTCGGCGGTCCGTCCTCCGGCACCCTGCTTGCGTCCGCCCTGCGCTACTGTCGGGCGCAAACCGAGCCGAAACGAGTAGTGAGCTTCGTTTGTGACACCGGATCCAAATATCTTTCCAAGATGTACAACGATTACTGGCTTCTCGATGGGGGCTATCTTGAACGTCCCGCCACTGGCAACCTGCGAGAGCTCATCACGCGCCGCTACGAAGAAGGCGGCGTCATCACCGTCACCGCGGACGATACTCTGCTGACGGCCTCGCAGCGCATGCGCATGGCCGACATATCTCAAGTTCCCGTGATGGAAGGCGGCCGGTGCGTAGGTGTGCTCGACGAATCGGACCTGCTCTTTGCGACCCATGACAATCCGAATAAGTTTCAGTCTTCTGTCAGCTCAGCGATGACGAGCCGGTTGGAAACAGTTTCGGCGGAAGCTTCCATCGACTCAGCTTACGAGATCTTGAATCGTGGTCTGGTCGCTCTGGTAATAGAGAACGATAAATTTCTTGGCCTCATCACTCGCTCCGATCTACTAAGTTATCTCCGCAGAAAACTAAATTAAGATGCCGCAAAAATTCGGTACCCGCGCCATTCATGCAGGCCAGCATCCCGATCCGTCAACCGGCGCCATCATGACACCGATCTACGCTACTTCTACCTACGTGCAGCAAAGCCCGGGTGTTCATCAAGGTTTTGAGTACTCGCGCTCTCACAATCCCACTCGCTTCGCCTATGAGCGCTGCGTGGCGGATCTGGAGAGCGGTGTTCGCGCCTTTGCTTTCGCGTCCGGGCTGGCGGCGATGTCCACGATTCTTGATCTCTTGAATACGGGCGACCACGTCATTGCGAGCGACGATCTCTATGGGGGAACATTTCGCCTTTTCGAACGCGTGCGGCGGCGGTCGGCCGGTTTAGATTTCAGTTTCGTCGATATGGGAAATCCGCGGGCGCTCTCTGCCGCGATACGTCCGAACAGCAAAATGGTTTGGGTAGAGACTCCTTCCAACCCGCTTCTGAAACTGATTGATCTCGGTGCCATCGCGGAGGTCGCCCAGAACGCAGCCTTAATTTCAGTTGCGGACAACACCTTCGCCAGCCCGTATTTGCAACGCCCTATTGACTTCGGCTTCGACCTCGTGGTGCACTCGGCCACAAAATATTTGAACGGGCATTCCGACATCGTTGGCGGCGTTGTCGTCGCCGCCAATTCGGAGCTCGGCGATCGGGTCGCGTTTCTGCAAAACGCGGTCGGCGCGATTGCGAGTCCGTTCGATTCTTTTCTAGCGTTGCGCGGCTTGAAAACTCTTCATCTCCGGATGGCGCGCCACTGCGAAAATGCTGCTGAACTCGCCGCCTGGCTCGAATCGCATCCGGCTGTGGATCGAGTGATCTATCCCGGCCTCCTTTCTCATCCGCAACATCAGCTTGCCAGGCGGCAGATGTCTGCGTTTGGCGGCATGATAACTGCTATCCTGCGGGGCGACTTGGCATTCTCCCGCCGGACACTCGAGCGCTGTCAGGTATTTGCACTGGCGGAGAGTCTCGGCGGAGTGGAAAGCCTGATTGAGCATCCAGCGATCATGACACATGCGTCCATTCCCGCGGAAACGCGCCTGGCTTCCGGTATCTCCGATTCGCTCATTCGTATTTCCGTGGGAGTGGAGGATGTGGAAGATCTGCGCGCGGACCTGGCGCAGGCTCTCGTGGAGTAGGCGGAAGCATGTTGCGAAGCATATGTGTATTTTGCGGGTCCAGCTCCGGGGCCCAATCCGTTTATGCGCAGACCGCGCAGGAGATGGGCGTCTGCTTGCGCGCTCCGGAATTGGGCTGGTTTTTGGTGGAAGCAAACTCGGTCTTATGGGTGTGCTGGCGGATGCTTGTCTGAGCCAACGTGGTCAGGTTCGTCGGCGTAATACCAAGGATGCTGGTCGACAAAGAAATTGCTCACACTAGCTTGACTGAGCTGCGCGTGGTTACATCCATGCATGAGCGAAAGGCGCTAATGGCGGATCTCGCTGATGCTTTCATCGCATTGCCAGGCGGCTATGGCACTTGGGAGGAATTTTGCGAAGTACTGACGTGGTCTCAGCTGGGATTGCAGCGAAAACCATGTGTCCTGCTTAACGTTAATGGCTACTACGATCCGCTACTCGCGATGGCGGACCGGGCTCTGGCGGAGGGATTCTTACACCGCGCGCACCGCGAACTCGTGCTCGCCGACACCGATCCAGCTCGCTTGCTGGATCGTTTGAATACATCGAGCGTTCTATTAATAGACAAGTGGCTTGACCGTTCGAGGCTCAAGCAAACACCATCGTAATCGCGCCCGCCGTAATCAGCAGGCCGCCAAGTATTTTGCCTGGTGAGAGTTTTTCGCCCAGCAAAAGTGCTGCAAACACGATCACAAACACCACGCTCAACTTGTCAACCGGCGCAACCCTGGATGCCGGGCCAAGCTGCAGCGCCCGAAAGTAGCACAACCAGGAAAGACCCGTCGCCAAGCCGGATAGAAGCAGGAAAACCCACCCGCGCTGCGTCACTCCGCCTAATTCTCCGGACTTGTATGTGAACCCAACGATCGCCCACGCGAATACAACAATTACCAGGGTCCGGATAGCGGTGGCTAAATTGGAATCAATTCCGCTGACGCCCACTTTGGCGAGCAGAGCCGTTGCTGCAGCAAAAAGCGCGGAGAGTACAGACCAGAGAACCCAAGCCATAACTCTTAGCATCGCGCACTGTTTCCTTAAGAATGCGCTGCCGCGAATTGGTTGAAGTCCTCGTCCGGTCCCGATTTAACTCTACGTAGCGGACCGGCCC
>DATAYL010000438.1:0-2728 GCA_036272575.1 Bryobacteraceae bacterium | reverse complement strand
CGCCTCTTCCGGGTCCTTGCCGAGGATCGCAGCTGGAAGCGTGTTGAAAGCCTTGACGACGCGAGCTCCTTTCAGCGTTTCGGCGACGACCTCGGACGAGAGCTTACCGCCAAGGTCCGTAGGGGTGAAACCGGGGAAGTCGATTGCGTTGGTGGCATCGACAACGATGCGGCCAGTCCAGTTTGCCTTCTGCGCAAGGTCAGGCACACCCTTGAATGGAATCGCCAGAATTACCATGTCCGCCTGAAGCGCCTGCTCCAGATCGACGGCGCGAATGTGCGGCCCGAGCTCGTCGATCAGGACCTCCAGCGAACCAGGGCCACGGCTGTTTGCGAGGGATACGGTCAGAGTCTTAGCGGCGAAACGACGGGCGAGTGCAGATCCGATATTGCCGGATCCGAGGATGGATATAGTCATGGGAATACCTTTCTGACAAGTCCTCTTAGACCTCCCAGGAGAGGTCTAACCCTTTCGAACCCCATAAGGCGTCGATCGGGAAAGAACGTCATGCTGCATAGATGTATTTGTGTATGCAACGGACTTACTTTATTTTCGAACGGGCTTCGCTTTCGGCGGCACTTTGAAATTCCCGCGCCTGCTGATGTCCTTCACGACATCGGCTATGCTCACCTTGCCAAGTTCGCTTTCCATGGACTCGCGTGCCTTGTCGAGGGTAGGGGTCAACACAGCCTGGATATTCTTGCCCACCATGCACACCTTGCTTGGGGTGGAGCGATGCAGGGCGAAAAGGTCGCCCTGCTCCATAATCTGGTACACCTCCAGCAGTGTAATGCTCTCTGCTGGCCGCGCAAGCAAGGCGCCGCCTCCTGCCCCTAACTGCGAGGTCGTCAACCGGGCGGCGGCGAGACGCCCAAGAAGAGCTCGGATCACGGTAGGATTGGTGTTCGCGCTAAAGGCCAGTTCTTCCGAACGCACCGGCGATCCTTCATTGACCGCCAGGAAGGTGAGCACGTGAACGGCAACGACGAACCTGGAGCTTGTAGCCAAAGCGAGTCTCCGTATATATGTATTGTACAGAGATACAGAATGTGATTTCTTCGGGTCGGACGGGCTGACCGAAACGGAAGGCGAGATGTATTTCTGCAACGCTAGGTGCCTTTGTATCTGGGCGGTGCAACTCGCTACGCGTCCCAACTTGGCCAATGATCGGAAACTTCCCGGCGTTCAATTGACGCAGCCGACAGGCGAACAACGAACGTTTGCGGATGTTGGGAGCTTGCAAAATGGTCCGTGGCGAATGCAGTAGATGGCGGCAAACAAGCAGTCTGAGCCGAAACTTGGCTAACTTCCGATTGGCCGACTATGCAGCCAGAGAGCTCCTCTGCGGTGCTAGGGTGTAGCCTTCGCCGTCTGCTTCGCGGCATAGTCAGCGAGGATCGCCGCGAGGGTATTGAGAATCGGTACGAATCCATTGAAATCGACTGCATGAGCGTTCTTCTTGATCACTTGCTCTGCGAAGATCGCTTTTCCGTAGTGGAGACCCGGGTCGAACGGTGGATCTCTCTTGAACGTTTTGCCTCCTAGGACCGTGCCAAGCGTCTGGGCAGAGAAGAAATCCTCGATGGCCGATTCAGTCGCGCCAGCCACCAAAGGAGTCGGCATGACGTAGAGGTTGGCTACAACGTGAATGTACGGTTCAGTCCACTTGACCTGCTTTTTGATGATGTGGCTGATCACCCCGCCAACGGCCTTCCCGCCAGGATCGTTGTCCACCAAGACGATCACCGGTTGAATCAGTCCGGGAGCCTTGAACTTTCTTATGTCCTCCCGGTACTTGCGGATGAAATGCTTCAGTTCGCCCGTGCCTCCGGTTAACTCTAGAATCCGCCCCGTGCTCGTATCCGGGTACTTGAATATCCTCACCCGCGGCGATACCACGTTCGTTGGTGAGACCGTAGCAAGGCTGGGATAGTTCGAACCGAGGCGCTTGATCGCCTCAATGATGTAAATGTTGTCTGTTTTACCCTCGCAAACGACCACCGGAGCCGGAGCACTGTAGAAATAATGGAAGATCAGGAAGCGCCGATACTGTGTCTCCTTAGAATGGATTTGCGTTTGCGCGTTTGGCGCCGCATTCCCAGACTTATGGAGGAGCTTCTTGTTGTAGAGATCAACAGAGTCAATGTGCCCGAGCATTCCATGGAGCTGGGCCAGCGTCCCATCAACCTGCTGCGGTGCCCCGGCAATATTCGCTCTCATCGATAGAGAACGATGGAAGGTTCCTGTTGTGAATAGCCTGTGAACCATCGCACGAACAGTCCGGCGGTATTCGCCGCGGATATTTACCTTCTTGTTAACGACCAAACCCGTGACTTCCTGACGTGAATCCCGATACTGCACCCGAGATTTTGCCGCGTTGATGATGAAGCCAGATCGAGTGATGATCTGACTGAGCTCGTTTCCCGCAATCCAATCATGTCCCTGAACACCGCGTTTCACAGCGATTTCCGATGGAAAATCTGGAAGGTTGGTTGAGAAGGTGAGATCGTCAGCATATCGGGTGTATGTACAGCCTGTTTTGGCCGCGAGGCTGACCAGGCGGATGTCAAGGATGTGGGCAACCAGATTTGAAATCACTGGAGAGCACGGGCTCCCTTGGGGAAGGGTGTTGCTATGGCACGCAATCTGCGCGATGATTGTCGCCACCTTCGGATGAAGCGAGAAGTGCCTGTTGCTGATGAAAAAGCCCCGGACTCTTCCGAAATTG
>DATAYL010000437.1:0-15778 GCA_036272575.1 Bryobacteraceae bacterium | reverse complement strand
CATGACTCTGCTGGCGGTGTTCGCTGCCATCGCTCTGCTGCTCGCAAGTATCGGTATCTATGGCGTGCTCTCCTATCTCGTCGGTCAGCGGACGCAAGAGATTGGCGTCCGCATGGCTCTGGGCGCCCGGCGCGCGGATGTTCTCCGCATGGTCCTGACGGACGGCGCGCGCATGACTGCTATCGGAATTGCGATCGGCATCGTGGCCGCGCTTGGCTTGACGCAGTTGATGTCGAGCCTGCTTTTCGGTGTTTCCCCGAATGACCCGTTTACCTTTGCGCTGGTTGTTTTAATCCTGTCCACTATCGCTTTGCTCGCCTGCTATGTTCCGGCCCGGCGCGCGATGAACATCGACCCGACGCTGGCTTTACGCGAGGAGTAGCTCTTTCCATAATGCGTGTGCCAATATCTTCTTGATGATTATTGCCGATTTGGCCGAGATTGAGGGCCGCGCTTATCCGGCTCGCCGCCGCACTCAGAATCTCGTCGGGGGCGCGAGTCCAATTCAGGCCACGCAGTTCTCGATGGGTCACGTCACGCTTGAGCCGAACGGCGGTCAAGTTCCGTGGCATAACCAGGAACAGGAAGAAGTTTACTTTTTGCTGGAAGGCGAAGCCGAGATGTGCCTGGGCTCAGAAAACATTACTCTGCGCGCTGGGCAGGCGGTCTATATTCCAACGCGCGAATTTCATCAGCTGACCAATCGCTCAGCCGCAGTGTGCCGGATGCTTTATTGCTATGGCCCGGCGGGCGACGTCGCACATTGGCGCCAGGAACTCGCTGGGACTCTGCCTAAAGCCGGCATAGACGCTCCCGCTCTACCCGTCGATGCCGCGCCTCAATGCACGAGCAAGTTTTAGTTTGTTTTCCAGTAGTTGTTGAAGCCGGGATAGTCGCTCGGCATATTCGCCAGGATGGTCCGGCGCAGCTTTAGAATGTCGAGTTCACCTTCCTGGCGGAAAAGGATCTTGCCGCCCGGCGCAATCAGAACTGTGAATGGAACCGGAGAATCCCAACTAGGATCGAATGCCTTCTGTAACACGTCTGTATCGTCGGACCCAAACAGCAGATTGTGATTCGAGGCGTGCTGTTTCTGAAGCATTTTGAGAACGCCGTTCTTTTCGTCCGGCATATTGACCGATACCGCCACAAATTCAAAGTCCCGCTGGCGGTACATGCGATCCGTGGTCACCAAATCCGGTAATTCCACGACACACGGTCCGCACCATGTTGCCCAGAAATTAACCAGCAGCAATTTGTCCGTCGGGTTGCTTCTTAGCTTCTTCAAACTAGCTGCATCGGCCATTTCAACACTCACCGGCTCGGCATCGAACTTATTGAGTTGATCCAGACGGCTCTGCTGCTTATACTTCCACTTGGTCGAGCAGCCAAACACGCCGGTGTGTGTCACTGGCACTGGTTTGCCGGCCAATATGGCATCAATGGCGTTGCGTGCGTCGCGCGTCCGCACGAGTTCCTGGCGGTAGCTGTTGTCCATGCGGCCTTCGTAGCGCAGTTTCCTCGCGGCATCGAATACAAAAACGTGCGGAGTCGCCTGCGGGCCATAGGCATCGGCTACCGCTTGCGTTTCTCCGTCATACAAGTACGGATAATCGAGGTGCTTATATGCAGCGCGTAGCTTCATCTCCGCCAGGCTGTCGCTCATATCGGAGGAATCAAGCTCGTCTACGCGAATCGCCGATGGATCGTTCGGTTGAATCGCCACGACAGCCACATCTTTGCCGCGGTAATCGGAAGCCAATTGCTTGATGCGCGTTTCGTACATCTGGGCGATTGGACAGTGATTGCAAGTGAACACCACGGCCAGCACCTTGGCGGATGCGTAATCGCTCAATTGATGGGTTTTACCATCTACGCCTGGCAGCGAGAAGTTAGGCGCGGGCGAGCCAAGCGCTAAGATCGGATGCGTGTCGGCGCCCCACAAAGAGATTGCGAAAAATGACAGTAGAAAGTACTTCCACATAGTGATATTCCCGTTCAAATAGCGTTCCCGTCAGGCGCGCTCGCGAGCATAGGCCACCTCGCGCCGCATGTCCTCGTTCGAGTCGCCCTCTTTTTCAAATTCGATAGCGACCAATCCTTGGAATCCGATCTTTTTCAGTTCTTGCATGCACTCCGGAATTTTGGCGATGCCTTGGCCCAGCAGCACATTGTGCTCGGCACCTGCGCCCGCGACATCCTTCAAATGAACAACTTTTAAATATGGAGCAAGCCGTTTCACCGCATCCACCGGGTCGTGGCCACACGCCGCTATCTGCCCCAGGTCGAGCGTTGAACCTACCGTGGGCGTCAAGCCGTTGATACCATGCAAAACGTCCTTTACACTCTCGTAAGCAAACTTCTGCGGAAACCAGTGGTTATGGATGCCGAACGTTAATCCTTCTTTAGTGAAGCGTTCGTCGATTGTGCGAAGAATCGGCCCAGTCGCGTCGCCCGAAATATTGTGCGCGCCGAGAATCTTGCCGTAACGCACCGCGTACTCTACATCGCGCTCATCTTTGATCGTAGCTGTGTAATAAGAGGTGCAGCGAATGCCGGCTCCATCGAATTTCTCGCGGGCCGACCGGCACATTTCTTCAGTCGGCGGCTTCATCAACATGAATTCGCCGCGCGACATCTCGATTTCGCGAATGTCCAGCTTATTCAGCTGCACAATCATAGCGTCCATCGAGATCGTGTGATAGGAGAAGGTCCCGACGCCGATATTCAACCTACTTGCGGCGCATAGCGGTCTCGCGACTAAGGACGCCAAACCTACTCCCGAGCAAATTGAAAACTCACGCCGGCTGATCATCGCGGTTTCGGCAATGATGTCACGTCGGCGTCTTCCAAGCCAAGCGCCCACTTGATCGCCTCTGCCCACATCTTTTGAAAATCGGGCCTGTCCCAGTTCTCGGAAACATGTCCCAGAGTCGAGTAATACACGCGGCCCTTGCCATACATCTTGGCCCAGGTAACCGCAAAATCCTGGTCGGTCCGATGTACGCGTGGATTCTTCAAATCGAGCTTGCTCGCGTCCAGCGACATCAAGACCCGGCACTTGTCGCGAGAGAAATCTTTCATTTGGTAAATTTCGTCGCGAATCGTAAACTCATGCGGCCACTGTGACATGCCCGGGAATTTGGGATCATCCACCACAATCGGCGCCTCGAACGTCTTCCACGGATGTTCGTCGAAATAGCCGCCGACCATCTCGCCAAATTCCGGCCACTTGGTAAACGTAATGGTCGCGCTGTGCACGCCGATGAACCCCCTTCCCTCATCGTGAATGAACGACAGAAAATCGGCCTTTTGCTGCTCGTCCATCTCAAGATCGCCGCCGGTGTAAAACAGCACCGCATCAAAACTATTCAGGTTCTTGGCGTTGTATTCAAGCTTCTTCTTAGTAAGCGCTTCGGTATCGGTTCGTATGGTCGTATCCCACAGCCCGGATTCGCGCCCGAGCCGTTCGATGGTGGCTAAGGCATGCGAGATCGCTTCATGCCGGTAGCCTTTCTCTTCGCCGATGGCTAGCAGTTGTTTGCGGGTCATCGCCGGCGCTTGCGAAAAAGCAGGAACGCTGCCAAAACCCACCAATAGTCCTGCCAGTGCCCAGATCTTTGTCATTCGTCCTAGCGCCGGGCGATAGCGGCGGCACTTTTCTTCACGAACAAATCCTCGGCGGGCATGTTCGCGTCGAACACCAGGTTGAAGAAGCCTACCATCATCTCGTCCCAACTCTGCTCGCCCCACAGCACTGTCTTCTTGGGGTCCGCATTGTCCGGATTGTTCGCCGAGTTGTCGAAATGCGCCGTACACTCGATCTTGGTGCCTTTGGGCAGCAAAATTGGCTGCTCGAGCGTATACCAGTTCTGCCAATGCCAGTTGTAATGCGGCACGCTCAACAGGGTCTGGCTTTCGCCTGTTGGATACACCACTTTGTAAAGAAAATCTTTGCCGCGTCCATGCATGTGCGGATGCAATCCCGACAACTCCACTTGTGAGCCGACTTCGAATGAAGCCTCAACCCGGTAGTCTGGATCGCCGGGCGGAATTTTGAACGTGCCGTTGGTCGCCGAGAGTGTCAGCACACGCTGCTTCGGCGGCTCTTTCGCGAACACTAAGCCGAGCTTCGTTTGATCGCGCGTTGCCTTGCCGTTGGGTGTGTAATGCACCTGGAACACAATGTCCGAGCCGGCCTTGATCAGTTTGGCCTGTCCCGGCCGTAAAATCTCCGCCGGCTGGCCGGGTGCATAACCCACCAGAAAATCACTCGGTAGCGCGCTGGTATCAGGCTGCTCTTCCGTTTTTACTTGCGGTGCGATAAAGAAGACGCCTGCCTTCTGGCCCTTGAACCAGTTCGATTTTGGCTCGCGTACAAAGGCAATGATGTGATGCACGACCGCCCGATCGGTCGGCCGCACTTCCGCCGCCTGCACCCACATGTCATGGGTAAAACCGGTCGGTACGATCACGTGCTGGTAATCAATCACGCCCGACGCTGGAATGTCAAAAGCGGTCGGAAGCTCAAAGACTTTGTCGGGCTTCCCAATGCCCCAGCCTTGCACCCATTTGACGGGCGCGGGTAGATCTTTCGGGTCGCCTTCCGGCGCCTTCGCGTCGGCCCAGGCGACAATCGTCTGAATATCGGCATCGCTCAACACGTGGCCGTTTGAAAATTTTCCGTAATGCGGATCGGCAAACCACGGCGGCATCTTGCGTGTGAGCACTGCTTCCTTCATGGCCGCTGCCCATGGCCGCGTTTCCTTATAGCTCAGCATGGAAAACGGGCCCGCTTCTCCGGGTCGGTGGCACGTCTGGCAGTCCTTCTGCAAAATCGGCATCACGTCCTTGCTGAAAGTTGGCGCTACCGTTTGCCCGAATGCCAATCCGGCGCTCAACAGCCAGACCGCACCCGTCAGACTCAAGCCAATCTTCATATGCCAACCCGCCTTCTCATTGCGACTGTCTATTCAATGCCGGCCAACATCAATACGTTCCTCATACGGGCGACGGCTAATTCCTGGTTGATCAGCAGACGCGCCCGATCCGCATGCCGGAATAACGAAGCCAGATGGGAGATCGAACGAGCGCTCTGCTGGCCCCCTAACATGTGGAAATGATCCTGGTATCCATTAAGGTAGCTGAGGAACACCAGCCCTGTCTTGTAATAGTACGTGGGCGCCTGAAAGATATGGCGCGACAACGCGAGCGTGGGGTCCAGCAGTTGGCGATAGCGGTCTGAGTCGCCTGCATCCAATGCGCGAAAGGCAGCGGCCGCCGCTGGTGCAATTGCATCGAAAATTCCTAGTAAAGCATCGCTGTAGCCGGCCTGATCGCCCGCAATCAGCTCCGGATAGTGAAAGTCATCGCCCGTATACATGCGCACGCCACTCGGCAGCTTGCGGCGCATTTCAACTTCCCGCGCCGGCGCGAGTAGCGAAATCTTAACCCCGTCGATGTTCGCCCGATTTGCCTCGATAATCGACAAACAAGTTCCCATCGATTCATCGGTCGAGCCCCCGCCCCAATAGCCACGCAAGCTCGGATCAAAAGCCTCTCCGAGCCAATGCAAAATCGCCGGCTGCCTCACCTGCGACAGGATACTGCCGTAGACGCGCGCGTAATCGTCTGCCGTCTTCGCGCACTTCGCCAGCGCGCGGCTCGCCATGAGAATAATTCGGCCGCCACAATCTTCGATCACTCCGCATTGCTCCTCGTACGCAGCCGTGACAGCTTCTAAAGAATGAGTTTGCGTAGGATCCAGTTGATCGGTGTTCGCGCCGCAGGCGATCGCCGCACGTTCCGTTCGAGCTTCCGCGCAGGCATGCCGGATCAACTCTCGCGCCCCCGCCCAATCGAGCCCCATGCCACGCTGCGCCGTATCCATGGCCTCGGCCACTCCAAACCCCTGCGCCCAGAGTTGCCGGCGGAAGGCTAGCGTCGGCCGCCAATCAATCGCCGCTCCGTTTACCGGATCTCTCGTGGCTAACGGATCCACGACCACATGGGCCGCCGCATAAGCCACCCGGCTATGAAAACCCAGGCCGATTTCGACGGGCAGCGGCGTTTCGCTCGAGACCGTGTACTCTTCCAGGGTGCCGCCTTCTATCGGCAGCCGAAGCTGGAGTCTGCTGCTCACGTCAAGCAAGCGTCATCTCGGGAATGGCCAATCGCCTTTGTGCCGCGGAGGACGCTTCTCCCAGTTCTGCCAATTGTACGCCCTTCGCGCCCGCCAGAAAATCGTACGGAAATGGCGCATCCTCCAGCACATGCCGTAGGAAAAGCTCCCACTGTGCTTTAAACGCGTTCTCGTATTTTTGGCCGTCATCGACCTTTTGCCAACCGGCAAAGTAATCGTGTCCCACCGGCAAGTCCGGATTCCAAACCGCGCGCGGCGTCTGGCTCCGAGCTTGCGTCTTGCAGTCTCGCAATCCTGCGATCGCGCTGCCATTAGTCCCGTCCACCTGCAACGTAAACAGATCGTCGCGATACACCCGCGTTGCCCAGGAAGAATTCAGCTGCACGATGACACCGCTCTGCATAGTGAACAAAGCATAAACCGCATCGTCGGCGGTTGCCTCGTATGACCGGCCTTCCTCGTCCACCCGGCGCGGAATGTGCGTGATGCAGTGCGCCGAAACCGACGCGATCGGTCCGAAAAGATTGCTCAACACGTACTGCCAATGTCCGAACATATCCAACGTGATCCCGCCGCCATCTTCCTTGCGATAATTCCAGGAAGGTCTCTGTGCCGGGCAATCATCGCCCTCAAATACCCAATACCCGAAGTCGCCGCGCACGGCCAGAATGCGCCCAAAAAATCCATCGTCGATTAGCCGCTTCAACTTCAACAGCCCCGGCAGAAACAATTTGTCTTGGACAATACCGGTCTTCAATCCTTTGCGCTTGGCCAGTTTGGCCAATACTATGCATTCGTCGAGCGAGGAAGCGAGCGGTTTTTCGCAATAGACATGCTTACCCGCCTCAAGCGCCCGGCGCAGATCCTCTGCGCGCCTCGCTGTTGTCTGCGCATCGAAATAAATAGGATCAGCCGGATTCGTTAAACACTCCTCGAGCCTGGTAGACCAGCGTGCAATCCCGTTTTCTTGCGCGAGCATTGCAAGCTTCTCTTCATTGCGCCCCACCAGTACCGGATCCGGCATCACCTTCGAGCCATCCGACAGCCTGATTCCACCTTCCTTCCGAATCCCGACCAAAGATCGTTTCAGATGTTGGTTGGTGCCCATCCGTCCCGTGACGCCGTTCATGATTATGCCAATGGTACGCATATTTTCTGTATTGAAAATATTCCAGCTGAGCAGGTTTCAGTATACTGAATTCTCAACTCGTAACAAAGACCCCTGCGAGTCGGTCAGAATTCTAAGTAGATGAGCCCGCGGCCGGAAGCGAATTACTTTGTCCCCACCACGTCCAAGACCCTGGACGTTCTGGAAGCTTTCAAAACACCCGGCGAAGAACTTACGCTCGAACAGGTGGTGACCCGCGCGAAAGTGGCGCGCACAACTGCCTTTCGTATCCTGTATACACTCGAGCAGCGACGCTACGTCACGCGTCGGGGCAAATTGTACCGTCTGAATCCCGTCCGCAAGAAGATTCGCGTTGGCTTTGGTTCGCTCACGGACGAACTGCCCTTTGCCCGCGTCGTCACCTCCAGCCTCATGGCTGCGGCCGCACCCGCCGGAATCGACCTGCTCGTTTTCGATAATCATCGTGACGGACCGGCGGCCATCGGCAACGCTCGTAAAATGGTCGCGCAAAAGGTCGATGTAGCCATCGAATTTCAACGACACGTGGACGTGTCGCCAATCATTGCCGACATCTTCTCCAGCGCCGGCGTGCCATTAATCGCGGTCCACATCCCACATCCGGGCGCCATTTACTTCGGCGTCGATAATTACAAATCTGGCTATAGAGCTGGCGCCGCGCTCGCCTCATTTGCACAGAATCGTTGGGCGGGACAATTCGATCTGCTCATCCTGCTGGACATCCCCCAGGGCGGCATCGTGCTGCAATCGCGCATCGCCGGTGTGGTGCAGGCGCTTGAGGCCAGTCTGGGGCCTTTGCCGCCTGGAAAGGTGGCGCGGATCAGCGGCGGTGCCGAGCGCAATATTGCCAGGCGCAACACGGCCGCCGTATTGAAGGCAAATTCGAAAGCCAAACGGATTTTAGTAGCGGCCGGCAGTGATGACGGCTCTCTGGGAGCATTGGATGCGCTGGAAGATGCCGAGCGAACCGCTTACGCCGGGGTCGTCGGCATGGAAGGTAGCGAGGACGCCATCAGCGAGATCGCCAAAGACAAAAGTTGCTACATCGGTACGGTTGCTTTTTTCCCTGAAAAATATGGCGCTGCGCTCATCGATTTGGTGTTTCGCCTGGTAAACGGCCAACAGGTGCCGCCGTTCTGGTACGTTGACCATGAGTTCATCGACCGCCTCAAAGCCCGGCAGATTCTCGGCTCCTCTTCCGCCGCATAAGTCGTCAGCCGTTGAAGCCATACCCAACCTACGGCCGGCTCCCGCCGGGTGTATATTGAGTGGCGTTTGGGAGGTGCCCTTGAGTAAAGTCTCTGTTCGACTTTCGAGCTCATTCGGCCTGCTCTGCCTTGCCGCATCTGTCGCCAACGGACAAGCGGTCGCAAATGCCTCGGTAAGTGGCCAGATCACAGACCCAACCGGAGCGGCCTTGGTCGGAGCCACAGTCAAAATGATCGAAACCGATCGCTCGATTACGCATGCCGAGACCACTGATTCCAACGGGCACTACACGATCACCAATTTGCCCGTGGGCCCCTATCGCCTGGACGTCAGTGCGAATGGCTTTAAAAGTTTCGTGCAAACCGGTATCGTGCTCCAGGTTGGGGATAGTCCTACGCTGGACGTCAAAATGCAAATCGGGTCAATCTCCGAAAACATAGAGGTGACTGCCGGAGCCGCCATGGTCCAGACTGACCAGACTTCTGTCTCGCAGGTGATCAATCAAAAGCAGATCGTCAGTCTTCCGCTCAACGGTCGTCAACCGACCCAGCTCGTACTTATCTCTGGCGCCGCTGTCGTTACACCCGCTGGAGATATGTCAGGCAGCAAAAATTATTTCAGTTCAACCACCATCTCAGTCGGCGGCGGCCAAGGAAACGGAACAAATTATCTCCTGGATGGCGGTGACAACACCGACACTATGACCAACATCAATCTGCCATTTCCTTTTCCCGATGCCCTGCAGGAATTCAGCGTCGACACCAATGCGCTGCCTGCGCGCAACGGCAGCCAACCGGGGGGCGTGGTAAATATCGTCACTAAGTCGGGCACAAACGAGTTCCATGGCGATCTATTCGAATTTCTGCGCAACGGCGACCTGAACGCCCGTAATTACTTCGGGACCACTCACGATTTCCTCAAACGCAACCAGTTTGGCGGCACGATCGGGGGGCGTATCATCAAAGACAAATTGTTCTTCTTCGGCGGTTATCAGGGCACTCGCATCAACAATGTGTCTCCGAGCTCCATTGCATACGTGCCGACCGCGGCCGAACTCGCTGGCGACTTCAGCATTGCCGAATCGCCGGTGTGCCAGTCGAGCCGCACTACTCGCCAGATCAAGAATCCTGGCACGGGCGCTCTCATTACCGATACGGCCAACGTTTTTTCATCGGGTCTCAGTTATGATCCCGCCGCTTTAAAGCTGGCCGCCATGCTTCCCACCACCGCCAACCCTTGCGGCCAGGTGACTTACTCCACTCCTTCGATCCAAGACGAAGATCAGGGTGTCGGCCGGATCGATTGGGTGCAAAGCAGCAAGCACTCGTTATTCGGCCGTTACTTTCGCACGGTTTACACTCAGCCTGCCTTCTTCGATCCCGCCAACGTACTCGTGACCGGTAGCCCGGGCAACCAGGAAGGCGTTCATGCCTTTACGTTGGGCGATACGTACACATTTAGTCCTACTACCGTAAATTCCTTTCACGCCACCTTTACCCGGCGCACCGATTTCCGCGGCCCAAATTCGAACTTTTTCAACGCGCGCGATCTCGGCATCAATATCACAACACTTGTGCCCGATGATTTCCGCCTCACCGTTTCAAATGGCGGCTTCAGTGTTGGTTGTGGCACCTGCTCCCCGGCCCATCTCAACATCAACACGTATCAGTTTGCCGATGACGTCGATCTGATTCGCGGTCGCCACCATATCGGACTCGGTGTCGATTACATACGCACTCAGAACAATATACTTACCGGCTACTTACAAAACGGCAGCTTCAGTTTCAATGGCGTCGCCAGCGGCGATCCGATTCTGGATTTCCTGACCGGCACTATGAGCGGTTTCAGCCAGAGCCTTCCTCAACAGCCGACCATTCGCATGTCAATTCCCGCCCTCTATGTGCAGGACGTCTTCAAAGCCACCGACCACTTGACCATTAATGCCGGCCTGCGTTGGGAACCGAATTTGTGGCCCTATGACTACCACAACCGAGGTGCCGCCTTCTCCTTCGATAACTTTCTAAACGGCATTCATAGTTCGGTCTATCCAAATGCCCCCGCTGGAGTGCTCTATATCGGCGACAAAGGCATTCCGCGCTCGTTTGCCAACAACCGCTACAACAACTTTTCCCCGCGTTTCGGGGTCGCTTACGATCCCAAGGGGGACGGACGTCAGATTATCCGTGCGGGCGCTGGCATTATGTATGACTACGGGGAACTCTATACGTCCCAGCGCCTCGCTTCTGACCCGCCTTTCGTGAACGAAATTGATCTCACCACCAGTAAACCGGGAGGTTTTAGCAACCCCTGGACCACCGGTTACAGTTATCCGGGAGGGAACCCTTTTCCTCCCGTGGGCAATTACTTCCCGCAGTACGCGCTGTGGATCGTGCTTCCTCAAAATCTCAAGCCGACCACTTTGTATCAGTGGAACGCTACCTATCAAAGACAATTCGGTACGGACTGGCTCGCTTCGATCACTTACATGGGAAACAAAACCGCGCATCTCTGGACCGGCGAGGAACTTAATCCAGCCATTTACAGCCCGTCCGTGTGTGCCGAATTTACCAAAGGATGTACCACAAGCAACACCAACCAACGTAAGCTCCTCAATCAGCTCAATCCTTCACAGGGGCAGTATTTCGGCAATCTCGACGTTCTCGATGACGGAGCAAACGCCACTTACAACGCGGCCTTGATCTCAATTCAAAAGCGACTAAGTCGCGGAGTAACTTTCCTCGCGAATTATACTTGGTCCCATTGCATTAGCGACGCGGATTTTGCCGGTGACATAGCCGGCCCCGGATATATGAATCCGACTAACCGCCGGGCTGATCGGGGCGACTGCAATTTCGATATTCGCCATATCTTCAATAGTTCGATCGTCGCCACCAGTCCTGTGAAAGGCAATACGTTCTGGACTCATTTACTTGCGAATTGGCAGCTTGCACCACTCGTCCGGATGACCAGTGGAGCGCCCTTGAATGTTCTCACTGGCACCGACGCGTCGCTTAGCGGAGTCGATCTCGACCGGCCCAATCTGGTCCCCGGAGTGAATCCCTATCCAGCGAACTGGGGCTCGAACTTACCGCAGTATCTAAGCGCCATCGCCTTCACCCCGAATGCCCCCGGTACTTACGGTAATTTAGGCCGGGATACTCTGCGTGGGCCCGGTTTGATCCAGTTCGACGCCTCGCTGAGCCGTATCTTCGATTTGCATGAGGCCATTCGGTTGGAGGTGCGCGCCGAAGCGTTCAATGTCATCAACCACACGAACTTTGTTGCCCCCGCCACTGGCACTGGCATCCCTGGTATCTCAACCAGCGGTATTCAGCTGAATTTAAACTCGTCGAGCTTCGGGCAGATTACTACCGCCGGAGATCCACGCATTCTCCAGTTTGCCCTCAAGCTCTATTTCTGACTGCTCGTTTTTGACGTCGAACTCTTAAACGCCTTCTTACGAATTGCTGGACGCATCCAGATGCGCTTGTGCACGTTCCAGCAACCCCATGGCCGCTTCTGTTTCAGACTCGCTCTGCGCTTTCTTAAGATCCTCGTTGGCTTTATCCAGATCGCGCTGCGCTTCTTCCCGAGATATCTCGCTCGCATATTCGGCGCTGTCGGCCAACACGCGCACGTGATTTTCGAACACCTCAACGAATCCACCGTCAATTACCAGTGGCCTGCCTGACCCGCTGCCACCCTCATAGGTCAGTAGACCAGCGCCCAGCTCGCTCAGCAGTGGCGCGTGTCCGGCCAGAATACCCATATATCCGCCCTTGCCGGGCAGCTGCACTTCCGTTACCTGCTCGTCGATCAGCAACTGTTCCGGTGTCGCCACTTCCAATTGAAACGTATCGGCCATATCGTAAACCCGGGACAGTACACTCAATCCCGCTTTTTGCACCTACCCTTGCATCTTTTTCGCCGCTTCCAACACGTCTTCAATCGTGCCCTGCATGTAAAATGCCTGCTCCGGCAAGGCGTCGTGCTTGCCGTCCACTATCTCCTTGAAGCTGCGCACCGTGTCCTCGAGCTTCACGTACTTGCCCGGGCGTCCGGTAAACTGCTCGGCGACATGGAATGGTTGCGAAAGGAAGCGCTGAATGCGCCGTGCACGCGCGACTGCCTGCTTATCTTCATCACTCAACTCGTCTATGCCGAGAATCGAAATGATGTCTTGCAAGTCTTTATAACGCTGCAGCGTAAGCTTCACGCGCTGCGCTACCTCGTAGTGCTCCTCGCCTAATATATTCGGATCGAGAATGCGCGAGGTAGACGCCAGCGGATCGACTGCCGGGTAAATTCCCAATTCGGAAATGGCGCGCGAAAGGTTGGTGGTGGCATCAAGATGCGCAAATGTTGTCGCCGGTGCGGGATCGGTGTAATCGTCGGCTGGCACGTAAATGGCCTGTACCGATGTGATCGAGCCGCGCTTGGTCGACGTGATGCGTTCCTGCAAATCGCCCATCTCGGTCGCCAAATTTGGTTGATAACCCACAGCTGAAGGCATGCGTCCCAGCAGCGCCGAGACTTCCGAACCCGCCTGCGTAAAGCGGAAAATATTGTCGATGAAGAGCAGCACATCCTGTCCCTCTTCGTCGCGAAAATATTCAGCCACCGTCAATCCAGTCAGGCCCACCCGTAAACGGGCGCCAGGCGGCTCCGTCATCTGGCCATACACTAGCGCCACCTTCGATTTATGCCAGTCCTTCGGATCGACGATGCCCGCCTCCTGCATCTCTACCCACAGATCGTTGCCTTCGCGCGTGCGCTCGCCCACGCCGGCAAATACCGAAACTCCGCCATGCTTCATGGCAATGTTATTGATCAGCTCCTGAATGATGACGGTCTTGCCGACCCCTGCGCCGCCGAACAAGCCGATCTTGCCGCCGCGCAAATAAGGCTCAAGCAGATCAATAACCTTGATGCCCGTCTCGAACATTTCGAGCCCGGTAGCCTGCTCATCGAATTCCGGAGCCGAACGGTGTATGGGCGCCTTCTGTTCAGTCTCGATCGGCCCCATGTTGTCTACCGGTTCGCCCAAGACGTTGAGCACGCGGCCCAACGTCTGCTTGCCGACCGGAATGGTGATCGGCATGCCGAGATCCACAGCCTTCATGCCGCGTACCAGGCCATCAGTTGCTTCCATTGCGATGGTGCGCACCCGACCCTCGCCAATATGCTGTGCTACTTCGGCGGTGATGTTAATTTTGAACGGAACGTCGAAGCCCTCGCTTGTTACCTGGATCGCGTTCAGCAGCTTGGGCACGTGGCCTTCCGGAAACTGGATCTCAATCGTCGGACCGGCCACCTGAGTGACGTGGCCCTCTGCTACACCTTCTGTTGCCATACCAAACTCCTCATGCTAAAGCGGCAGCGCCGCTTACAATCTCGATAATTTCACGCGTAATGCTTGCCTGGCGAACGCGGTTCAGCGTCAGTGTCAAATCCTGAATCACGTCTCCCGCATTCCTGCTCGCCGCATCCATTGCAGTCATGCGCGCCGCGTGATAAGCCGATATGGATTCAAGCAGCGCCCGATAGATAGCCAGCTCCACGTACCGCGGCAGAAGATCGCGCAACAGCTCCTGCGGCGGCTGCTCGTAGATGTAGTCGACCTGTTGTCCGGCATCCCTCTGCTTATCGTCTTTGTTCTCGTCCGCCGAATCCTTGGGTAATTCCACCGGCAGAATCTTGCGTAGAACCAGATTGGGCGCCATAGCGCTCTTGAACTCGTTTACCGCCACGTAGACGGCGTCAATCTCGCCCTTGCTGTACGCCTCGATCATCTTATCGGCTATATCTCGCGCTTGCCCATAATGGGGCTTCTCGACGATGCCGATGTGTTCACCGGAGAGCTTGAAATTGCGCCGCCGGAAATGATCGCGTCCTTTGCGTCCGATCGCCTCGACCTGTATTTCTGCTCCCCGGTGCTCGTCGATGAAGCTTTGCGCCATACGGAACAGGTTGGAATTGAAAGCGCCTGCCAATCCGGTATCACTGCTGACCAGAACCAGCTCGATCTTCTTTTCTTCGCGCACCTGCAACAGCGGCAGATCAGTAGCCTCATCCAGATTTGCGGCCGCGCGCGCAACGTTGGTCAGAACGCGGCCCATCATATCCGCGTAAGGACGGGATCCAAGCGCATGTTCCTGCGCGCGCCGCAGCTTGGCCGCCGAGACCATCTTCATGGCCTTGGTGATCTGCTGCATGTTCTTGACGCTGCGAATGCGGCGCCGGAGATCAATTAAGCTCGGCATTCCCTAGACCTGGGCTGGTGCCTTCTTTGTATCGTCAGCCTGCTCTTCAGCTTTCTGACCCTGAGCCGTCCTACCTTCTTGCTTCCTGTCTTCTGACTTCCTGCCTTCCGCCGGCGGTTTTTTCCCGTCTTTTGAAGTCTTGAAGCGCTGGCTCTTGAACTCCGTCAAGGCATCCTTCAGCTGATTCTTGAGCTCGTCTTTCAGCTCCTTCTTCTCGCGAATGTCCTGCAGGACTTGCGGCTTGCTGTTATCCAGGAATTGATACAACTCCGCTTCGAATCGCCGTATATCTTCAACGGGAATATCGTCGAGAAATCCGTTGCCCCCTGCGAAAAGAATTGCCACCTGTTTCTCGACCGGTATGGGTGAAAACTGGTTCTGTTTCAGCACTTCTACCCAACGTTTACCGCGATTAAGCTGATCCTGCGACGCTTTATCCAGGTCCGAGCCAAATTGCGCGAACGCTTCAAGGCTGCGATATTGCGCCAGTTCCAGGCGCAAGCTACCGGCCACCGACTTCATCGCCTTGATCTGCGCGTTTCCACCCACTCGGCTGACCGACAGCCCCACATTGATCGCCGGACGCACATTGGAGTTGAACAAATCCGTCTCGAGATAAATCTGTCCGTCGGTGATTGAAATAACGTTGGTCGGAATATACGCCGAAACATCGCCCGCCTGCGTCTCAATAAACGGCAGGGCAGTCAATGATCCGCCGCCTTTTTCATCGTTTAGTTTGGCGGCGCGCTCCAGCAGGCGGCTGTGAAGATAGAAAACGTCTCCGGGAAACGCCTCACGCCCGGGAGGACGTCGCAGCAGCAGCGAAATTTCGCGGTAAGCTGCGGCGTGCTTGGACAAATCGTCGTACACGCACAACGCATGCCGCTTGGAATCGCGGAAGAATTCGCCGATCGAGCAGCCCGCGTACGGTGCGATGTATTGCATGGGAGCCGGATCGGATGCAGTCGCCGCCACCACGATCGTATAGTCCATCGCGCCATGTTCTTCCAGCACCCG
>DATAYL010000436.1:0-3985 GCA_036272575.1 Bryobacteraceae bacterium | reverse complement strand
TCATCACGCTGCCCGTGGTCCTGCTAGCTCTTTACTTAACTCACGCGCTGGTCGAAGATCCGCCGTTCCTCCATCGTTTAAAGAGGGGGGGTATTCGGGTGGACTACATCGGAATATCCATGTTGGCGCTGGGCGTGGGTTCGCTGCAGATAGTTCTGGACAAGGGGCAGGAAGACAATTGGTTCGGCTCGCACTTCATCACGACCCTGGTGGTAACCGCAACGGTTTGCCTGATCTCGCTGGTCATTTGGGAATGGTTCCGCAAAGAGCCGATCATTGATGTTCACATGTTCAAGAGCTTCAACTTCGCGGCAGCGAACCTGATGATGTTCATGATGGGCTTCATGCTCTTCAGCACCCTCGTGTTAATTCCCGAATTTCTGCAGACGCTCATGGGTTACACGGCGGAGCTTGCGGGTCTCGTCCTGTCCGGCGGCGGAGTAGTGTTGCTGGTGATGATGCCAATCGTCGGCCGGCTTACCTCAAAGGTTCAAGCCAGATGGCTGATCGCGACCGGATGGCTGTGCCTTGCGATTGGACTGTTCTATTGCGGGCACAAGGTTGATTTGTTTGTCAGCTTTCGCTTTGCGATGTGGCTACGCATCACGCAAGTGATAGGAATTGGATTTTTATTTGTTCCCACCACGGCAGCGGGTTACATCGGAGTTCCTCCAGAGAAAGGCAATAGTGTCTCCGGCATGATCAACTTCATGCGCAACATCGGCGGCAGTATCGGGACTTCCGTCGTGACCACGGTGATTACCCGACGCTCTCAATATCACCAGCAAATCCTCGTCGGCCACATCACTCCCGATTCCCCCGCGTATCGTTCGGCACTTCATGCACTGGGCTCAAAAATCGCGCACTCCGGGCTTCGGGCCGGGGACGCCCGCGACCAGGCAATTGCGAGGTTTTACGAATTGGTGCATCGGCAAGGCGGCGCACTGTCCTATATGGACATCTTTTGGGTGCTGGGCGCGCTCTGCTCTATCATGTTCGTTCTCGCGTTTCTCTTGAAGAAGAACGATCCAGGAGCCGGCGGTCAAGTCGCGGCGGGCTGAGGATGAACGCTATGGTTCACGCCGTCACAATTGAGCGCGAGTTCGGCTGCGGAGCGTCCGAAATCGCCACTTTGGTCGCCAGCCGCCTTGGATGGAGTCTGTGGGACGAGCGGCTGACACAGGAAATCGCGCGATTGACTGAGAGTACGCCACAGGCGGTCGAACAGAGAGAATGGCGAACCGATCCCCTCGTATACAGGCTTTTCAAAGACTTTCTTCGGGGCGCGTTTGAGGGAGGCTTGCCGCCAGCCAACCGGCTCGCCTTACTCGATGCACGCCGGATCGCGGATGTCTCGAGAATAGCGGTCGAGACCGCCCTTTCCGGCGGTCGCTCCGTGATCGTCGGGCGAGGCTCGCAACATTTTCTGCATAATCGCAAGGATGTATTCCGAGTGTTTCTCTATGCACCTCGCGATTACAAGATTCGCAAGCTGATCTCCGGAGGCGCGCCTCAAGACCAAGCCATTGAGCAGATTGATACTACCGACCAGGCTCGAGCGGCGTTTGTGCGGCAGTATCTCGGCCTCAAATGGCCAGAGCGCCACCTCTATCACGCGATGTTCAATACCGAGATGGGACATTCTTGTACGGCCGCAATGCTTGTTGCGTGTGTCCAACAATTCGAGCACGAGGCGCAGTGATCTCAACTTCCAGCCGATGCGGCAACACTTATCACCAGCACAGCAATGACAGGGAGGAAACTTCGTGAAGGCGACGCAGCAACTTCACAACTTGGGGCAGAGTCTATGGCTCGACAATATCACCCGTGACCTACTCAACAACGGCACTATGTGCCGGCACGTGGGAAAGTCGCGCAGCTTTTCAATCTCAGAGGCGTGGCGCAAAGGCCGAGTGCCAGCTTTTCAGGCTGGCATTCTGAACTAATTGAACTAAACCCGGATTTCGCGTAAATCATTGAAGGGATTGGAGCGGGAGACGGGGATCGAACCCGTGGCGACCGGCTTGGGAAGTGTGCATGACCGGCAGTCACAACCGTGCATGAAAATGCACGCGGCGCTCCGGATAGGTTTAGGTTAATGATTGCGGTGAGCGAACGTGGGCTGTTCGATTTCTGGTGCCAAAAGGGCCCGTTTGGGAAGTTAGCCGGACGCCTGTCGCTTCAGTAGCGTGGCACAACGGAATGTCGCCTCTTCCTCTTTATAGGAGAGAGCACGAGAAGGAAAGTCATCGTTTTCCGGGCGTTCTTCGCTCACGGCGAAGGAGGTCATTGTGGAACTGTTATACGGTCGGTGTGCCGGTCTGGACGTGCACAAGAAGTGTGTAAGTGCCTGCATCCGGATCAGCAACGGGAATCAGACCCGCAAAGAAACGGCTACATTCCGGACGTTCACCGCGGATTTGGAACGATTGTGCAAGTGGCTGGAAGAGCATCAAGTGAATCACGTTGCACTGGAATCCACGGGCGTATTTTGGATTCCGGTGTGGAACATTCTGGAGCGTAGTGCGCCAGGTATTAAACTGACTCTGATCAATCCACAGCATGTGCACGCATTGCCGGGACACAAAACCGATCAGAAGGACTGCGCGTATTGCGGAATTGCTGCAACACGGGCTGCTGAAAGGAAGTTTTATTCCACCACGGCCGATTCGAGAATTACGCGATGTGACTCGACGCCGCACACACCTGCAAAGCGACCGGAACCGCGTTCTCAACCGGATCAGGCGTTTGCTGGAGACTGCTAATTTCAAGCTTGGGTCCGTAGTCAGTGATATCAACGGGCGGACGGCCCATTTGATACTCGATGAGCTTGCACATGGCCATTGCGATCCAAAAGAACTGGCGCAACTGGCGAAAGCTAGCCTGAAGGATAAAAAGGTGGAGCTTGCAGCTTCGTTGCACGGTTTCTATAGCGAGCACTTTCGTTGGCTTCTATCCGAGGCAGTTCAGGAACTGGCCGATTTGGACCGCAAATTGGAGCAAGTCGATAAGAGGCTGGCCAAGCAGCTGCAGCCGCATGTAGACTTGCTTCTTCGTTTGTGCACCATTCCTGGCGTGGACTTCACAACCGCCGCCGTCATTGTTGCCGAGATCGGATTGGATATGAGCCGCTTTCCCGATGCGGCTCACTTGGCCAGTTGGGCTGGGCTGTCGCCCGGCAACAACGAGAGTGCAGGCAAGCGCTACTCCGGTTCCACCTGCAAAGGGAACCGGTATCTGCGAAGAATTCTGACGCAAAGCGCCTGGTCGTTGCTGGGCAAAAAGGATTGCTACCTCACTGCCCTGTTTCGGCGTGTATCAGTAAAAGGCGGCCGTAAGAAAGCAGCGCTCGCGGTTGCGCATCGAATGCTGACTATTGCCTGGCACATCATCCAGGACGGTACTCTATATGAGGAGCTGGGCGGTAATCACTATGATCGTCTGCATCCTGATCGCAGCGCACGCCGGCTGATCAAGCGTTTGGAGCAGATCGGCTTTCAGGTTACGGTCCAAAGCAATGCCGGAATCGGCGCCGACGTCAGATCCTGCCGTCCCGGTGCCGAAAGAACCCGCACGCAATATCCACCAGTCTGGAAAAAGCAAGTTGCCAATAACAGATACACCATCTCCACGCGCAGCAAAGAAACCGGCCGATCCAGCTTTGTGCCGGCGTTGCGCACGTTGGGGTATCCCCTGCATTCACGCGCGCAACGCGAAGTTCTTGCCTAGAGCAACAGTTCCTTGCCACACAACTTCAACAACTTAGGTACGTGTTTTCGAAGGAAGCTGGCATCCTCCAGTCGCCGTCCGGTTGCTGTCGGCGGCCGCAAGCAATTGATTGGAAAGGCCGCGCTGCCGCGATTACTCCATTAACGGGCGCGGTACTCCTTTAAGAGCGACTCTCTTTTAGAGAAAGCATCAGCTAAATGATTGATCTAATTGGAGCGGGAGACGGGATTCGAACCCGCGACATCGACCTTGGCAA
>DATAYL010000435.1:0-9971 GCA_036272575.1 Bryobacteraceae bacterium | reverse complement strand
GCGCGGAACGCGTCATTTGCGTCGTCAAAGTCGTTCAGTCCCAGATAGCCTTCCGCGCGCTGAAAAGAATCGGCGCTGCGCGTGAGAGCCCTGAAACAATTTGCCGCCTCGACGGTCTTACCGTGATGCACCAAGGCATCGCAGGACGGCCGCACGATTGCGGCTAACGAAAGCCAATGGAACAACAATCCCGCAACCGCCAGACGCGCCGCCCTCATTGATCGATCTCCGCCTGCGTCCGTGACAACTCGAGCAGCAGCGCGGTGAGTTGCTGTCTGTACTGCTCCGGGCTCAGCACCGCTTTCTGATACTTCAATCGATCGATGCGCGCTTCCAGATCTTCTTTCTTCGCCAGCAATTTCCTTTTGTCTGGCGCAATGTCTCCGGCACTCTCCGTCTCCGGCCGTATTACCGCAAACCGCGCCGCCAGCAGTCCCTGGCCGTTCTCGGCGCCAGGATTGCGCGCCGCCGCCGCATTCCCGGTGTCGGTCAACGTCGGATGTTCCGTCGCAAGCAGCTTCTCCGAATCGAAGTACGCAGCAGTTTTCTGCGCCGTATACCGATAGAGTTCGAGTGTGGATATTGTTCCATTCTTGTCTGTATCGGCGGATGGATCATTCAGCCCGTCAATCCAATAGCGCGGAAACACGGTCGCATTCTTCTCGTTCCCGGACTTTGTCGCGGTAATCACAATCCTGCCTTTGCGGACCAGCCAGGGAATTGAAGCGCCGCTGCAACTCGTCATATTCACCACGAGCTGCCGGTTAGCGGGGATACGATTCAATAACCGTGCCAGTTCGGCGGCTGTGATATCCGGACCCGGCAAATTAAATTTGTAGTCGGTCCCGTCAAATGTTCCATGTCCGATCAGAAAGATCGCAAGCGAGTCTTCCGGCCTCGCCGTGTTGCCAATCTGTGCGAGGGTCCGCTTGATCGCTTCGATCGTTGCGCCGTTGCCGCTCAGACCCTTGATCTGTACTCCTGGCCCGTTCTTCTCGAGCGCTTTGTCCAGGTCCGTCGCCCATTTGGCGAACTGGCCGTCATATTCGGGCGTCCCACCCAGCCCCGAGATCGTCACGAAGAAGTCCGTTGCATGCAGTGGTGCGATCGCCGCCAGCAACAACAAGAGCGCACCGGCCGCTGGACGCGGCACCAAACGAAAGCGGAAATCAGCGGACTTGGCCGCGGCCGGCGAGTCCGTTGTGCGCGAGTTTCTTGGCCACACTCTCACACCACACCCCACCGCCGCCGGAGCAGCCATTCCGCGGAACGCAACGCCAGCAGCAAAATGAAAACCGCCGGCATATTCCATAAATCTTTCATCTCACGCGAGGTGATTCCCGCTTCCGAATAGGCAATCTCGTCCGGTAATTTGCTTGCGGATTGCGGCGTGTAGTATCGGCCCCCTGTCTCTTGCGCCAACCTCTCGAGCAGATCGCGATTCTGTTCCCGATGGAAATTCTCGGCTACGCCGTTTTGCCGATGAAACGGCAGCACATCGGCGCCCAACTTCTCCGAACCGCGAAAAGCGGAAAGCTCTACCACATAAGAGCCTTCCTGAGACGCGGTCCAATCAGCTGCATAGATGCCGGGCGTCGTCGGATCTGGTCGGAGAGCTGCCGTATGCGAAGATCCGTCCGGCTCGATGATTCGCGCACTCACGTCCGCATCTGCCACCGGCAAATAGGCCTTATCGCGAACCTCTGCCCGGATCTGGGCCCGGTCGTCATCGGCTAAATTCGCGTTAGGCGAGGAGGCCGTCACCTCCGATGGACTCGGACCCGCCTGCCACCGCAGCAGCTGCCTCCAGAACGTCTCCTGGCTCTTGTCGGCTACCGGTTGTTGCATGCGCCAACGCCAGGTGCCGGCCGTCGCCATAACCGCCGTACGCCCACGCCCGTAATTTTCGGTTACCAGCAGCGGAATGCGCTTGCCACCTGCATTCACGTTCGCCAATACCTGCGCGCCCGGTTTCGGTGTGCCCGGGTCTTGATAGTTAGCCAGGTATGGCAACACCTCCCAGTGGTCCGCACTCTTCTCCGGATCTTCTTCAATGCGGCAAATCGTACTTTGCTTGCCCGCATCGGTCAATTCCGCCGCTACGAAACTTCGCTGAAACGTATTCTTCCGCCGCGGCAGATTGACCGGCAGCAGTTCCGGAAATGGCGCCACATTGTAACCGCCATCGGAGAGCGACCATCTGCCGCCCAGAAACAGAAGCCCGCCTCCCCGGCGATCCACAAACTCTTTGATCAGTTGTTGCTGCACGCTAGTGAAAAAGGCAGATTCCACGCTCCCTAAAATCAAACCTTGATAGGCGAACAAATCTTCCGGCTTCGTCGGAAACCCGCCGGCTAGTTCTTCCGGATTACTGATACCTTGCCGGTAGATCTTGTTCTGCGTGGTACGTAGCATCGATACGATTTGCAGGGCTGGGTCGTCTTCCGCCGCCCGCCGCAAAAACTTAAATTCCCAGCGGGGCTCGCCTTCTATGTAAAGGATGCGGCGCTTAGCATTATCGACCGAAAGAATACGCGTGACCCGATTGTTCAAAGTGTTCGTTTCACCGGGCAGCGGGTCAATCCTCACTTCGACGTTTTCGACTCCCGCTTTGCCCGCATTGAACTCGACCGTCTCGACTTGCTCGGGAGCATTGCGCAATGTGATCTCCCGGTTCGCCAGGATTGTCCCGCCCGCATTCACCACCAACCGCGCCCGCTCCCGGCTAAAGCCGTCCTGCCGGATCGTTACCTGCGCTTGCATGCGCGACCCCGGTAAAGCCTTGGCCGCCAACTCCACGTTGTCCAGTTCCACATCATTCTGTAGCTTCTCTTTCCCGAAGCCGATCGTGTTCACCGGCAGCCGCCGGTCCTTCAGTTGCGACAGAACCGACGAATCAATCCCGCCGCCGTTATCGGAACCGTCGCTCAGCAGCACGACGGACCCAATCGGCAGAGTGGCCGATTCAGCCGCCAGGTCCCCCAATCCGCGGCCAATCTGCGTCGCGGGCTCGGAAGCGTTTAACTTGTTCAGTTGATCCACTCGTTCGAGACTGGCTCCCAGCCGGTACAAACGCACCTGGAATTTCGCCTGAAGCTGTTTCAAAAGCTTGTTGTTGAGCAGATCGACCGCCTGCTTTTCTCTTGCCTCGGGGCCGTCCTGCAAGCTCATGCTCCGGCTGTCGTCAACGACCACGGCCACGATGTTCTGCTGCGGCCGTAACGCGGTTACGCTAATGGCCGGTTCCCACAACAAAAACAGCAGAACGCCCAAAGTAGCCCATTGCAGAGCAGAGATCGAGAGGGTTCTCAGCCGGCTCAATGCTTGATGCCTTTGTTTCCATCGCCACGCGAGGGAAGCAGCCAACGACAAGCCCGCCACCAGCAGCCCCACATACAAAATCCAGCGTGGCCAGCTGCCCAGAAGCACAAAATTCCCCTTCGAGAAAACACCAGCCGGGTATTTGAAGAGGAACTCAAACATACTTTGTTCCGGGGATCTTAATCAAAGAACGAAACAGCGGGCGTCCGCTCTCAGTCGGGGCGACCCGCGGACTTGTTTGCTCCCGCAAGACACATGCTCAGGCAGGAGGATTCGCCGAGCGCCGAAGGAATGCGCCACGCTCGAAACGGCCGCGGAAGAAATTCTACGCAGACTCATAAAAAGAGCTGGCTGGCGCCAGAATAGCACGACTGGAGAGTGGCAGCTTTCTTACCGACGGCTACCGCAAGGTCCAAGTTACGGGTGTTTCAATCCCTAGGTAAAACCCAGGACAGAAGCGAGCCGCCGACCGGCGTCAACAAGTACTGCCGACCATCCAGTTCATAAGTGGACGGCGCTGATTCCATCTTCGCCCCAAGATTGACATGCCACAGACTCTTGCCCGATTTGGGATCGAGCGCCATAAAGTTATCGGAATTATCGCTTGCAAACAGCAGATTCCCGGCTGTTGATAACATGCCTGCGCTCCCCTCGCCGTCGCCCAATTCGTGCCTCCAACGTATAGCGCCGGTTTGATAATCAAGAGCCACAACCTCCGAATTCGCCCAGAGATTTCGGTCGCGGCCCGCCCAACCCTCCGGCTTACCCTCGGCCGTCATGTAAAAAATGCTCCAGAGCCGGCGCGCGCTCACGTAGAATAATCCGCTGTCCGGATTAAAGCTGGGGGCCAGCCAATTCGTCGCTCCGTCGGAGCCAGGCGAAACCAGCGTTCCGTCCGGTTTGGGCTCTTTCTCGGGATTGGGTATCGGTTCCCCCCGCGCATCAATGCCTTTCGACCAGTTCGTCTTGATGAACGGCGCCGAGACGATGTGCTCGCCCGTGCTGCGATCTAATAGGAAATAGTAGCCATTGCGGCTCGCCTGCGCTAATAGCTTACGATGCACGCCTCGCACCTGATCGTCGATCAGAACCGGCGTTTGTACCGCGTCCCAGTCGTGCGTATCGTGCGGCGATGGCTGGAAATGCCAATTCAATTTCCCGGTATCCGGGTTGAGGGAGACAATCGAACACGTATATAGGTTGTCGCCCTGACGTACGTCTCCGTTCAAAACCGGATTAGGATTGCCGATGCCCCAATAGATTTGGTTCAGTTGCCCATCATACGTGCCAGTCATCCAGGTCATCCCGCCGCCATGCGTGATCGCATCTGTTCCATGCGGCCACGTATCCGCGCCCGGTTCGCCAATGCCCGGCTCCGTATTCCATTTCCATTCCATTTTGCCGGTTTCAGGATTAACCGCTTCCAGAAATCCTGGTATGTCCGTGACATCGCCTGACACGCCGACAATCACGTGATCTTTCACAACTAACGGCGCCATTGTGGCGAAATAACCGAGCTTTGGATCCGCCAGTTCGATGTCCCACCGCGTCTTGCCGTCGCGCGCATCGAGCGAAATTAAATGCGCATCCGGTGTTTCAAAGAAAAGCCAATTGCCGTACATACCCACGCCGCGCTGCCCGATGTGGTCTCCGGTCGATTGCCGAAAGTAGTGCCAGAGAATACGGCCCGTTCGCGCATCGGCGCCCCACACGTTATCCGGCGTCGTGAAGTACAGATATCCATTTACCTCAAGCGGCATGGATTTAATGTCGACCGACTGCGGCTGCATGACCCAGGCCAGGGTAAGGCGCTGTACGTTGCTCTGATTAATTTGCGACAGGCTGCTATAGCGCTTTCCGCTGTAATCTCCATTGAACGTTGGCCAATCCTTCGCAAGCGGCTTCGCCAAATCCGTTTGGGTCAATCCCAGATCGGCGGCAAATGCCTGGGCGAGCAGGCCCGCAAGAAGAGCGGCCGGCAGAATCTTTGTCATTTAGTTGAGCGTCTCCAGGTAAGCGAAGAGATTATGCATATCCGCGTCGGTGTATTTGGCCGTAAGCTCTCGATGAGCAGCCAACGGATCGTGTATCTCCGCTGTCACCTCCGATCGCGGCCACGTGTGAATCCATCCATCCTGCGCCACCAGGGAAATATTGAATTCATCCTCGTGAATGAGCTTTCCTTGGTAGGTATTCCCGTCAGCCGTCTTTACCGTAGCCGTTCTACTCGTGTCCTTGTGGGATGGGTAAACCATTTCCTGCTGCAAATTGATCGGCGAATACTTCTTGGCTACTCCCGCCAGGTCTCCGGTGACCGAATGACAGCCGGTGCAGCCGCCCTTTCCGTCAAAGAACTGTTTGCCGGTCGCCGCGTTGCCCGTCAAAAGCTTGGCTACTGGATAATCGCCGGGTACATGAGCACTGTGCAGGGCCGCATTTGCCTGATGATGCAAAAAAGCCACGATACTCGCCACCTGGTCATCTTTGAGCGTCGAGAAACTCGGCATTCCCTTGTCCGGCCTTCCATTTCGAATGACGGGTCCAAGGGCGTTACCACCGTCATCCCGCAAGGTGACCGGAGACCGCAGCAGGTCGGGCGCACGCGATCCCGTGGCATCCGGCCCGTGACAAAATCCGCAGGTAGATTGAAAGAGCGCCTTGCCCCGTGCTACTGCCGCCGGATCTTCCACCGGTCGCTCGCGTGGGGTCGGTGTCGGCTGATGACCTTGACCCTGTGCCAAAGGTACAATAAATGAAAGCGCGGCAACGATACACGGCATGGTGTGTAATCGCATTAAACTCTAGTATTTCAAATCAATATCGGCGCCTCCGAAGGGCTTCTGATGCGTGATATGCTTGTCGCACGTAGGCCTTCCAGGCACACGTCCGTCGCTTTGCAACTCCGCGAAAGTGAATACTTCTAAGAAGCTGAACCAACCCTCGGATATCGTTTCGCTTATCGATCACACTCTGCTTAAACCGCAATCGACCGAGAGCGATGTGACTAAATTGTGTGACGAAGCGCGCGCCTTCGGGTTTGCCTCGGTTTGTGTCAATCCCTATTGGGTGCATTTGGCGGCAACGGAATTGAAAGACTCTCCGGTTGTTGTATGTACCGTGATCGGATTTCCTCTGGGTGCGAATGAGACCCAAACCAAACTTCATGAAGCGGAATTGGCGTTGAACCGGGGCGCCAAAGAGTTGGACGTGGTGCAAAACATCGGCGCACTACTTTCCGGAGACTCGTCTGCTGTACTTAGCGAACTGACGCAGTTGGCGAATCTTGCGCACGAACGTCAGGCACGGCTGAAGGTCATCCTTGAGACCTGCTTGCTGAACCCGGAACAGAAAAAGCTTGCGTGCCAGTTGGCTGTGAATGCTAACGCGGATTTCGTCAAAACTTCGACCGGGTTCGGCGCAGGTGGCGCAACGCAGGAAGACGTGCGACTCATGCGCTCGAGCGTCGGTTCTTCGATTGGCGTGAAAGCTTCGGGCGGCATTCGCACACTCGCCGCCCTACTGACGATGATGGAGGCCGGCGCGAATCGGATCGGTACGAGTGCTGGCGTCGAGATCTTTCAGCAACTCCAGAGCGGTGTACGAAATGCCTCCTAAAAAAGAACAAGTCCGCTTTCGCGAACGCGCGGACCTGTTGGACTTCCTGCTCGAAGTCAGCTCCATTACCGCTGAAACGCTGGATTTGGACCGGCTCCTCGCCAATGTCGCCGACATCATCAAGGACGTTGTGCCTTATGAGCTGTTCGCCATTCTTCTCTATAATGAGCGCGGGCGTACGTTGCGCATGCGATATTCCATCGGCCACCGCGACGAGATTGCTAAGAACCTCAATATAAAACTCGGTGAGGGCATTACCGGCGCCACCGCCGCCACTCGCCAACCGATCTTGTCGAACGACGTTCGGAAGGATCCGCGATACCTGAATGCGCTCGACGCAGTGCGTGCCGAATTGGCCGTCCCCATGCAGGTCCGGGGAAAACTTGTGGGCGTGATCGATCTTCAATCGACCCGTGTCAACTCTTTCTCAGAACAGGATCGCGCCCTCCTGACGCTTATTGCCACCCGCGTGGCGACGGCGATCGACAACGCTCGCCTTTATAGGCAGGTGGGCGGGCAGAACCGCACGCTTCGCGTACTCGCGCATCTCTCGCGGGAATTCAGTTCCATCCTCGACATCGACGAGCTCTTTACCAAGATCGCTTCAACAGTGCACGCTTTGATTAACTTCGATGCGTTCAGCATCTTCCTGGTCGATACCGAGCGCAATCTTCTTCGCTGCCGTTTTAGCCAGCGCTACGACGACCGGACCACCATCGACAACATTGAAATTGGAAAGGGAATAACCGGGGATTCCGTCGCCACGCGCCAGGTGGTTCGTGTTCCTGACGTGGCACAGGACCCCCGCTACATCGTCTCGCATCCGGAAGTTCGTTCCGAAGTCGCGGTGCCGCTGATTCTGCATGATCGCGCCATTGGTGTTCTGGACCTCGAAAGCACGCGGCTCAGCTTCTTCACCGACGATCATGTCCGTGCTCTAACCTTGCTTGCTCCGCAAATCGCTACTTCCGTTGAAAACGCCAGGCTCTATGGCGAACTGCTACAGCGCGAACATCGCCTCGATCAGGATCTGCAAGCTGCCTTTAAGCTCCAGTCCGTTCTGATTCCCCGAACCTTTCCGGAAATCGCCGGGGTTGAAGTCGGCGTGAAAACCAGGCCGGCACGCGCGATCAGCGGCGACCTCTATGATTTCTTCGAGCCGGCTGAGGATTACAGCTTAATTGCCTTCGGTGATGTCAGCGGCAAAGGCGCGGCGGCCGCTCTCTACGGAGCACTCATTTCCGGATTACTGCGAACGTTGGTGCGCCGCCGCCGCAGCCCTTCCGAGTTAATGAAGTCCCTGAATGAGGCGCTATTAGAACGCAAAGTGGATGCGCAATACGCCACCCTTTCACTAATACTATGGTCGGCGCCCACCCGTACCTTTACCGTCGCCAGCGCCGGAACTCTGCCTCCCCTTCTTTTCCGCAAAACTGAAATCATAAGTTCCCGTGTTGCTGGCGTGCCAATCGGACTTCTGGAGGATCAGGAGTACGATCACGTTGAAATCGAAACCGAGCCTGGCGATCTTCTCGTTCTTTCCTCAGACGGCGTTGAGGATCAACTCGGAAAAGATGCCGATATTCTCAGTGAGGAACAAGTCAACTCACGCGATCTCGAATCCTTTGGCGGTAATCGCCTTGAGCAGAGCGTAACCGCCAATTTGCAGTATTCGCCGCAGCGGATTGTCGAAAAAATTTTTGCCGATATCGACGTTTTTCGCGGCAGCACGTCGCTCACGGATGATCAGACGGTGATCGCGTTACGGGTACTGTGATTCGACAATGAGCATCGAAGAGTGGCACTACCAGGACGGTCAGCTTTTTTGTGAAGACGCCGAGCTGACCCGCATTGCTTATTCCCACGGCACGCCCACCTATGTGTATTCGAAGAGCCGTGTAATTCGCAACTTTCGCGCTTATGCCGGCGCTCTTAAAGGCTTGCCTCATCGCATCTTGTACTCGGTGAAGGCCAATTCCAGTTTGGGTATTCTCGATCTGCTGGCGCGTGAAGGCGCCGGCTTCGACATTGTTTCCGGCGGAGAACTGTATCGCGTGCTGGCTGCCGGTGGCGATCCGTCGAAGATTGTGTTTGCCGGCGTGGGGAAAACGGTCGCCGAGATCCGTTTTGCTCTCGAAAAGGGCATTCACAGTTTCAACTGCGAATCCGAGGCTGAAGTCGGACTCATCTCCCGCGCCGCCCTTGCACTAAATCGCACGGCCTCCATTGCCATTCGCGTAAATCCAGACGTAGACGCGGCCACGCATCCCTACATTTCGACCGGCTTGCGCATGCATAAATTTGGAGTTGATATCGCGGTTGCCGCCGAGCTCTACCATCGCGCCGCGCAAATGCCCGGCATTCTTGCCGAGGGCGTCAGCTGTCACATCGGTTCGCAGATGCTCAAAATCGAGCCTCTTTTGGAAGCCGCCGACAGAGTCCTGGCTCTGGTAGCGCAGCTCCGATCGCAAGGCTATCCGATTCGTCACTTGGATGTGGGCGGCGGCCTCGGCGTCGCTTATGAGCCCGATGAGCGAGGTCCTGCGATCCAGTCTTTTATAGAACGGCTGAAGCCGCGTCTCGCGGGCTTGGATTTGACATTGATGCTTGAGCCTGGACGATCGGTTGTCGCGGATGCGGGCATTCTACTTACTCGCGTTTTGCTCCTTAAGCAGAACGGCGCCAAGCGATTCGTCGTTGTCGACGCCGCCATGAACGACTTGATCCGGCCGGTGCTGTACGACGCCTATCACGAAATTACTCCCGTGCAGGAACCCTCTGGAAAAAGCAGCCTGGTAGATGTTGTGGGCCCAATCTGCGAAAGTGGCGATTTCTTTGCCCGCGACCGCGAGCTTTCCGAGGTAAAAGCCGGTGACTTACTCGCCATCCGCACCGCCGGCGCGTATGGTTTCTCGCTCTCTTCCAACTACAACTCCCGTCCCCGTCCCTGCGAGTTGCTGGTTGACGGGAAGGACGTCTATCTGCTGCGTCACCGCGAAACTTACGAAGACCTCGTTCGCGGCGAACTGCTTCCC
>DATAYL010000434.1:0-5845 GCA_036272575.1 Bryobacteraceae bacterium | reverse complement strand
CGGTCCGTGATCTCGGGCGCAAGCTCATTCGCTACATCCGCGCCTATTCGAAAAGCGCACGCCCCTTCCATTGGAAGTATGCCGATGTCCGCCGGCGCGTAACACCATGCTAACGAACTCATCGCGACACGCCACTAGATGGACTGTACGGCTATGCTATGACACTGGTCCGCAATCGGGCCGAGGCGGAAGATCTTGTTCAGGAAACGTATCTTCGCGCTATTCAGGCCTTTTCGCGGCTACGGCCGGACGGCAATTTGAAAAGCTGGCTCTTCACTATTTTGCGCAATGTGCGGTTAAACCAGGTCCGCGACGGCCTGAACAAGCCGCGTGTCGTGGAAGCGGATGAGCCAAATGGCCGCACGCCAGAGTTCGAGGACAAATCTGCGAAAGATCCGCTCTTCTTGTATGTGACCAAACTCAAGCAAGCGGATGTATGGAAAGCAATCGAAGAATTACCAAGGGTCTATCGCGAGATTATCGTGCTGCGGGAATTCGAAGAGCTGAGCTATGAAGAGATCGCACAGGTTTTGCAATGCCCGCCCGGCACGGTGATGTCGAGGCTGAGCAGGGCGAGAGAAAAGTTAAAAGAGCTGCTGCAGCACTGGAGTTGGGCGACGGACGAGGCGGCGAATGAGGCAGGCTAGTGATGAGTCCTTGTGACGAACATATTCCTCGCATCGATTTGTATCTGGACGGCGAATTGCGCGGCGATGAATTGGAGGCCTTCAGCCGACACATAGGGGAATGCGGGTCGTGCCGGAGAGAGCTCACGGAGCGGCGGGGTTTTCTCGAACAGGTCCGCGCGGGCCGACCAATGTATATGCCCTCGGCAAGTTTTCGGGCGGAAATGGCGGTGCTCTTAGCTCCCGCTGGCGGCCCCGGTAAGACACCCGAACGGCGTGAGGCGATAGGCATCGCTGCAAAAGGTCGGACCTCTTTGGGACTCTCATGGCTCATGAGGAAGCCTATCCCGGCGTTTATCGCCTGTGTTCTCGCCATCGTTGGGATCGTGATTTTGTGGAGAGCTTCGCAAATAAATGCTCGTGCTAACGCATTTGTGGATATCGCAATGCAAACTCATCGCCAGCAACTCGCCGGACATCTCCCACTGCAAGTAACGACCAATTCTCCGAGCGAGATGAGCACGTGGTTCGCCGGTAAAGTTCCATTCCACTTCCGGCTGCCCACTTCGCAAGAAGCGGACGAGCAGCGCCAAAGGTATGAGCTTAGGGGCGGGAGGTTGATCAATTTTAGAGCGACACGCGCCGCATATGTTGCATATGGTATGCAAAAGCATGTCATCAGTCTCGTGGTGACATCAGCATCAATCTCGGTGGCATCGGGTGGCGAGGAGACTATCTCAAAAGGCCTCACCTTCCACACACATCGAAAGGGAGAACTACAGGTGGTGACCTGGTCGGTCCACAATCTCACGTATGCGCTGGTTTCAGGGGTGAACGTACCCGCCAGCGAGTCGTGCGCCGTGTGCCATGCGAGCGCGAAAGAAAAAGATTTGATTCGAGACTTAAGAAGCCTGAACAAGCAGAGGGCAGACGGGAATAGTATCGACGCACACGTGTTATTCACTCTGTGCGATAAGAAAGACCACAGAAAAAAACTTTAGTAAGTCTTCGATGTTGGGCCGCCGGCACGAGGCTCTGCCGTTCAAAAGGCGACTCGACCAGGAGAATCAATTGGACCAGGAAACCTCATTTCCTTTAGATAGCCTGCTCGATTCGGACGTTGTATTCGATTCGAAGTTCCCGCTGGATCTTGAGGACCTTCCGACTTGGACGATGTGGAGGACCTGTTCGAGCTCGGAGTATCGGACCTGCGCTGGGACGAGGATCAGCCCAGGTTCGTCCTTGGCATTGAGCGGATGCAATTCAAGCGGCTGATTAGCTGTGAGCAATTAGCCAATACCGAAAAGAATTACAAAAAAGCTGGAAACAGCAAATCAGGATAACAACGATGACAACACACGCGACCAGTCTGAATGTATTTGTACTAAGGGCCCAGGAAGGCCGTACGAGAGAACCACTAGATTTGCTCGGCCAGAAAACTTTGATGAAGCTGACGAACAGTGATACCAATGGCGCAGCTGCAATCTTCCACCAAACCATTCCCCGGATGTCCGGGCCACCATTGCATCGACATTCGCGCGAAGACGAATGGTTCTACGTTTTGGATGGCGAAATTACGGCGGAGATCGATGGCGAGCGAATCGTTCTGCGGGGAGGTGACTCCGCCTTCGCGCCGCGCGGTACGGCGCATACATTTCGAAACTTCGGCAACACAACGGCGCAGATGCTGGCGCTGGTCATGCCCGGCGCCTTCAACGACTTCTTTGAAGAACTCTGTACGTTGCACCGGGGGTTGTCTGCTCCGGATCTCGTTCTAACCGAACAGCTCGCGAACCAGTACGGAATCGAACTGCTCGGGCCGCCGCTGGCGTAAGCGGCTAGGCTTCCCTATCAATGCAGAAGGACCTTTTTATGAGAGCAAGTAGACTTATTACTTCGGTAGTGACGATCGCGTTCGCCCTGATCATCGCCGCCGCAATGCTGGTTCATTCTCCGCGCGTGCAAGCGCGCGGCGATGGAGATGATCATGAATCGAGGATTGAAATCGGCTTCCAAATTGCGCCAGTTCCACTTAATCTGGAAGGCAAAGACCGAGCGCTTGTAGGCTTGGGCAGCTACTGGGTCAACGGCATCGCGGCGTGCAATGATTGCCACTCTGCCGGTCCCCCGACTCAATATGCGCCCGGCGGAAATCCCTACTTCGGCCAGCCGAAACAGATAAATCCAGCGACTTACCTGGGCGGCGGACAAGACTTTGGTCCACTCACAAAAGCGCCGAGAGCGCCGCACATTGTCTCTCGTAACCTGACTCCGGACAAGACCGGGCTTCCTGCCGGAGGTCGCTCATTCGCAGAATTTCAAGAAATCCTCAAGACTGGTTTGGATCTGGATCACCTGCATCCCCCCTGTTCCTCCAGCCAAACTGCAAATTGCCTCTCTCCTCCATTTGACGGAAATCTATTGCAAATCATGCCCTGGCCTGCTTTTCAAAACATGACAGAGCGAGACATTCGAGCCATTTACGAATACCTTAGTGACGTTCCATGTATCGCGGGGCCGCCGGCGCCGAGCGTGCTACATCACGATTGTCAATGACCGTGAACGGCGCAATGAAGACTAGTCAGCCCCGCTACGCTGCCGGAGCGGTCGCAGTTCCCGCAGGCACCATGCGGTAACTATGCAGCCGCCATGGCATGCTGGAGCTATGACCGCTGACCCGCTGAAATCTGGGGAGTATCCCACGGCAGCGTGCTTTTCCGTGATGAAGTGATAACTTCGCGAGAAGGTGACCGGGGCCATGTTGTTGAGGCGCGCCGTACTGCATTCTTGTTCCCTCCTTTTGCTCTTGCTCCTGGCGCCTTCCGCGCTGGCACTCGATCCAACGCAGCCCACGACGAACTACATGCGCACAACGTTCACAGTGGAAGACGGACTTCCGGACAACGTTGTGAATGCAATCCTTCAAAGCCGTGACGGCTTTCTGTGGATCGGCACGGGTTCCGGGTTAGTCCGGTTTAATGGACGGGGGTTCACGCCGGTTGATTTTGGCATTCCGGGCTCCCTCTCGCAGGCGGTGCGGGCGCTCGCTGAAGGGCCGGATGGAAGCCTATGGGTGGGAACAGATCTGGGTATCGTGCGCATCTCTGATGTCGAGCATTACGATCCGGCCAGGTCAACATCTCAGGTCTATCACACGGACAACGTGAAAGACGAGAGGCTCGCGTGCTTTAGGTTCACCCGTGACGGCGTTCTGTTGGTGGGCACTCCGCGAGGTCTCTATCGCCTGAGCGGGGCTAGTTTCATCTCTGTTCTTCCCAAAATCGATGTCCATGCAATTGAAGAAGCCTCGAATGGGCACCTCCTCATCGTGGACGACAACGATTTCCTGGAATGGGACCGCGGCAAAATCACAAGGCATCCGGGGCTGGCTGCGGCGTTAGCTCCGGACTCCGGTATGGCAGGCCACGAAATGCCCAATGATGTGTTTCACTATGTCATGCAGGATCACACTGGCGCGATGTGGTTCTGCAGCCACTGGGGCATTGCACGCCAGAATCGCGATACAATTTACCGCTATCCTCCCTACTCTGGGAACGACGTGATGCGTCCAATCCAGACCTACCAGGACGGTCAGGGCACGATATGGGCATTGAGGGGTTACGGCGTGTTCCGAGCTCATCAGGACGCGCTGGAAGCGGTGTTGACTGGTGTGACTCCACGGTCGATATTGGCCGACCGCGACGGCAATCTCTGGATCGGCACCAACGGCGATGGATTGGTTCGATTCCGCGACAAACCCGTGCACATGTACACCACGGCCGACGGTCTGCCCAGTAACGTACCCATGACCGTGCTCGAGGGCCATGACGGTACCATCTGGGCCGGCAATAACTGCGGCGGGCTGTCGCGCTTCGATGGAAAACGTTTCGCCACCTACAGCGAGAAGGATGGGCTGCTTAACTCCTGCGTGTGGGCGCTGGCCGAGGACGGCCACAAAGACCTGTGGATCGGAACGTGGGGAGGCGGAGCTTTCCGCTTCAAAGATGGGAGATTTGAACAATACTCGCTGGCGCAGGGCCTGAGGAATAATGTCGTCCGTTCCATCGTTGCCGCGCCGGACGGCTCGCTGTGGTTCGCAACTGACCAGGGACTAACCCGCATGCGCAAGGGACATCTGCGGAATTACAGCACTGCCGACGGCCTATCCAGCAACCATATGATTGCGGTTTATGCCGACCGGCGCAGTGGGATCCTGGCGGCATCCAGCGCCGGTATCGATCGCTTGACAGGGGATCGATTCGTGCCACTCTCGTCTGCGCGCCAAAACCTGGACTCGCGCTACAACGGTTTTGGCGAGACGCAGTCCGGCGAACTCTATGCGTTTTCGGCGCCGCGAGGCATTAGCCGCATTGAGGGTAACCAGATGGTGGACATCGGCGCAGATCTCGATGTGCTGAGTATGGCCGAGTTCCGCGGACAGGAGCTGTGGTTTAGCGGCGGGCATGGCATTTTCCGCGTTCCGGCGCCGAATGGCGGGCTCTCATCGGAAAACCGGCGCGATCCATTGGATTACACAATGTTCAGCCCGCGGACGGCCTGACGTCGGCGCAGTGCAGCGCCGGCTCGCCGAACATGATCATTGACCGCGAGGGCAGGCTCTGGGTGGCTACTGTGCAGGGGCTGGCGACGATCGATCTGCTGCGGCTACCGCACCTGCGCCGGCGGCTGGCGATCTTTATCGAGGAAGTCACCGTGGATCGCCGAACGCAGCCGCTTCCGCATCAGGTCGTAATTCCCCCAGGCAATCACCATCTGGAACTTAAGTTCGACGCGATTGAACTTAGTTCGCCTGAGAAGATCCGTTTTCAGTACCGGCTGGACGGCGTGGACGGCGCCTGGCTCGATGCAGGACTGGCGCGTACGGCCATCTACACCAGCGTTCCGATCGGCAGCCATTGGTTCCACGTTCGCGCCTGCAACAGCGAGGGCGTGTGGGACCGCGAGGGCATCATGTACCCAATCGTTCAACAGCCATTCTTTTATGAGACGAAATGGTTCCGCCTCATCGCTGTTGCCCTTCTGGTCTTGCTCGTCGCCGGCGTGTACCGGCTCCGAGTGCGGCAGATTGCCAGGGAGCTCAATGCCCGTATGGAGGAACGTGTCAATGAACGAATGCGCATCGCCCGCGAGTTGCACGACACCCTGCTCCAGAGTTTCCAAGGACTGTTGCTTCGTTTTCAGGCGGCGCACAATTTAAT
>DATAYL010000433.1:0-6729 GCA_036272575.1 Bryobacteraceae bacterium | reverse complement strand
GGCTTCGACCGCAAGCAACTTGATGCTCTGTCCTCGATCATGCAGGACTCCCTTGCCGATTCATTGCGAGATTTCGACAGGCAAATCGGTGGCGGCCCTGTCGATATCTATCCGCACCTGATGAAAATGACCTTCGCGATGGTTGCACGATCGCTGTTCGGCGCGCGGCTGAAAGACGAAGATATCGACCTTGTCAGCCATACCATCTGCACTGTGCAGGAATTTATCGTTCGACAGACCCTTGAGCCTTACCTTAATCCCTATTTTGCAGTTTCGGGCGAATTGCGCAGACACGAAGAGATGCGAGCCCGCGCCGACGGCATTCTGATGGCTTACATCAAACAACGCCGCGGGCAGGAGCCGGGCCACGATCTGTTGCAGACTTTGATGGATGCCCGTTACAGCGACGGCGAAGGTATGAGCGATGAGCTGGTGTTGAGTGAGAGCATGCAGCTCCTGGTTGCCGGCCATGAAACGTCTTCAAATGGTCTCTCGTGGCTTCTCTATCTATTGAGTTCGCGCCCGGATTGTCTCGAAAGGGTGCGGCAGGAGTTCGATTCCGTGCTTGGCGACGCGCCGCTAACCCACGCGGACGTGCCCAAGCTCGAATTCACGACTCAGGTCATTCAGGAGGGACTTCGCCTGTACCCGCCTTTTTGGATGATCGACCGCATGGCTGTCGCAGGCGACCGCGCTGGGGAGATCGATATACCCCAGGGATCGACGGTCATCGTTTATGTGTATGGGGCACACCATGCGCAGCGCTACTGGGAGAGTCCCGAAAATTTCGAGCCTGAACGTTTCACCAAAAGCAACGAAAAGTTGCGCAAGCCCTTTACTTATCTGCCTTTCGGAGGCGGACCTCGGGGCTGCATCGGTGGCAACTATGCAATGCTGCAGATCCTCATGATTCTGAGCGATCTGCTCCGAAGATACGACTTTGAGCTGGATACAGGCCAGATGATCGAAGCACGCCCGATGGTTATCCTGCGACCGAAGCACGGAATCCGCATGACCTTCACCAAAATGATTACACAAGACCCGGAGCTAGCGACAACGCCATCCGGTCGAGGCCGCGGTTGGCAGGGGTCAGTATGAGTTCACAAACGGCGTAATCTTCGGGCGTAGTGCGCCGCCCTTGCTGCGCCAGGTTCTGACCGCGCGTCAGCATCTTCTGGGTAACGAACATACCGACACTCTCCTCGCCCAGTACAACCTAGCAACAGTCCTCAAGCGCGAAAACAGGCTTAAAGAAGCGGAGACACTAGCTCGGGCTAATCTGGAGACGCAAGCACGGGTATTGGATGGGGACGACCCGGACACGTTGGCGTCCAGGTCACTTCTCGCCGACATCCTGCTCAGAGAGCAACGCCCCCAGGAGGCGGAGGAGTTCGCCAGACGTGCCTTCAAGGATCAGCTGCGAACCCTTGGTCCTCACCACGACACCGTTGAGAGTGTCGGATTTCTCGCAGAGGCTCTGACCAGGACCGGGCGTTACGAAGACGCGAAGAGAATATACACGGACACGATTGCCAGGATCGGCGCAGATACGAGATACGCGGCGCGCGAGGATGTCGTTGACCTCTGGTACGGACGAAGCTTTCGACTATCTCGACCACGCCGTAGACGCCGGCTATGACAATGCCCCATTCATACGCACGGACGAAACTCTGAAATCACTACGCAACGACCCGCGCTTCGATAAGCTCTTGGCCAGAACAGCCGCCAGTCGGCAATCCGCGCCTGTGTCAAAATAGCGGCTGGCATTTGGCAGGCGTCTGTTACCCACCGGACCGTTCGCGCGGGACGCGCACCAGTAGTTCTAGGTCCGGTTTATGCTGGCTGGCTCCCCCAGCAGTCGACTCGCGCATCAACGTGGGCCAGTTGAGAGTTAGAGCTCAATAGCCTCTATGCCCCGCCGTATGCTGAAGCGCTTGATACGAGGTCTCGGGACATTCAGCACCCTGCGAAGTTCCGCGAGCGAGTCAACGGCCCTTCCCTCGATACGGCAGATCAGGTCACCCTTCCGGAAGCCGGTCTCATCCGCCCAACTTCCGGCCTCAACGGCGTGCACCAGGAAACCCGGAATGTCCGGGAGACCGACCGCGCGGCGCTTCGTGAGCGATGTATGAGGATGGAGCAGAACCATTCCCAAATGCTGCAATGGTCCGTTAGAGGCATTCGACTCCAGGGTGATCAGCCACTTTCGCAAAAGCGCAGTGAGTTGTTCCTTCTCGGACGTAGTGAACACTGCGATCAGCGAACCTTCATTGGCCAAATGTTCCGGAATAATCTTGTCGAGCAGGTTAGACCCTTTGGTGGATAGAGTTACGAAGACCGACCTGCGGTCGTCCCGGTCCTTAACCCGGCTCACCAACCCCTCGCGTTCCAAGGTGTCGATCCTCAGGCTCATGCTTCCCGATGTGCGAAGCAAGCTGCGCATCAAATCCCGCTGACTAAGACGATAGGGCGGACCGTTCCGCTTCAGAGCTGCGAGCACATCGAAAGTGCCGCGAGAGATGCCGTACTGCTCAAATTTCGACTCAAGGGCACGATCAACATATTCCATGATGCGTCCGGCGCGTCCGATGATGCCGACCGGACCAAGATCCAATTTCAGGCCCTGGCTTTTCCACTGGGCAAGGACTCGATCTATGTGGTCTTGTTTCTCCATCTTTGAAATATCGCCGCCGGAATTGGCTTCGTCAAAAACTGCTTTGTATTGATTTGCTTGAATTCAAGCTATTATGCTACGATTTTCGTAGGACGGGGCCAAATAAGCCCAGAATATGAGGTGTGCTTCCATGAAAGTGATCGCGTTCGATAAGTTTCGACCCGGCGTGTCGATGGAAAAAATTACGCCTTACCTTCCAGAGGAGGTGTCGAACGTGTGGCGACTGTGGAAGGCTGGAATTGTGCGGGAAAACTACGCGCGAGCAGATGAATTAGGCGTCGTCATCGTTTTTGAAGTTCCCGACATTGCCACCGCTCGGGCCTACACAGACGATTTTCCACTCAGCAAGGCTGGGTTTTTGGAATGGAGCTTCATTGCGCTTCAGATTCCCCTGCCGATCGAAGCACTCTTCCGTGAAGGAGTGGACCTCAATCCTCCGTTGGATCGGACCATGACGCATACCGAGGTGAAGCGATGAAGCAGGCCTTTGGAATCGCGGTTCCGGAAGAACTAGACGAAATCTGCGTCCCGGAAAGATGCGCACTGATTGTCTATGACATGCAAGCGGGGATCGTGCCGCAGATCGAGAATGGACTACAGATTGTGGCTGGCTGCGTCACTCTTCTTGAGGCAGCTCGCAGTGTGGGAATGCGTATCTTCTTTACGCGTCATCTCTTTCTTCCAAACCGGAGCAGCGGCGTCGGACAATTACGGCGCGCGATGATCTGGCAGAAAAAGACAAACCCGGCAGAAACGAATCCTCTGATCACACAGGGATCGGCCGGATGGCAGGTCGTGTCTGAACTCACCCCCCGTGAGAACGAGGTGGTCATCGATAAGATCACAATGTCCGCCTTCGAGAGTACCTTCCTGAACGCAGCTTTACGCGATGCACAACTGCAGTCGTTCATAATCGCGGGCATTGCTTTGGAGGTCGGGATCGAGCCGACAGTGCGGCACGGAGCCGATCTCAACCTTATACCGGTTGTCGCAGCGGATGCCTGTGGTTCAAAGACAAGGAAGGCGTATGAAAGATCGATCGCAACGTTGGAAGAGACCGGAGAGGTGATCATCTCCACGGCTGCTGAGATCGTATCGTGCTTGAAACCACGCTGATCTGCGGTAGTGGCCCGTCTCATCATCGAAGCGCTCGGGGTGAAGATCGGTTAGGCGAGCAAAAAGAGGAGAAATCGGTGGAACGTCGTGAAGCAGCAACTGGACCGGGTATCGACCCCGAGAATAAGAATCGCACGGAACGGGCCGTACATCGTCACGAACGTGAATCATTTGACCGACTGGCTTGGTCAGGAGCTTCCACTCCAACCCGAAAACCGCGTTGTGCCGATGCGGGCAATCGCTTAACAAACCCTTCTGCGATGGTAGCCATGCGGCGTCGAACTTCACGGGTGAAAGAGATCCAAATCGAATTGCCGACAAGCGCGATGCTTATGAGGGTCAGCAGATCAAGATCTTTTGATAACCGTGGTATCTGCGCTCATTCGGGCTTCTGCACCGACCGGATTTCGTCTGTGTTCCAGGTTGGTGTCGAGCCGTTCGTTACTGCCAGCGGCGGCAGAATAGACGAAATCATTCAGGCAGTGCGGGCATGCCCCTCGGGCGCGCCCAGCTATGCCATTGACCATGTGGAGGCCCGCACTCAAGTTGATCAGGATCGAGAGCCGTGGATCGAAGTGTCCAAGGACGGCCCTTACCGAATCACGGGTGGTGTACGAGTTGTAGACAAGTTGGGCAACGAGGTATCTCGCGCCCAGAGCTCTTCACATGAACATTTCAGTCTATGTCGATGATGTGGACATTCGCAGAACAAGCCATTTTGCAGCGGGATGCACTGGTATTTGAAATTCACTGATCCCCTCCCACCCCCAAAGCGCCTAAGATGCAAAACTGCCGGACGATCCTGAGTTCCGAGCAGCGTTTGTCGGCTACCTTGAATGGGGTTCACGCATCGGCAAGGGAAACTCGCAGCAGAATGCCTCCCCGCCGCCAAATATGCCCGTTCCCTGCTGGTGGTGGGTGTGCGAGGCGAGACCGGGCACAAGATTGTCGGCGACCGCCGCAAAGGAGGAGGTGCCAAGTTCCATTACAGTTCCTGGGCCGAACGAGCGAGTAGGATTTGCCGAGCACATCAAACGGATTTTCAGAGAGATGGATCGGGAGTCGATGAAAATTGTCTTCGACCTCCGGCTAGTCGGCGACGTGCGGCAGCACGCACCCGAGATACTCAAGAGATTAGAAAACGGCAGAATGCCGATGGCTTTCACGATGCTATCCTTCCCCTTGGTTTCACAGCGTCGCTGGCTTGCAGATAGCTGCGGGAACCTTCGCGGCGGTGCAGTCCTTTACCGCATCCCTCTTTCGTCACTTCTCTGGGTTCATGTCCGATCTCTTTCAACGAAAGGGATGGACATCCTTGCCGTTCATTGCCAGGAGCCTGCCCTATGCGCCACGCCTTCATTGGCTGGGAAGTGCGCTCATTTTAATAACTCTCGGCATGGCGGGTCTCGCGTTCGCGGGGATGTCGGGCTCCCTGCATCTCTCCGTGGCAGTGCTGGGCTGTCGGGATCTTCATATCGTGCGGGACAGGTGCACGTTTGCGCTGTTGCCGCTGCTGTTTCCTGACCGCCCAGGCGCTGCCGCCAGATTTATCGGCGGCGTCTCGACTGCAGCCGGTATCGTCTACCCCTTGATTTTCTCAAGTGGAACAAACATGCACATGGGCTACCTGTATGCTGCGCTGTATCTCTTCGTGCCATTCATAATGTTCTACTTCTGGGCTGCGCGTTACGAGCGCCACCCCGAAGAGCACGGCCTGCTGACGCGCGTCTTTGCCCCCCTGAAGAGGCGTAACCGCGCGGCGGTCTGTGGCCCACAAATCTTAACAACGGAGGTCCATCATGAGTATGGCCAACCAGCCAACCGAATCGGTCCCCACGAGCCTTGGTACAAATATGGCGTTGCCGTCCTCCTGATCGAGATGGCAATCGCCATCGCTGTCAGTGGCTATTCGCTGTATATGACCTTCCACGGCCGGGGTGGTTTTCCTGGGAAGCATCGAATGCGCATTCTTGCGTATCGCGACACAGTATCTTAGGCGAATGCGCAGATGCTTTTCATGAGCTAGATTCTAAGTTGCCGAATAGTCGCCTAAGCGGGCATTCGTACGGCCACCTCGATCAGTCGACTCCTGAGTTGTCGCCGACTGCTTCGAACTGAAAGGCGTGTGGTCGTTAACACTAGTGATGGCAGATTACACGAAATGCCCGCTCGTGGCCTACCGAGATAGGCCTCATGAATCGCGTAGCGTGAATAGACGGGAGATCTCCTCATCCCATCGTGAGTAAATCCGCCAGCAACATAATCGCGCGAATAGAGAATTCTCTCCAGTCCAAGAGGATCAGAAGGCATGTACTTAGCGTCTCTTGGAAACGCGGTACACTACTGGCGACAATGACAAGCTACCGATTTCGCTCCAGCAAGGCTGCGGCTACCGCCCTCGCCTTTGTCGCTCCGCTTTTGGCTCAGCGTACAGCCCCGCCGCAACCACAACCGGATCCAATGCCGCCTCCCATTGCTGCGCCCGCCGACAAACCATACGTCGGCCCGGTGAAGCTGACGGTAGACCTCAGTGACAACGTACATCGCGTAGCCAGCGTGCACGAGGAAATCCCGGTTGAAGAGGGAGCGAAGGAACTGCTGCTTCTGTATCCGCAATGGATTCCCGGCAACCACTCGCCCACAGGCCCCATATCCGCGCTTGGCGGGATCATCACGTCAGTGGACGGCAAGCGAGTGCAGTGGGTGCGTGACCAGGTGAATGTCTACGCCTTCCATGTGCCACTTGTCATCGGCTCAAAGATCGTTGGGCTCGACTTCCAATATCTATCGCCTATCAAGAAATCCGAAGGTCGCATCGAAATCTCGAACGAGATTGCGGATCTTGCATGGAACACCGTGCTGATGTATCCCGCCGGATACTTCTCGCGCGATATCCAATTCGACACCACCCTGAAGCTGCCACAAGGGTGGAAGTATGC
>DATAYL010000432.1:0-8195 GCA_036272575.1 Bryobacteraceae bacterium | reverse complement strand
GCGGTCGCCGGGCTGGTGGTTCCTACGGACTGGTTGGCGAACACCAGCGTACTCGGGCTGAACGCGATCTGGGGGGTACCGCCTACTCCTGTGATGGACAGGGCCTGCGGCGAGTTTGCCAGATTATCGACAAAAATTAGCGAGGCCGTTCTCGAACCAGTAGCAGTCGGCGAGAAAATCACCGAAAGGGAGCAGGACGCTTTGGCCGCAAGCACCGAGTGGCAAGTGCTCGCGCCGTTAAAATCGCTACCATTGACTCCGCCGAACTGAATGCTCGAGACGTTGAGCGCCGCAGTTCCCAAATTCGTAACCGTAATGGATTGAGCGCTGCTGGAGGTTCCCACCGCCTGCGCCGCAAAGGTCAGGCTGGCAGGACTGAAGGACAACTGCGGGACAGCTCCTGTGAGCCCGGCTCCAGACAGGGCAACATTTTGGATGGTGCCCGCTACATTCAGATTGTTGTCAGTCAAAGCCAGACTTCCGCTGATATTTCCAGTGGTGGTCGGGGTGAAAGCTAGACCGATCATGCAGGTAGCGCTCGACCCTAGGACGATGGACGACGAGCAATCCACAGCGCCGGTTGTTTGTTGACTGAAATTTGAATTAATGGTCAAGCTGGCGAAGGTCAACGGCTGATTGCCAATGTTGGCGATGGTCAATGTTTGCGCCGGACTTGCTTCACCCACCAGGGTGCTGGGGAAAGTCAGCCCGCTTGTCTTTGAAATCTTACGGATGACGTTATTTGCGGTATCGGCAATGTAGATATTGCCGGCTGAATCGAGAGCGACGCCGGTGGGGCTGCTGAGTACGGCACCGGTGGCAAGACCGCCGTCGCCCGAAAAGTTGGCCGCGCCTGTGCCCGCAATGGTCGTGATAATACCCGATTGAGCGTTGACCTGGCGGATCACATTCTTCGCCTGGTCGGCTATGTAGAGGTCTCCGGCAGCGTCCAAGCGGATACAAGCGGGCTTCATTAACTTGGCGCTGATAGCCAGGCCCAGATCTCCGGTGTACCCAGAGACGCCGGTACCAGCCACCACTGTAACTTTCCCCGAGGTATCCATCCGCCGAACGACACTGTTGTTGGTATCGGCTATGTAGAGGTTTCCAGCGGGGTCCACCGCCACGCCCGTGGGGTCCTGTAATCCGGTGCCGAGGGCTACCGTTATAATTCCCGATGCGGCGTCCACCCGGCGAATCAGGCCGTTGAATGAATCGGCGATGAACAGGTTGCCAGCGCCATCGATTGCCACGTCGTTTGGGCCTGAAAGGATAGCGTTGGTCGCGGGGCCTCCGTCACCCAGTCCATCCGCGGTGCCCCCTCCCGTTCCACCGCCGGCCACGGTCACGATCAGCCCAGTCACTGCGTTCACCTTGCGTATTACATTGTTGCCCTGATCGGCGATATAGAGGTTGCCCGAGCCGTCCAGAGCGACCGCTACGGGGTTGGACAGCTTCGCTTTTACTGCAAGTCCGCCATCACCGGTATATCCAGGGTTTAAGATAATTCCGGCGACTGTACTTATCCTGCCGGTAGCGGCGCTCACCTGCCGCACAACCTGGTTGATGGAATCGGCGATATACAAATTTCCTGCATTGTCGATCGCAATTCCTTGCGGGTTGTTCATGTAAGCGGCCAGGGCTAATCCTCCATCGCCCACATAGCCAGAGGACCCGCCGGTTCCCGCAACCGTCGAAATCACCCCCGGATAGAGAGTAAGTTGGGGTCCGAGACCCGTTCCATACAGAAGCGTAGTTCCGATCAGATTATTGGAGTGATCCTTGACTAGCAGTGCACCTTGACGCAAGCCAGGGAGGGTCGGCCGGAAACTTATCGAAACGGTACAACTTATGTTGCCTGAACCTGTGCAAGCTGCCGATCCTAAGCTGTACTCAGAATTGTAGACGACAGAAAAGCTTGGACTTAACGTGCCCGAAAAGGTATAAGCCAGGGTTTGGGAGGCAGCTGTGCTGTTCAACGTCGCCTGGCCGAAGCCCTGACTGGTGGGCGCGCTTACGAGAGTTTGCGCCTGAGCCACAGTCGTCCAGGCGCCTAGCAAGTAGGCAACGATAATCGCCTTTTGGGTAAGTGAATTCCGGTTGTTGCTGATCCAATGCCGCATATGTGTAAACCTGCACCGCTGAACAAAGGCCGCAGCGGTACAGCTTTACCATCGGCGTATCGGAAAGATTGCTTTAGGATTCGGTCAACTTATATGGTTTGATCCGGGGGCACGGCTCACGCCAGCAGCGGCAGTGGTTACCATGTATTGCGGAGCACTACTTTCTCTGCCCGTCTCCCATGGTTGCCATTCCGATTGACGAAACAGGGAAAGGAGCAATTTCTCCAAAGCGTCCCATTGGGCGGTATTGTTGGCCTCCAAGTTACGCAGCCGTTCGTCAATTGTCGCCCAGCGCTGCTGATGGTCTTCTCGCAGCCGTCGCTCGATAATTTCCAATTGGGCCGTCACGTCAGCCATAAAGAAGATTTTGACTTTGGTGAGAAACCACCAGAGCGGCCTCTCAAAAAAAGTACGGTAGATGGGGCGGAGGATAAACAGCATCACCTTTTCACCAAACCGCAGCATTGTTGTCCCCTATCGAAAAATAGTTTGACCTTCGTTCGACCGAAAGCCGCAATTGATTTGTGAGAATAGCACAGTGGCGGCTGCGTCCATAAATCCCACACGGGGCGTTCTTTTCTCGCTAGATACGCCGAGTGCTGTTCCGGTGACGGCTGACGAATCGTACCTGAGAGGGTGGTTCGTGCCAGAGGACGACAGAGCCTATGAGTTGTGGCTGATGGTCGAAAACAAACCGGTTCAAGTATTTACCGGCCTGGCGCGGCCTGATGTAGCCCGTCACCACCAAAACAATCCGCGCTTCAAGAATTCCGGATTCCTGGTCCGTTTTAACCACCGAGGTTCAGATGAGTCGGTGCGTCTGATCGCCCGTACCGGCGATGCCGAAGTTGTACTGGCCGACGACATAGTTGTACCAGTTGTTACTGAGGCAATACCGATGCCGCCCAGTGGGGCATCGTCGTCCTATCGGCCACTGATCTCAATCCTGTTAGGCGTTCCGGATGCACATCCGTATCTAGTAACGCGCTCCATCGAATCGGTACGCCAGCAGTACTACCCTTATTGGGAGCTATGCATCGCTTGCGAATCAGGTGAGCCCGGTCCGTCTCGTCAATACCTCGAAAAAACAGCCCGTGAAGATGTCAGGGTTAAGCTGCTCAATGCCGGAATCGATCGCGCGCTCGAGACTGCTGAAGGGGAGTTTGTTGTCTTTTTCGATTATCGCGACGAACTGCATCCCGCCGCGTTGGCCGAAATCGCCGGCTCTCTGAATGAGGATGAACGCGTCGATCTTATCTACCCGGATGAAGATGAGATGGATTTTTATGGTCACCGGGGACAGCCGTTCCGGAAGCCGGATTTCGATCCGGAAGCCTTTCTTTCCTGGAATTTCATCGGCAACGGTGCGGCGGTGCGTCGCAGCGTTCTGTTGCAGGCGGGGGGATATAGCACCGACGCTTGGGACGTAATGTTTCGCATCATCGAAGCCACCGAATCGTCACGAGTGCGGCATCTTCCAAAAGCGCTCTATCATGACCGCAAGGGCGACGACCTGGTGGCTCCTTTGCCGAGAGAGGTGAAGCATTCGTCACTTGCGATTCAGAATCACCTCGCGAGAGCCGGAATGAGCGCGGCGATTGAAGCGGGACTTTTCCCGGGTTCTTTCCGTCTGCGCCGCGAAAAGGCACCGGCTTGTCAAATTGCAGTGGTGGTGAGATCTGAAGATGGCGCGTTCCAGCATGCCGCATTGGCCGCCACGATCAATCCCCGCAGTACGCGAATCTATGAATTGCTCGGCGCCGGGGCCGAGCTGCTCGCGGATAACAGACTGCCCGGGGCGGAGCAGGTCGTCCCACGCCCCATCCGAAATCTCAGCGAAGTGCCGGCCGATGTGTTTATTTTTCTCAATCGACCATTGGACACGGTGAGCCATTTTTTCTTCGATGAGCTCGCCGCCCAGGCTCTGCGCGAAGACTGCGGTTTAGTGACCGGCATCGGCCTCAATCGGGATGGTCGCATCCTGCACTCTAATATTCAATTTTCACAAGGCGAGTTACCGCGAAATTTTGGCGTTGTTCGCTCGGTCAAAGAAATCACAGATGAGTTCTTCGCTGTAAAACGTAGCCAAATCATTACGCAAGGCGTTGTTTCCAGCACGCATATGCGACAGGTGGTGAAGAGACTTGCAGAGCTGGCACACGCGGCCAATATGCGCGTGCTTGTCACCCCATATGCTGTTGCTACTTTTGATATCGCGGACGAGTGTGATCACCTTAGTACTGAGGAAGCAGTGCCGCCCGAGAGCAATTTCGATGAACTGAATGCTGCCCTAGCCGAACGTAAACTGGCGGCGGCGCAACTACGCGAAATTTCGAGTGAGAGGAATCGTCTGCGTCGCGAGTTGGCCGCGATCGAAAAGTCTCTAGTGCGTCTCGAAACGAGTCAGTGCCAAGAGCTTCGGCAGCAAATTGAAGAGTTGAATGCGGCCCTAGAGGTTGAGCGGCAGATCATAGCGGGGATCCGAAATTCACTCTCCTGGAAGCTCACGGCTCCCTTGCGGGCCTGCATGGGGCTTGTCAGAGGAAAATGAATTCGAATGCAAATGAGAATGCACGTCCGCCTGTATCGATTGTGATCCCTACGCATGGCGCTGCCAACCGGTTTCGGACCTGTCTGGCGAGCCTTGCGAAGTTCGCTCCCGCAGAATGTTCCATCTACGTGCTGGACGAGGCTACACCAGACGACAGTATCCGCGAAGCCTGCGAACAGACGGGAAGCTCGCTTACTCAGCTTCGGTATTTTCGTAACGAGGTGAAACGCGGCTTTGCGAGTGAGTGTCAGGTGCGATGCGAATCTTTTCGCGAGCCGAGGAGCGATCTGCTTCTGCTTAGTGCAGAGACGGAAGTAACTGCCGGTTTTCTGGAAGAGATGCAGGTCGTGCTTTATCTCCATGAAAGGCATGCCGTGGTATCGCCGCGCAGCAATCACGCAGGATTGTTTTCCATCCCGCTTGAAGGAGAGGATTTCGATGCCGCCGATTCTTACGCGATTTGGAAAGAGGTCAGCCATATGCTGCCCCGCTATCAAGTCATGCCCACGGCGGCGAGCTTCTGCCTGTTGGTTAAAGCAGAGGTCCTTGATCGTTTTTGCTTGAGTGACGACGTGGATGAGTTCGTTTGCAGGATCAATCGACACGGTTACTCGGCGATCGCAGCCAATCGGGCGTATGTCTTTCACGATTCTCGCGCGCTTTGCGGATCACGGCAAATGAAAGCAGCCGAAACGCGTCGTGATTTACTGCTCTATCAATATCCCGAGTATGAGCGAAAGTTCGCCGAGTACGAACGCTTCGAGAGAGAGCCCCTGGAAAGATTCGCCGTTTTGTGCCGGCGGCACCGGCCACGTATTCTGTACGATTTGTTTCACCTGCCGGCTGCCCACACCGGGACTTCCAATTTCGGTTTGAATTTGCTCGGTGAATTGTCTCGTATCGTAAACGATGAATTTGAGTTGTTTGTCGGTATGAAACCGACACAGCGCTATTTTGCATCCGAGCTTGCGGGGTTTCGGATGTATGAAGAGGATAGTGATTCTGCGCCAGTATTCGACCTGGTATTTAAGCCGTGTCAAGTTCTTTCGTGGATCGAGTTTGGCCGAATGAACCGCCTCGCTCCGCGTTTGAGCTGCACAGTTCTCGACATCATTAGCGTGCGATGCGATTACCTTAGTTCGCCGGGGCGCCAGATCGCATTACGCAAGACGGCAGAATTGTCGGATTGCGTATTCACTCTCAGTGACTTCGTGCGTGCTGATTTCGCGGCATTCTACGGAGCGGATATTCCGTTCCGGGTGATCCATCTCGGAACCAGTTTCGGCATGACAAGCGGCGAGATCCGTCCGGGAGAGTATGTGCTGGTGGTGGGGAACAACTTCGCGCATAAGGGAGTGAGCGAGGCGATATATCATATCGATGCGAAATGGCCAGTAGTCGTGCTGGGAGGTGAGCCGCAACCCGCGCCAGCGAACGTCCGTTGGCTGGCCAGCGGAAACATCACCCGCCAACATGTGCGCGAGTTGTTCTCGAATGCGCGTGTGCTGGTCTATCCGAGTCACTATGAAGGATTCGGTCTGCCTATCATAGATGCGCTGGCGCTGGGTAAACCGGTGGTGGTTTTGGACAGCGCGGTTAATCGCGAGCTGGCCTCGACACTCGCCGATTCCAATCTTCACCGGATTAGTTCTATGCAAACATTACCCGCGACAGTGGCAAGGCTTTTCGAAGCCGAAGCGGGTGGGCCGCCCGGTAAAGCGCCTCGCCGATGGTCTGATGTGGCGGCTGATTATGCGCAGGCATTTCAGGAATTATTGAGCCGGGATTTCGATTTAGCCAAAATCCGAGCCCGTTGGGAGCTGTTGCGGACGCTGGAGGCCAGGGAGGTGTCAAGCATCGAACCGAGCAGGGCTACTGGTGCGGATGGGGAGACTTGAACTCCCACACCCTTGCGAGCGCTGGCACCTAAAGGCATTTTAGGAGCCTGAGCGGAAAAATGGGCCGCTTATTGGCAAAAGTAGCTCACCTGGGGATATCTATTAAACAGCAACCAGAAAGTATGGGATAGTACGTCCAATCAGATATGGTTGAGCTGATGTTTGGAAACGAGCGCATTCCGGATGCCAATCTGGAAAGAGCGAGGCCTGTTTTCGCCCTTCGTTCACGTATTCCGGGCCGTGACCGCTGGCAGATTCCGGCGCTCATTCAGGAATCGCGTCTTGGGCTGGCCCTTGAAACAATTCTGGCAAGCGAGCCGGGCATCCTCAGGATCTCAGCAAACCGCCTCACCGGACGAGTTCTGGTGCAATACGATCCGGAGGAATTAGAGGATTCAGTTGAGAACCTTCTCAGAAAGGCTCTCGATTTCGGACCCATGTTGCCATTGGAACAGGATTTGCTCTTTGCGAATCGGGCGTCGCGCGATGCTCGCCCATTCTCAGCGGTGCGGTTGTTTCTCGGTGCGGAGTTAGGCTGTATGCTGTTTAAGGTTCTGTTTTTGAGCGCCTGGTGCCCCGCTGCAAGCGTGGCAAGCACTCTCGCCTTCGTGCTCCTCGCGGGACTGAAGACGGGTACTCGAACCCGAAGAGTAGCCCCAACGTTCGCCATTACCAGCGGGGTCGTACTGGATGAGGCGAGTGGAATTGACGATGACGAGGATCGTGCTGAGATTATGCAAGACGGCCGCGATGATGGGGTTGATTGACCCGGCGGCCGCTAAATACAGACCGATCGAATTGGTACCAAGAGCCAAGCCATAGTTCTGGCGAACCACGCTCATAGTTTGCCGGCTGATGTTCACCACAGAGGTAATTTTTCGCAGGTCGTCCGCAGCCAAAGCGACATCTGCGGTTTCCAATGCGACGTCGGAACCACCGGTTCCCATGGCAATGCCGACATCGGCGAGAGCAAGCGCGGGAGCATCGTTAATTCCGTCGCCCACCATGGCCACTTTGTGCCCATGGTCACGCAGTCTTTGGATAGTCTCGAATTTGTCTTGCGGCAACAGCCTCGAGCGCCATCGCTCGAGCCCGACCTCGCCGGCAACGCGCCGGGCAACCGGCTCAGCGTCTCCAGTCAACATGAATAGCCGATGAATTCCGGCCCCCCGTAGCTGATTAATAGACTCTCGTGCCTCTGCGCGAACAGGCGCCGAAACCGTAATCAAGCCGGCCAGCTCGCGTTGAAAGGCAACGTACATGGTGGTTTCTGCGTTCTCGACGTGCTCCTGATACTGACTTGCCGCAGCCGCTGATACGGCAACTCCATGTTCTTCGAGCAGTCGTTCGTTCCCGACCAAGACCTCGCCTTGCTCGCCCCAACCTCGCACGCCGCGGCCGGCGAGGATCTCGAACTCGTCGCCTTCCTCTTGCGGGATTACGTCCTGTTCTGTCGCGCGCTTTGTGATGGCGAGCGCCAGAGGATGTTGCGAATGCCGTTCCACCCGAGCCGCCATCTGAAGCACTTGGCCGGCGGTGTGCCGACCGTTAAGGGACAGCACACGCGTGACGGCGGGCTGCCCATCGGTCAGAGTACCGGTCTTATCAAAGCAGATGGTGTCC
>DATAYL010000431.1:0-2436 GCA_036272575.1 Bryobacteraceae bacterium | reverse complement strand
ATCGGCGCCACCGTCAAAGCACGCACGATGGGTGCAAGTGACCGTTTTCTGGAGACGCTCGGCGCGAAAATCGTTGCCGGCCAGGACTTTCGGCGCAACGATACCAAATCGAGTGAGCCGACCGCCGTCGTCAGTGAGTCGCTGGCTCGCCATTTCGGTCGGCCACGTGATCTGCTCGGGCGGCACATTCGCGTTGGAACCGCAACGGACTATCAGAGCATGAAGGTCATCGGCATCGCTTCCGATACAGACCTGAGTCTTGCCAATCTCGCCGATCAGAAACCATGCACCGTCTACTTGAACTACTGGCAGCACCGCGACCTGGAAGGCTACCCGATCATGCTGATTCGTACGCACGGTGGCCCGCTGCCGCTTGAGGCTATCCGGCAGATTGTCAAACAAAAGGGCTACGAGTACGTTTCCCGCGTCGCCACAATAAGTTCCGAGATCGACGGCGCCCTGATCGAGAACCGTTTTCTCGCCTATTTGGCGGGCGCTTTTGGTCTGTTGGCGCTCGCCATGGCGGCTGTCGGTCTGTTTGGCCTGCTCAGCTATCAGGTCGCGAATCGCACCGGCGAAATCGGCATTCGTATGGCCCTCGGTGCGTTGCGTTCACAAATCCAGTGGCTGATCCTCCGGCAAGTGCTGCAGCTTCTGGTTCTCGGAATCGTGAGCGGACTCGCGCTCACGCTGGCGCTCGCTCGCACGATTTCCTCCCTGCTCTTTGGCGTGACAACCTACGATGCGCCGTTGTTACTACTCTCGATGATGTTACTCACAGCGACGGCGACCGTGGCCGCATGGCTGCCTGTGCGGCGCGCCTCGACCATCGATCCCCTCCAGGCTCTCCGGCACGAGTAGACTTCAGAGCTAAACAGCAGCTGCAATTGTAGAATCAGTCTTCCGCTTTAACTTGGGCGGCCGGGTCTGGGGAATTAAGTGCATTTGGCGCCAACTCGCCTTTTCCTAATGCATCAACAGTAGCTTCCTCAGTTTCTTAGCCGCGCCTGCTCCAGAAACAGTAGGCGGGGGCAGTAGAGTTAAAGAAGGGAGTAATCGCACATTCCTACGAATCGAGAATTGCGCGGACTGCATCCCCTATACAAGGCTCCGACTGCCTGAGGTGCTGGCAAAATACCCAGCGTGGCTTAGTCGCTGAGCCGGCAATTTTCTTGCTAAAAAGTTTTAACAAAAGGAGGTTTGTTCGTGGAAAAGAATCAAGGTCCTAACGGCAACGTTTCCAATGGGCAGGCAAACACCGGGAACAAAGGGCCGGGTGAGGTCGATGCAGGCGGGCAGAAGCCAAATCCCACTATGACCACCAACTCCGGTCGTCCGGTCGGAGACAATCAGAACTCGATTTCGGCGGGACCGCGCGGGCCGGTGCTCATGCAGGATTATCTCCTGTTCGAGAAAATGGCGCAGTTTAACCGGGAACGCGTTCCGGAGCGAGTCGTGCACGCGAAGGGCTCTGGCGCTTACGGAAAGTTTACCGTCACACACGATATCACTAAATACACGAGCGCAAAATTGTTTTCGAAGGTTGGTAACACCTGCGAAACGTTTGCGCGTTTTTCAACTGTCGGCGGGGAAAAGGGCTCGGCCGATACGGCGCGCGATCCGCGCGGATTTGCTCTGAAGTTCTACACGGAGGAAGGGAATTGGGACATGGTGGGCAACAACACTCCTATCTTCTTTATTCGCGACCCCCTGAAATTTGGCGACTTCATTCACACGCAAAAGCGGGAACCGCAAACCAATCTGAAATCGCCGACCATGATGTGGGATTTCTGGTCTCTTTCGCCGGAATCGCTTCACCAGGTCAGCTTCTTGTTCAGCGATCGCGGCACACCGGACGGTTATCGTCACATGAACGGCTATTCAAGCCACACCTTCTCGCTGATCAACGCCAAGGACGAGTTGTTCTACGTAAAGTGGCACTTCAAAACAGCGCAGGGTATCAAGAATCTCGACGCGAAGAAGGCGGAAGAGTTAGCTGGTTCCGATCCCGACTACGCGCAGCGCGACCTGTTTCATGCCATTGAGAAGGGCGACTTTCCGAAGTGGAATGCATTCATCCAGGTCATGCCGGAAGCCGAAGTGGGCAAGCAAAGCTATAATCCATTCGACTTAACAAAGGTCTGGCCGCACGGCGAATATCCGCTCATTCCAGTCGGCGTGTTCGAATTGAACCGCAACCCGCAGAATTATCACGCCGAGGTGGAGCAAGCCGCTTTCAATCCGGTGAACATTGTGCCGGGCATGGGCTACAGCCCCGACAAGATGTTGCAGGGCCGGTTGGTTTCCTACCCGGACGCGCACCGTTACCGTATCGGCACTAACTACGAGACGCTCCCGGTGAACGCGCCGAAATGCCCTATGGCTAATTACAATCGCGATGGCGCTATGCGCTTCGACGGTAATCTCGGCGCAATG
>DATAYL010000430.1:0-25252 GCA_036272575.1 Bryobacteraceae bacterium | reverse complement strand
AGTCGCCTCGCAGCGGTTGTGCGGCTTACCTGCGGGTGGGCCGCCCCACACCTCGTGCCGAACATTCTACGCGTATTCTTGTGTTTGTCAGGAGCCCGCGAGGTCAGCAGAAACGGACCCGGCGCCAAGAAAGTCCCGACGAACGGCACGCGTGAACAGATGAGGAGAAGACACGAACGAAATTCTAAGTACGCTAACGACCGCGGCAAATGTTGGGCTTGTGAACGGAGTGGCCGAAATTGATTCGGACCGATACTGGGGCGATGTTTCCCAGTGGTAATCGCCGGTAAGATTGATGTGCTCCCAGCCGAGTGGTGGGAGTGATTGTCGGGGCGCTTCAGGCGAGTATCGAGAACGATTGAATACGCTGAGAGAAGAAGCTTGGTTGTTTTCTGTCTCCTGGCGCCGTGCTTCGTAGGCGTGTACGGGCAAGAATTACTACGTTGCGAGACAGAGGGCGTTTGCTCACACGAGTTTTCAAGCAGGGCTGCGGCATTTCTGAAGGACATAGGAAAGCGGGGCGGCAATAAATACCGGTCGAGTAAGGTGCTTCACTGATGGTCGAGGCAACAAGCTCAAGCTGGTGGCTCTTTAGTCCCAACGAAACACGGATGGTCCGACCGCCGGTGATGTTGGGCTGCTTTATCGCTGTACACGAATCTGTGGAACAGCGAATGGCCCAAGCATAGCCAAATCTTGCTAAACGCAAGCTAATGCCGGTGCCGGATGGAGTGCGGCCGCGTAAACGGAAAGAATTCCTGCGCAAAATTGTAAGCCAAGTCGCCGCCCAAGCTATATACGCCACGTTTGAAGCCGTCCCCTACGGTCCCGGTGCTGCTTGGTTGCCAGGCGTTTACCAACTGGCCGGCTGCAAACGCGCTGATCACTCGACCATACGCAAATTGCGAGTGTCCGGCATCTGTCTTGGCCACGAATACCTGTTTTAGAGCATTCAAGGCGCGACTCTTGAATGGTTGGCCTTCCGACGGAAAATATCGCGGGTCTTGGTGCAATGCCGATTCGACAACAAAAGCCATGCTTTGCCGCGACAGATTTCCGCCGAAAGCAGACGCGTAGCGTGTAGCATACCCCTCCACTCCGCCTCCCCACGCATATGGGCTACCCGCGCCTTGTCCAATGCTGGCCGATACAAAAGCACCCAGCAGGCCTCGCAACCCGAAGCTTTGCACTACCCGATAAGCGAACTTGTCGCCCACTGTAAACGGCGGCGCCGAAACCGTGTTCGGCAACTGCATCGCGCTGTTGCCGTTGTTCGCCTGCGTCCCTGGATTGGCCAGCTGTCCGGGTTGCGGCGGAGCGTTCTCAGCCGCGCTTTCGGTTGTGTTCTGGGCATTTAGAAATGGCTGACTCACGAGAAACGCCAGGATCAATGTTGTCGAAAATAAACCGGCCCTCACCGGCGGAAATGCGCGCTTGTGGATCGCCATCGTTGTCATCCCATTAACTCACGTCGCGCAATAAAGCGTAGGAATTATAAATCTGGCTCCTGAAACAGACGAATGCCCGCCACCCCAACGGCACCCGCTTTTATGCATTCGGCTCCGTTTTCCCAATCCACACCACCCAATGCAAACACCGGCTTCCCTATCCGGCAGGCGGCCCGGAGTGCCTCCAAACCCAACGGCTTCCCTTTGCCTGGTGATTCAAATACTGGTCCGAACGTGATGAAATCCGCCTTTGCCGCCTTCACGTCGGCGAGCGTGTGGCAGGATCGTCCTACCAGCAAGCCCGTCAAAACTTCCGCGGGCGCCGCAGCCGGTAGATGAATGCCGTCCGCGCCCGTTGCTAGAGCCACGTCCGCCCGGGTGTTCAAAAGAATCTTTGTCGGGAGCGGCTTCCGGATCTCCATCTGTCGTACCTCCAGTACTGTTAAAGCAAACTCGAAAAGTTCGCGCGCGGAGATGTCTTTTTCGCGAATCTGAATGTAGTCCACTCCGAGATGCATCTGGTCCCGAATCACTTCGAGGAGCGGGCGAAATCCTCCTACTGCTTTCCTATCGGTAATGTAGTAGCGCTTCATTTATCGGTGAATGCCATGGCCGAAGCCGGGATTTCTAACGTAATCTGATTGCCGTCTCCCAACAGCTCGTATTCGGGCGTCGTTAAGACCACCGAAAAGCCATCTGCCAAAAATATTCGGATGCCTCCGGTGGATGGATGTATTCGTTGCACTTGTAAAGTTATTTGCTGCGTTGTGTGCCGTTCGCCGGGTGGCACGACCCGCATCTCTGACCTTCGCATGCAAAGAAAACCACTATCGCCTTTTAGATGGCCCTTGAAATACGGTCCATCGATCTCTTGCCCCAATACCAGTAATCGGGTTTTGTTCGCGCCTGGATCGAGGGTGCGGATCGTTGCCGGCGCCACACTGTAGACTCCAAGCAGGTATGCCACCTCGACGTTGGCTGGCTGCTTGAGCACCGTTTCGCTCGATCCTGCCTGCAGTGCCTCTCCATGCTCTAAGACGCAGATAGAATCAGCTACTTCGAATCCTTCATCGGTGTCGTGGCTCACCAGGATAATGGGAATGCGCAGGCGTTCACGAACGGATCGGAGCAATTCGTAAAAGTTTTCACGCAGCCTCGCATCCAATCCGCGCGACGGTTCATCAAGCAGCAAAATACGAGGATCGGAGGCCAGAATGCGCGCCAGTGCTGCCCGCTGTTTTTGTCCACCGGACAGTTGTGCCGGCCTCCGTTCTCCCAGATCTCCCAGGTCGAAAGCTGTGAGCAATTCATTGATCCGCTTGTGTTGGTTTCGCCGGCTGTTCCGGTTACCCGTTTGCGAGGCGGCAAAGCGCACATTCTGCCGCACCGTCATGTGAGGAAACAGCGCGTGATCCTGAAAAATATAACCGCACCGGCGCCGTTCCGGAGGCAGATGCACGTTTCTTCCGGCATCGAAGTAGAGTTCGTCGCGTACCGTTATCCGTCCTTCATCCGGCCGCAGAAAGCCACCCAGGCAATTCAGCAATAGTGTTTTTCCTGCGCCGCTCGGTCCCAGGACCAGGCAGATACCGTCGTCGGCCTGGAAGTGAAGATTCAGCCGAAAGGCCGGTGTATCTTTCACGGCTGGGAGATATTTTACGAGCCGCGCGTCAATTACGCTCAAGACGCTTGCCGCTCATCATCGTATTTCACGCACCGCCTGCGTCCGCGAGGCATGACCCGCCGCCCATAATAAAATCAGCGCCACTCCGGATACCAAAAGCACCAATATGCGCGCCAGTTTGCCATTTCCAGATTCGACCGCGTCGTAGATTGCGACCGACAACGTCTGCGTGCTGCCGGGAATGTTGCCGGCCACCATAATCGTCGCTCCGAAGTCGCCGAGCGATCGCGCAAAGCACAAAGTGGCGAGCGACCCTAAACCGCGCATCGCGAGCGGCAGCGTCACGTGCCAGAAAGTACGCCACTCAGTTGCCCCCAGGCTTCTCGCCGCCCATTCATAGCGGTAGTCAACACCCTCCAGAACGGCCCGCGCGGCTTTTACATAGATCGGCGCCGAGTGTACGCATGCCGCCACCACTGCAGCTTGCCATGTGAAGACTAACGGATGCCCTGACAGCCCTTCATACACTCGCCCCAGCGGTGAAGCTCGTCCAAGTAAAATCAGCAAATAATAGCCCAGTACGGTCGGCGGCAGAACCAGCGGCAGTGTGATCGCCGCATCCAGCAGATTCTTTCCGCGAAAACTTTTGTGCGAGAGAAGATAGGCTATCCAAGTCCCGAGTGTCAGTACCACAGCGGTTGCCAGGGCAGCCACTCGCAGACTGAGCCACAGTGGGAACCAATCGATGGATGCAAAGCTGGCCATGAGCGGAGCGCGAAATCCCGATTATAAGCTCCCGCCCAGCTGTTCGATTTAGAAATAAAATTTTAAGGCTAGTTGTAGCTGCCTCGGCGTGTTCAACAGGTCCGCGCTGCTAGTCAGCTTGCCGAAGTTCTGATCCTGCAGATTCGTATCACCCGTCCCGAAGCGTACACGATTGAAGAGATTGAAGGCTTCCGCCCGGAACTCCAAGCGCATGGATTCCCGAATCGGAAAGCTTCGCGCTATGGAAACATTTTCGTTCAGGTTTGGAAACTGGAGAACGTTTGGATTGTACCGTGTGGCATTGCCGAAGCCGAGATTGCCGTCCTGCGGATTTTTGAGGTCGCCCTGATGCGGAAAGGGGCCGGTGCAGGCGCCATTTGCAGGACAGTAGGGAACCAGAAAGTTGTCGACCGAAGGATCGAAACTGCCGCTCCAACTCTGCCAACCGCTGTATGAAGTGACGAAGGGTATGCTCCGTCCGTTCGTAGCTCCGTACAGCGGGAGTGTGTACGAAGATGTAATTGCCACCGGCAGGCCGCTCGAATAAGTAAGAACTCCGTTCACTCCCCAGTTGCCCAAAATCCAAGCTGCCGGGCCATGTGTGAGGTATTGCCTCCCCTTGCCGAACGGAAGATCGTAAACGAATCCAACTTTCGCGTTGTGCGTCACATTGAACTGTCCGATGGATTTCTCCAAGCCGCGGTTAAACTGATCCGCCGCCAGGCAACAGCCACCGCCTCCACCCGACGCGTTAGTCGGGATCGCATTGCCCCAATAACTGTCGGCGTCAGTCAGCAATTTAGAGAAAACATATGATGCCTGGAAGGTGAGTCCTCCGCTATAGCGCTTTTCAAATCGAATCAATCCTGCGTGGTAAGTGGAATGTCCGCTATGGTCACCCTGTCCGCCGTAGGTGTCGATGAGCGTGTATTGGGGATATGGGCGAAGCGCCTGTTTCACGGTTCCGGTGAATCCTGGGTATGGCGCAGCGATTCCATACTGATTTGCCAAAGCCGATCCCACCTTGCTGGTCAGCACGTTTGTACTCTGCTGAATGTTACCGAAAGCGGTGAGCAACGCTGGGTTGTCCTGATTGTAGTCGAGCAACTGCGCCTGCAGATGCGAGCCGATTACGCCATTGTAAGAAGCCTCGAGGATCATGCTGGCCGTGAGCTGCCGCTGGATCGAAAAGTTGAAATTGTCTGTAGTCGGAGGATGTGTCGTTTCCGCGCCTTGCCACCAAGTGACCGTAGTGCCGTTCGAAACGGATGGATTGATAAAGGGCGGTGTCTGGTACGCAGGGAAGCCTTGATTCAAGGTGAAGAGCGGCTGAATACCGTTGGTGGAATTGCTGATTGAATCGGTAAGAGTAAAACCCATGTTATGAGCCGACCCGCTCACTGCCATGAGCGGCGCATAAGAACGGGCATACGAGCCTCGAAATACGGTCTTGTTTGTCCAAGAATAGGCGAAGCCAATATGTGGTCCGAAAGCACGGAAATACGAATCAGCGAGAGTCCGCGATCCCTGTCTTCCCGGACCGTTCCCGGCAAAGATCACCGCTCCGGGTATGCCGCCCGCTGCGGGATTGGGCGTGGTGGGTGAAAAATCGCTCCAGCGATCGTCGAGACCAGTAGGAGGAAGATTGGTCTCCCAGCGCAAGCCGAGATTCAGGACGAGCTTGCTGTTTACATGCCAATCGTCTTGTGCAAATCCAGCGAAATACGGAAATTGTTGGCCGATAAAGCGAGGGGTATCGATTTGTCCGGAATCCGCGTAACCGAGCAGGAAACTCGCGAACGCATTACCGCCTTGGGTTGGATCAGTTACGCCAGGCAAACCTGTTTCGGTATAGCTAAAGCCCACGCAGCCGGCTTCGCACTGCCTGCCGAAGCCATTGTAGTGATTGATCTGGAACGAGCCGCCGAACTTGAAAGTGTGATTTCCTTTGACCCAAGTGAAATCGTCGTTATACGAGTAGACCGTGTTCTCGGAGCCGTTATCGGCTTGACCGCCCCAGGTAGTGTAAGTGTTTCCAAGTCCACCCGAAAATAAGTTAACCAGATTCTCATTGCAGTTGGGCACGTTTCCAAGGCAGAACTTGCTTTGCCAGTTGCCGATGTATTCCTGCTGCGGCTGATGATCTTGCCGCCAGTTGTTTCCGCCCGCATAGAAGTGATTGTACTTAGTCGGACCGAACGTCCAATCCCAACTGAATCTCAAAACGTCGGACGATTGGTGGAGATCGTTGTAATTCGAGTACAACCCGGGCAGCGTCGCGGGTCCGTCGGGCCCGGCAATCGTTGATTCCCTGTCGTACCCATAGTAGCCGGAAATGCGCTGTTTATCGTTAAAAACGTGATCGCCTTTGATACTTACTTTGTTGATGGGCTGCACGTTTGAGCCATTCGCAATGATGTAGTTATTGTTCACGTAGCCGACCGTGCCTGGCGCCGCGCCGGTGTTCGGAACCAAGGTTCCACTGCTTTGAAAGACTTTCAGCGCTTGTATCGCAGTGCCGTTAAACATGGTGACTGGAATTTTGTTGCCTGCGAATTGCGTGCGCGTTACGGAACCGTTGGGATTAGTTACTTGAGTAGTCGGATCGTAAATTGGAATCTGCTTACCGCTTGCATTCACCCAATTACTAAAGTCCCCGTTGTACATTTCAGGAGTTGGCACCGTAGCGGTAGCATTCGTCGCGCCGTTCCGATTTCTAAACCCTTCGTACGAAAAAAAGAAAAACGTTTTGTTCTTGCCGTTGTAAAGCTTCGGCAGCAAGACGGGGCCGCCAACGGTAGCACCAAAATCATTTTGCTTATAAATCTGACGCGGCTTGCCTGCACGGTTGCTAAACCAGTCGTTTGCGTCGAAATCGTTGTTTCGAAGGAACTCGTAGGCGGACCCATGGAACTGATTGGTGCCCGACTTCGCGACAAACATCATGACGCCGCCGCCGGCATGCCCATACTCGGCTTTGAATCCATTCGTGTCAACAGTGAATTGAGTGATCGCTTCGACCGAAGGTGCATTGGAAGCAACCCAGTTTTTCTGTAGGGCCCGTGAGGTATTGACGGAGACGCCGTCGAGCGTGGCTTGATAGCTGTCAGCTTGACCTCCGCCGAGCGCGAAGCCGGAGTAGCTTCCCGCATTTTTTGCTTCGGGCGTTAGGGCGGCGAGATCGAACGGGCTCCGTACCGTGCCGGCAACCTCCAACGGCAGCGTGTTGACCAACGTTTGATTGACGGTAACGGCGCTGCGAGAATCTTCCGAATCAAGCTGCAGGGCGCTGGCCTGGACTTCCACGGTTTGTCTGGATTGGCCGATTTCCAGGCTAAAATCCGCGCGGGCCGCAGTGCCCGCGTCCACGGCGAGGTTCTCTACCCTCGCCTGCCGGAAGCCTTGTCGTTGGACCTGAACGTTGTACGTGCCAATGGGAACGTCGGCTGCCGTGTAATCGCCGGAGCTGTTCGTGCGGAGATCAAACCTTTGGCCGGTGCCGGTACTTGTGATTGTCACCGTCGCGTCGGGCACAACGGCCCCGCTTGCATCCTTTACAGTTCCGGAGATGGTGCCACGACCGGATTGCGACAACAAAACATTGCTGCAGCTCAGCAGGACAAGAAAGTACACCACCGCCCGATTTAGAGCGGCCCAACCTGGGACCATAGGACGTTTCCCCTAATTACTTGCTAAGTTACGTTGGATTGTATATTGGAATGCGCGCCTGGTCAACAACACATTAAGAAAAATGCCAGTATGCAGACGCTGCGCGCTGTCCCGCGACCGAGTGCGGGATCAGGGGCCTAGGATGCGTTCATACCTGCACCCGTGTGATCGGCTGAACGCGATTCGCACGGGCGTTCTTGATGCTTGTGTATACCACTTTCAGCATCGCAATCACTGGCACGGAGAAAAACATGCCCGGAATTCCCCCGATCTGATCGCCTGCCAACACCCCAAACAAGACCAATAACGGATGAATTTCCAGTCCCGACTTCATCAAATACGGATTGACCACGTAATCCTGGAACACGCGATATACGCCCCAGAACAAAACGATCCAAAGTACGCCCCCGGAACTCGTCACGATCGACACGATTACGATAACTACCAGCCCCACCGCGGGGCCGATCACAGGAATGAACTCCAGTATCGCCGCCAAACCGGCCAGCAGTAGCTCATATTCCACGCCAACCAGGCTCAGAAACAGTGAGTACACTGCAAACGTAATCATGGCAAGAATCACCAGCGCACGGATGTAATTCTTCAGAACGTTGTTGATTTCGTCGAAGATCTGTTGCAATAAACTCCGGCGGTCGCGCTTGTCGAAAAGACTGACGAATCCTCCGGTAATCGCCTCCGCATCCTTCAGGAAAAAAAACGACAGGATCGGAATCAGCACAACTGGAAACAGTAATCCTACTCCCGAAAGCAAACGCGTTCCGGCCTGCTGTAAGAACGGCACTGCGCTTGATGCAAGATTACTTGCCTCTCGATTTGCGGTCGCAATAATCTGCTCCCGAACCGGTTCGAGCCACTGTGGCAACGGAATCGTCGCCACTTTGCTGACACTCAGTAGTTTCGGTAAGCGGCTCACAAGGCTCGACGCTTGCGACACCAATTTGGGGATCAACGCGAACCCAATTCCGACGATTGCGCCTACCAACAGGATGTACACGATAGCCAGCGCGATATTTTTTCGCCGTGGTATAAAACGCTCTACCAGTCCTACAATCGGCGACAGCATATAGGCAAAGAAAATCGCTGCCGCAAACACCAGGAGTGGCTGACGGATCATGTAAATTACAGTCAGCGTGAGGCCGAACAGAAACACTGTCCAGGTAATCCGCAGTGCCCTTATGTCGAGCCCGAACATGACTGTTAGACTACCAGGAGTCTGGTATTCACCAAATATTTATCTGCCGCAGTATCCCGCGTACCACGTCCCTCAAAATGAAGACATAGATGAGCGCAACTTCCCGCGATCTTCAAGCGCAAACCCAAGAACTGCAGGCATTAGAGGCTCGCTTACGTGCGGGCGGCGGGCCGGCTAAAATCGAAAAACAACACCGCGACGGAAAACTCACCGCTCGGGAACGGATCGCGCAGTTAATCGACCCCGCGCAGCCGTTCCTTGAAATCGGACTCCTGCTTGCATACGACCTGTACAACGGCCAGGCTCCCGCGGCGGGCGTCGTTACTGGACTCGCGCTCATCGAAAATCGCCCTGCTGTTATCGTCGCAAATGATGCTACCGTCAAAGCCGGCGCCTGGTGGCCCGAAACCATCACGAAAATCCTGCGCGCTCAGGAAATCGCGATGCGCAACCGCTTGCCCATCGTCTATCTGGTCGATTCCGCCGGCGTTAATTTACCGTTGCAAGACGGAATCTTCCCCGGGCAGTACGGCGCCGCCCGTATTTTTTACTACAACTCGCTGATGCGCCGTCGCCTGCACATCCCACAAATTTCCGCCGTTATGGGGCCGTGTATCGCGGGCGGAGCCTACTTGCCCGCCTTAAGTGATGTCATTATCATGGTCGAGAAAGTCAGCTTTATGGGCCTCGGCGGTCCTAACCTTGTGAAGGGCGCCGTCGGTCAGACGACCGATGCGGAAACGTTGGGCGGGTCTCGCATGCATACCGCCGTCAGCGGCGTCGCCCATTACCAGGCTGCCGACGATCCAGCCTGTCTGGCTATGATCCGTCAGCAGTTTCGCCTCATGCCAGTGCCGCGATCTCTCCCGCAATCATCCGAGGCGAGTCATTCTAAGCGCGATCCTGACGGTCTCTATAGCGTTCTGCCTGCCGACCACCGCTTGCCCTATCATTTGGACGCCTTGCTCGATCACATCCTTGATGACGGCGAGATCATTGAATTTCAGCCCGATTATGCGCCCGAATTCTATTGCGCTTCAGCGCGCCTCGCCGGCCGGTCGATTGGTGTCATCGCGAACCGGCGCGGGTTCCTCAAAACGCCCGCCGGCCCGCGGGTGGGTGGCATTGTTTATCCCGAGTCCGCCCGCAAAGTCGCTTACTTCGTTGAAAATGCCCAGCGCCAATTGCTCCCGCTGCTCTATATTCAGGACGTCTCCGGCTTCATGGTCGGCGTTGAGGCGGAAACGCAGGGCATCATCCGCGCCGGCGCTGAAATGGTTGAGTCCATGGCATGCGCCACCGTCCCTAAAATTATCCTGACAATTAATCACGCGAGTGGCGCCGGCTACTACGCCATGGCCGGCCAAGGCTTTGATCCTAACTTCACGTTCAGTTGGCCCACCGCGCGCATTGGCGTCATGGAAGGCGATTCCGCTATTCAGGCAATCTACGGCCCCGAACTCGCTAAACTCAAAGCCGCCAGCAACTCCGTTCCCCCCGAGCTGCAGGCCAAAATCGACAGTACGCGCTCTGACTATGAGCGTTGGCTAGACGCTAAACATGCTGCCGCCCGCGGCCACTGCGACGCCATACTCGATCCGAAAGACACGCGCTCCGTTCTAGCGTTCGCTTTTCAGGCCGCTTGCGAGCATAGCCATACCGACCATCTGCCGTTAGCCACGCTGCCATGAATCTTCTCTTCAATAAAAAATATCGCGTCCTGCACATCATCCTGAATCGCCCAGCCAAACGCAACGCCCTCACTCTCGATATGTCGAAATCCATCGTCGCCGCCATTGACGAAGCGCAAACTGCGAGTGATATCGGCTGCATTCTTCTCACGGCGCATGGCGCGGTCTTCTGTGCTGGCATGGATTTGGAGGAAGCCAGCGATGTCAATGAAGAGGAACTGCTCGCCGCCCACGAGAAGCTATTCAGTCTAGGACGCGAATCGCTGAAACCCATCGTCATGGCTGTAAACGGCCCGGCGCTCGGTGGCGGTTTAGGTCTTGCCGCACAGAGCCATTTGCTTTACGCTTCTGACGTAGCAACGTTTGGGCTGCCCGAAATTCGTGTTGGCCTCTGGCCATTCGTCGTCTATCGATCCTTAAGCGCGGCCATAGGCCGGCGCCGTGTGCTCGCGCTCAGTCTCACAGGTGACTATTTCAACTCGTCGCATGCCCATGAGTGGGGTTTTGTTCACCACGTTTCCGCACCCATTGAGGTCGAGGATCACGCCGCCGCGATGGCGCGCCACTTAGCTAGAGCCAGCCCGGAAGCAATCGCCAGCGGTCTTCAATATGTTCGCGAAGCCCACGACAAGTTGTGGACCGAAGCCGGCGAGACAGCAGCCCAGGCCCGCCGCCGCTTGATGGCGACCGAAGATTTTGCAGAAGGCCGCCTCGCCTTTAAACAGAAACGCTCACCTCGTTGGCCCAGCATGCCGCCCGATTTCTACGCAAGCAAATGAAAGAGCTTGCGCTTCTTCTTTTGTTGGTCGCCCCACCAACCTTCTATCGCGACGTTCTGCCCATCTTTCAGCAGCGCTGCCAGACTTGTCATCGCCGCGGCGAGATGGCGCCCATGCCGCTTGAAACCTACCACGACGCGAAGCCCTTTGCCGCCGCAATAGCTGCCGCCACAACCAAGAGGGAAATGCCGCCCTGGTTTGCCGATCCGTGCTGCGGCCACTTCGCTAACGACCCGTCACTTACTCCCGCGCAAATTGCCACGCTCTCCGCCTGGTCGCAAGCGCACGCTCCTGCGGGTGATCCGCACGAGGCTCCGCCAGTTCCGCGCTCGACCGCCGGATGGAAAATCGAACGGCCCGATCTGGTGCTCCGCATGCCGGTCGCGAAACATTTGCCTGCCACCGGCGATGTACCGTACCAATTTATTATCATTCCCACGCACTTCAAACAGGATCGCTGGGTTCGCATGTCCGAAATTCGTCCAAGCAATCCCATGGTGGTTCATCATGCCGTTGCGTATATTCGTCCGCCGCATTCTCCGTGGCTACGCAACGCGCCTGTGGGCCGTCCCTTTACCGCAAGCGACATGTGGACGACCAGCGACATTCTGCTTGTCTACGCACCCGGCAGCTCACCCGATCAGTGGCCACGTGATTATGCGAAGTTAGTGCCCGCCGGCTCCGATATCGTTCTTCAGATGCACTACACCACCCACGGCCATCCGACCGAAGACCAATCGAGCATCGGACTCGTGTTCTCGAAAACACCGCCTGTTAAGCGTGTCCTTACCTTGCAGCTCACTAACGACCGCTTTTCGATTCCGCCCGGTGATCCCGCCTATCGCGTCGAAGTTCATGGCTCTATTCCGAACGATGCTCTTCTGCTCAGCTTCTTCCCGCACATGCACCTGCGCGGTAAAACTTTCGAGTACAACATCATCGCCCCGCATGGCGTGATCACGACGCTGTTGCGCATCCCCCATTACAACTTCTATTGGCAATTGAGCTATCGCCTCGCTGAACCACTTCCGCTCAAGGCGGGCACTATCCTCCAAGCCGTCGCCACGTTCGATAATTCCCGGAACAATCCTCACAACCCCGATCCCAATGCGACAGTCACTTGGGGTGAGCAAACGTGGTCTGAAATGATGGTTGGATTTTTCGACGTTGCGGTCGACCCGACAATAGATAAAGAACAGTTCTTTATCAGAAGAACTGCAACAACCGGTAAGTCGCTGCAGAAGTCCCCCTAACGTTTGGCAGCGTCTAAGAAGGGCAACCGGCGTTTCTCCCAAATTAACTCAATCGGAAGAAATCGTCGATGGCTATCTCCACTGAGCCGAACTCCGCCGGCAGTTGAATTGTTTGCCCAGTCTGGCGTGTGAACACTTGGCGGTCCTGCACATGTACCGTAACTTCGCGTTGCCTTAAGCGTACATTCCAGACGGCCAAGCTGCCGCTTTCGAGATACAGCTCAGTCTTTACTTTCACATTCTTCAGACGGTTAGCTGGCGATAACACCTCAGCTGCCAACAACGGAGCCCTGCGCGGATAGTACTCGCCTTCCCGAGCCTGCCGCCAGAGTTTCTGCTGCACAATAAATACGTCCGGCGAAGGCATGGAAACAACTTCTCAAGATTCATATTGCATCGTAAGCCCACTTTGAACTCTCGTCCGACCGCTCCTTTGGGCAGCTCAAATATATTTTCGACAACGTCGTGATGCAGCGGCTTCGGATCGGGTGACAGGACGATCTCTCCTCGGATCAGTTCGGCCCGGAAGCCGTCCGGTGCCTCGAAGTTCAGAAATTGTTCTACTGTGATCGGCGGTACGGTAGCAGCGGTCATACGCGCTATTTTAGACGCCCCGGACGAAACTCCTCCACTTCAAACGAGTTCCGCACAATCGCACGCAACTCCTCAAGCGACTTCACTTCGCCCGTGCCCATCGCTTGCGTCAGCGCGTTGCCTGCGGCCGTCGCCTCAGCCGGACCCGCAATTACCCGCCTGCCCGTCACGTCCGCCGTCAATTGATTCAGCAGTCGGTTTCGTGATCCTCCGCCCACAATGTGGATCACTTCCATACTCTTGCCCGTCAACTTCTCTAACGATTCCAGCACTTGCTTGTAGCGCGCTGCCAGACTACATAAAATCACTCGTACAAATTCTCCCGGTTCGTTGGGGGCTTGCTGGCCCGTGTGCCTGGCGTAATCCTGAATTCTCTGCGGATAATCGCCCGGCGCCACAAACAGATCCAGATCCAGCAGCGTCTCGCACGCTTTCGCCACCGACGCCTGCTCCATCAGCTCCGCGTATGAAAGCTCTTGCCCCTGCCGACTCCAATGCCGACGGCATTCCTGCAGCACCCACAGTCCCGGGATATTCTTCAAGAATCGAATCCGGTTCTCAACGCCCACTTCGTTTGTATAGTTCGCCTCGAGCGACGCGTCATTGATTAGTGGCGCCTCGAGCTCCACGCCCATCAACGACCACGTCCCCGAACTGATGAAACACCAGTTGTCGTCGCGTATGGACGGAACCGCAGCCACTGCCGATGCCGTATCATGCGATCCCACCGTAAACACTGGCGTTTCGCTTTTCAGCCCGCAATGCTCGCTCAAATAGGGCAACACCGGACCGAGTTCAGTCCCGGGATCGACCAGCTCACATAAAAAACCCGCATGAATACCCAACTGGCGCAACATGTCGGTTGCGAACGCACGCCGCACCGGATCGTAAAACTGGGATGTGCTTGCGATTGTACGCTCCGACAACGCGGTACCTGTCAAAAAAAAATTGAACAGGTCCGGCATAAACAGTAAACTCTGCGCCAATTGCAAAAGCTCAGGCGATTCGCGATGCGTCGCATATAGCTGATAGAGCGAGTTGATCTCCATGAACTGAATGCCGGTCTGCCGGAAAACTTCTGCGCGCGCCACGATGCGGAATAACTGCTCGGGCATTCCGCAATTGCGCGCATCCCGATAGTGCCGCGGATTGTCGAGCAAGCAGCCATTTCCACCAACGAGCCCAAAATCCACGCCCCACGTGTCCACGCCGATTCCGTCCAGTTCGCCCGCTTGCATTGCCGCCGCGCGAATGCCTTCCGACATTTCGTAAAACAGCCGCAGAGAATCCCAATACAAACCAGTCGCCAGCCGCACAGGCGTATTGGAAAATCTATGAATTTCTGCAAGCTCAATCTTGTGTCGCGAAAGCTGCCCTAATATGGCCCGCCCACTTTCCGCGCCCAGATCTAACGCAAGATATTGCCGGTTCATCCCCAGCGAGTATAACGCCGCCTCACGTGTCGGCCTCGTTGTCCCATTGGCCGTACAAGGCAGCCACCAGGTCGTCTAATGCTTTGTCTGGATCAGGCGCTACCAGCACTTCGCGATTGAACGCCGCAAACAAGGGCAACGCGAACGGTGAAGGACGCGGCAGATCATATATCTCCAGCGATCCTTGGTAAATCTGTGCGCTTATCTCCAGGGCTCGCGGTGCGTCGCATTGATCCTCAAGTACCTCGCGCACCGCTTCCCGCACCAGCGGATGACCCGGCTCATGCTCGAGCAGAGTCTTATAGAGCAAGCTCCCGTTCCACGTCGCCGTGCGCGCCGACACATCTCCCCGCAGCGTGCGTCGCGGCAGCAGCTGTCCAATCTCTGCGATCCGCCGGAAACTCGTGCCTAGCGTCTCGGTTGTCGAAAGAATCCCCCGCAGATCCTCCATCCAGTTCTTCGGATTGAAGGCTTCACGCAAACTCTCCGCCTCCACCGCAATTCGCGCATCCATCGACAACAGAAAACTGTGATCGTCGAAGTTGGCAACCACGCTTGCGCCCTTCCCAACCCGGGCGCCCACTACCCACGCGAGTGATCGGTTCACGGCGCGTCCGCCTACTACATGCACGAGCAGTAACATGTTCCTGCCATTCACCACGCGTTCCGCCCGGATAGGCGCGTCGGTCGGAATGGGCATGGCATGTAACTGTCGCTCAATAAAACCGGCCACACGCGCCGCTACATTCTCATCCACGGCATGTACCTTGCGCAGGTACTCCATGGCGGCTCTCCTGCCGCCGTCGTTCCAAACGATCTGCAGTTCGCGTCTGAGCCGCAGTTCCTCTTGTGCTAATTGTGCAGTTAGCGGCATTTTGTTGCCCATCCAGCGTGGTGTCTTGATTTGCTCACCTTTCGCCGGCTCCACCACCGCCGTGTTTCCTTGAATATGCTTCACTCGAACCGGACGGCCGCCCACCACAAACGCTTCGTTCGGTTGCAGTGAAGCCACAAACGTCTCCTCTACTGCTCCCAGCGGCCGGTACTTGTTCGAAACGATTTTCATCTCGTAATCCGAACTGATCACGCCGACATTTAAGTAGTAGTTGCGAGCCGTTTTTTGATCGGCCACGCGAAATGTGTTCCCTTCGAGTACGATCTTCCCGTAGGTACCGTACGAACCGAGCACTTTCCCCTGGCCGCTTAAGTAATGAATCACATCGTCGAAATCCTGCAACGGTAGATCACGATAAGGTCCTGCTCGCGTCACCAACTCATAGGCATCCGCCAGCGTCCACGCGCCTTCGATGCTCATCCCGAGCAGCACCTGCGCTAGTACATCGAGAGGCGCTTCCGGAATGCGCAGTGCATCCAACCTTCCTTCGCGCGACGCCTCCCGCAGCGCCACGCACTCGACCAAGTCCGGCAGACTCAGCGGGATCAACACTCCCTGCGCGATCCCATTCACCTGGTGCCCGCTGCGCCCCAGTCTTTGCAATGCGCGGCTCACTCCGCGCGGGGTTCCGATCAACAGCACCTGGTCGACGCTTGCGAAATCGACGCCCATCTCCAGACTGCTCGAAGCCACTACCGCGCGCCAGTAGCCCGTCTTCAGACCGTCCTCGATGTCCTGTCGTGTTTCTCGGTCCACTGACCCGTGATGCACGGCGATTCGGTCATCCAACTCCGGCAGTAACACTTTGAGCGCCAGTCCCAGCCGCTCTACACCAGACCGTGTCGTCAAAAAAATCAAACTGCATTTCGCCTGCTGCAGTTCATCGGCCACCGTTGCGGCAATGCGAAATGGATTGTGACCCGCCGGCGGTAGCCACACCCCCGGCGCCGGCGCCACCACCTCTAGCCGGTGAACTTTTTGCAGCACGGCCGCCGCCACCGCACACGCTCTGTCGCCGCACAGCAGTCTTTGAATTGCCGAAACCGGCCACGCTGTTGCCGATACGCCAATCCGCTGCACGGCTCGTCTTGTCCGGTGTTCCAAGCGTTCCAGGCACAGCGCCAGCAGCGAACCTCGTTTGTTCTCTGCGAATGAGTGAATCTCGTCCACCACCACCGTCTCCGGATCAAAGCCCGCTTCGCGCCACGTCTTCTGCGAGAGCATCGAACTCAAACTTTCGGGTGTCGTCAAAATCAGATGTGGCCGCAGCCGTTTCTGCCGGTTGCGTTCCGCCAGTGCTGTGTCGCCCGTTCGCACCTCCATGCGAATCTGCTGTGTCGCCGGTAAACGCGCGTTCACCACTTCGAGCGCCGGCGTCAAATTCCGGTGGATGTCATTATCGAGTGCTTTCAGCGGCGATACATAAATCGCCTTTACTGCGTTCGGCAGGCTGTTCAGCTCCGCCTGTTTCGCTAGTCCCGAAAGTACCGACAAGAATGCCGCTAATGTCTTGCCACTGCCAGTGGGCGCCAGGATCAGAGTGTTCTCTTTGAGGAGTGTATGGGGCAGCGCCAAAAGCTGCACTTCGCTCAGCGCACCGTAGGTCTGCGCAAACCACTCCGCCAGCGCCGGATGCAGCGCTTCCAGAATCCTCGCTTGCGCTGGTCCTTTACTGGATCGACGCTTGGTAGAGCGCTTCAACCCTTGCGAGATCATCGCAATCTCCCGGCTTCTTATCACGCCGCCATCGTAAAATGCGCGGAAAGCGTAGTGCGTACCCGCTCTTGTGGCGCGTGCTCTTCTGGACGCCATCAAACGCCACTTCCAGTACGACCGACGGCTGCACCAGCGTAGTCGGCCCGAAACGCTCCGTAGACGCCGCTCGCAACACCTTTGTCAATTCCTTTACTTCGCTGTCGGTCAATCCCGAATATGCTTTTCCCACGTTCAAGTACCCGTTGTCTGAACGTACGGCGAACGTGTAATCGGAAAAGAAAATCGCGCGCCGCCCGCTGCCTTGTTCTGCCGAAGTAATCACTACATCCAATGTGCCGTAAGGTCGCTTTAATTTCTGCCACGCTCCGCCGCGCTTGCCTGGCTCATATGAACTGCCGCGTCGCTTTAGCAATAATCCCTCGTTACCGCGCATCCGGGCCTCCCCGAACAGCTTGTCAATTTCCTCTTTCCCACTCGCTTCGAACTGCTGCGACAACAGCAAAGGTGCTGGCAATCCTTCGAACAAAGTCTTCAGCTTTTGCCGCCGTTCTTCAAGTGGTTCGTCAAGCAGCAATACTCCATCCCGGAGCAGCAGATCGTACGCCATGAAAACCACCGGGACATCTTCGAGCAGAGTTCGATGTACACTTTTCCGGGCAAGGCGCTGCTGTAGCAGGTTGAAATTCAGCGCTCGCCCCTGACGCCATGCGAGAAGTTCCCCATCGATCAAACCATTTCCGGGCAATTGCTTTAACGCTTCCGCCACTTCGGGAAATGCCGCGGTCACCGCTTCCATGCCGCGGGAGTAAATCTCGACACGCCCCTCCTCGAAATGCGCCTGCGAGCGAATCCCGTCGTACTTGTCCTCAATCACCCAATCCGGCGGCGAAACCAAATCATCCAGCCGTTCGAGCGGAGTCGCCAGCATGAAATCCATTGGATGAAACAGCCGTGCCTGGATCTCGGAAAGTTGCCCTTTCCTGGCAGCCATCGCTACGCGCGCCAAGTCACCCAGGCGATTATTGGCTTCGCGCACCGCCGTATTCGGCACATCGCACGCCAGAGCGACTGCTTCTTCCACCATGCGGCCCATCAACCCGATCCGCAGCCCCCGCGTGATCACCTTTATCCAATACTTCAATGTCAACGGGCGGTATTTGCGAAAAGACTGCTCCAGCAAGCGCCCTTTCCGTTCTGTTGTCCGTGCTCCAAACAATTCCTGATAAAGCCCGTTCGCCGCCGCGAGGCTGAGCGGCTCATCCGCCGTCTGTCCGCGCACCAATAAGCTCACGGTCTCGCCCGTGTCGCCTACTTCGCCGTAACAAACACGCAGTGTCTCGCGGTCCCACGCGACGGCCCTGCTAAGCGCCTCCCGCAGCACGCTCCCTCCAACCGAAAGTTTCATCTTCTCCTCCGTGCCAAAGAGGTGAAGATTATCCGCGCCATCGGCCACCGGACCCACACTCAGAAACTGCACTGCTAGCGTGAAATCGTCGTCGCTCAACCCGCGCAGATATTCAGCGAGCAGCGATATCTTTTTGAGCTTGCTCCCATGACTCGCAATCTGTTCGCAAACCTCGGCGAGCCGGTCCATCAGCCCTCCGCCTCAACATCGGTGCGCACTCCCGCCTGCTGTGGCGCCGCCGCCGAGTAGCCGCGCTGCCGCAAAATACGCGCGAACGGCGTGGTGTAGCCATGCACCACATCCACGTGTTGGGCGCCCGATTGCTCCACCAGGTCCAGCAATTCATCAAAATCCGCGTGATCTGAATATGGAATTAACTCTTCCGCCCCGCTCCGTAGTCGCGCATTGTCGAGTGCTGCCCAACCTGAGACATATGCCACCCGTACATTCTTCCCGGTCGCCTCAAGTGCGCTGCCATGCGCCGGAACCACCACCAGAGCCTTTCCCGCAATCGCCCTTGCGTCGTAGGGCTCCCATCCCGAAAAGTCGTAGCCGCTTTCCTCGTAAGTCGAGATGAATTTCGCGATGGCCCCGTGTACCGCCGTCTTGATTCCCGCCTGGCATAACACGTGGACAATTTCCTGGCCACGACCCAGCGGATAACCTATAAAGGCCGGTGTGACCCCATCCGCCAAACATCGCCTGGCAAAACCGGTGATTCGCTCGACCGCCTCATCTCGCCCCAGCAGCTTGTAAATCGGCAAGCCGAAAGTGGATTCAATAATCAGCCGGTCGCAGGGGATCGCCTGTGTCGTGTCTCCACACAGCGGTTGCCTCAGCTTAATGTCGCCGGTATAAACCAGCCGTTCGTCACCGAACTCGATGAGTAATTGTGCCGCTCCCAATATGTGGCTGGCCGGATACGCCGTCAGCCGGGCCCCATTCCAATCGATGCTCTCGCCGAAGTTAAGCGGGATTGTTTCCGGTTCCACCTGCCCTTCTTCCAGCCACAAGCGCATCCGATAGAAGCGAATCGTGGTTGCGGTTCCGATCACCTGCCCGTGGCAGCCGCGCGCATGGTCACTATGCCCATGTGAAATCCAGGTTGCCTCACAAGGCTCCGTGTTGTCCAACCACAAGTCGATGGCTGGCAGATAAATACCGCTCTCTCGAAACTCCACCTGCATGATCGTGTGTGCTAATCGCTGGTCGATAGCTCTGTCTTGTCTCTCATTAGATGTGTTTCCAGCATGAGTAGCAGCGAAAGCAGCAGCACCACCATTGAACCGAGAGCCGGCCCTAGCATCACGTAGCGCATGCCGAACCAGGCGTCGACAAATCCCAGCAACCACGGCACCCCCATCGCCCCCGTGATCGCGATGGCGACCGCGCCGTTATAAAAACCGGGGTGAAAGGTGAAACGCTCGTCCAACTGCTCCGCTATTAATGGGTAGATGGGCGCGAATCCGCCGCCTATCACCGTAACCGCTACTGCCGCGCCCGCCAGCGAATGGGCCAGACTCAGCGTGAAACAACCGCACATTGCCGCTGCAATGCTGACCAGCAATAAGCGGCGGTGATTGAATCTGAGTAATCCTTTCCGCGCTGCCCATCGTCCAGCCAGCAGCGCTAGGAAAAAAAGGGCCAACACCCCGATCGCCCATACCGGATTGCAGCCGAAGCGATGGATTAGAAAAAGCGGCAACCAGCCTGCGATTGCCCACTCGTTGCCGAACTGAAAAAAGAGCAGCAGGCCGAACAGTATCGTCGCTATACTCCGCAGATCGCGCAGCGCGTCGCGTAGTAATTCCTGCTTAGCATCGCGCGCCGTTTTCCTGGGAGTTGGACTCGGGCTTCGTGCCAGAAGAACTATAAACGCGACGGGCACTACCGTCAACACCGCCGCTTCTATCCGTGCCGCTCCCGCCAGATACGTCAAGGCCGCCACTGCGGTCGATACCAGGCAGCCGCACACAAACCACGTCCCGACCTGGTTCATGGCAGCCAGCTTTTTTTCCCGGAAATATGCTTCCGACGTATAGAGCAGCGCCGTCCCTAAAACGCCCGCGCTTGCCCCGAGCATGGCCCAGGACGCCAGTCGCCATAGAATTGCCGCCGGCGGCGCAGCCACGAACAATGCGGCTAAACTCAAAGCCGCCATTCCGCATGCTCCTAGCGTCAATGTCTTAGCTTTAAACCATCTATCTAGTTTTTGCGCGAGCGCCGCTGCGCCCACGTACCCGGCGTTCAACGCCAGAAAGTGCAAACCGATCAGGGGAGGCGCTACATCGATGTGATACTGCCATGCTACTAACAGCGAACCCGGCAATCCTAGAACAACCCCGAGCAGCAGGAAGCCGCTCAGCCAGATCCGCGCTGTCTTCATCAAAAACTTAACTGTAGTACGGTGACCCTCGTTGACAGCTTCAAAAGTTTACCCTTACAATCAAAGCATCACTGAGGAAGGAGGTGGTCCAGTAATAATGAATTCTGGTAGTGACTGTAGCATACAATCCACGCGCGAGGTGGCCGACTCTTAAAGTCGCCGTTCGTACGTTCAGGTTTCGTTCAGTGTCGAGGCCGCTGTTCCTGTGGACCGGTCGCCCGTCGTGCGTAACGTGGCTAGAGTAAGAAACCCCATTCGGGAGGCCTCCCGGATGGGGTTTTTGCGTGTTATACTAAAGGTTCCCTATGAAAGCTGGAATTCACCCTTCCTACGAGGAAGTTAATGTCGTTTGCGCTTGCGGGTCGCAATTTCCCACTCGCTCTACACACAAAGGTGACATCCGCGTTGAAATTTGCTCCAGCTGTCACCCGTTTTTCACCGGCCGTCAGAAGCTAGTCGACACGGAAGGCCGGGTGGATCGTTTCCAGAAGAAAGCCGCCAAAGCCAAAGAACTCCAGGCCCAGAAGAAGGCCGCTGCCGATGCCAAATCGGCTAAGCAAGTTCATTAACTTTTAATTTACGCGTTGCGCGGGGCTTTCGCCCCGCTTCGTTTTACTGCGGCGCAATCAGCCCTTTTCGAATCGCAAAAAGGACCAGTTCCGCCGTCCGGTGGATATTCATCTTCTCCATCAGATTTGCGCGATGCACTGAAACTGTGTTGACGCTAAGGTCAAGCAGTTTTGCAATGTCCTTATTGGACTTGCCCTGCGCGATCAATTGCAACACCTGCTTTTCTCTCGCCGTCAACCGCTTGAGCTCGTCGTCCTGTTCCTGCGCTACATACTTCAGGCCAGGTCCGATGAATCGCTTGCCTTCCGCTACCGAACGAATCGCCCCGACCAGGTCCACATCAATGGCGTTCTTTAGTAGATAGCCTTTCGCTCCCGCGTCCAGTGCATTCCGCACATAGTTGTCATCGGCATGCATGCTGAGCACAAGTACTTCTGTCTCTGGCAAATGCTTGACGATTTCCTTCGTGGCTTGTACGCCATCCAGTTCCGGCATCGAAAGATCCATCACCACAACTTTTGGCTTTAACTCATAAGACATGCGAATGGCTTCCACGCCATTGCTCGCCTCACCGACCACTTTCATACCTTCGTCGTCTTCTAAAATTCGGCGAAAGCCGCGCCTGACCAGGCTGTGGTCATCCGCTAAGAGAACGCTTATCACTTCAGTCATCGTTGTCAAATCACTACCTCGTCTTCGCTCATATCCCTTATTTCATCAGCCGCGGAGTCGTCCTGCTTCAACGGCATCACAACTGAAATCGTCGTGCCACCGCCCGGCGCGGAGTCCACCTTCAAAACACCGCCGATTAATTCGGCTCGCTCCCGCATCGCGATCAAACCGAGCCCGCTGCCCCGCTTCTTTTTGTCGGCAATAACACCGCGTCCGAAATCCCGGATCATCACGCGCAAGTCAGTTCGGCCAAACGCCATCGAGACTTCGGCCCGCTGACTGCCCGAATGTTTGGCGGCATTTGTCAGAGCTTCCTGCACAATCCGAAAACAGTGAATTGCCGGTTCGCCAGTTATCCGGATCGGCTCCCCCTGAATCAGAACTGTCGTTGTAATACCATTCTGCCGCTCAAAAACTTCCGCATACCACGCCACTGCCTTCTCCAGGCCATAATCGTCAATCACAGCGGGGTGCAACATCTGCGACAAGCTGCGAATCTTCTCGAGCGTTCCATGTGTAATCTCACGCACTTCGCTGAGTTCTGTGCGCAGTGGCGAATCCGGTGGCACGCCTTTCTTCTCGGCACGGGCCAGCATCGCTCCTACGGCGGTTAGAATTTGTCCAAACTCGTCATGTAGTTCGCGCGACACCGAACGCAGCACCTCTTCTTGCACGCTGATCAAGCGCGCCGCCAGTACTCGCCGCTGCCGCGACAAGGACTCCAGTTGCCAGAAAAATTTCCGATTCCAATAGATCAAGTACAGGCTCGTTGCCGCGATACCCAGCATCGTCATTGCGAGGAACATGTACGTGTCTTTCTCGGCACTTTCGTAAATGTCAGCAATCCGCTTGTCGGCTTCCTCCTCGGCCGCATTGTTCCGCTCGAGCAGCGCTGAAACTCGGGTCGACATTTCGGCCTGCAATTGCGAAAGCGTCGTACCCGAAAGCTTGCGTGCCTGTGCGTTGCGCCCAGCAGCCGCTTCCTCAAATACCTCGTCCGAGCTGTCCCAGAAGCGCCCCAGAATGGCCGCCATATCTTCGCCGTCACCCGCCGGCTGCGTTACCGGTACCAATCTCGTTTCGTACCTTAAAGCCCGCTGTAAATCCAGCCGTAACATGCTGAATTCCTGTTTGTAGTGCCGCAGTTGAGATTGGTCGAGGTCGCTGGCCATATCGCGCAGCTTCAGTCCAATTGCATTCAGGTCGTTCTGCACGCGCAACAATTGCAGCGCTTCATGCCGGTTCAAATCCACAATATTGAGTTCGACCTTGCGTAGGCCATGAAGCCGGTACAGCGAATACGAGGATAATCCGGTCACCGCCCCCAACGTCACGAGAAGTCCCAGGAGAAAACGAACGGTTGGCGATCTTGTCATTCAGCTTACAGAAATGGCTACCTAGTATCAGGCCGCTATTGCAATGACGATTTCATGAGCCCAGATGTTGCGAGACATCCGAATAAATGTTTGGAAAACATCTGCCTGCCGCAACTTAGCATCCCCGAACTCCGTCTCTTACTTGGTCCCTCCCCATGCTCCGCTTTGCTTCCTGCCTGGTTCTGGTAGCCGCCGCCATGTTATGCGCCGCCTCGCTGCCCTGGAAGAATACCGATCCGCAAAAGTGGAGCTCTCGAGACGTCAACCAGATTCTGAACAACTCGCCCTGGTCTCAGCCGGTTGCCGCGGCTTTCGCTTTGGCCGAAGACAACACGCCGCCGCCGCCTCCCGCTATCGATGCGCCCCAGGCGGGCATGCCGAGCCCTCACAACGGTTCGACCGACGGCCGCTGGGATGGTGGCGTTAGCCGTGTTAACCGCAACGGTCCGCCTTCCCTTGAAGTCACCGTGCGCTGGGATTCTGCTCTGCCTGTCCGTTTGGCTCTGGCGCATGCCCGTACTCCGCTCGGCTACACCGAAGACCAACTCCACCGCGACTACGTCATTAGCATCTCGGGCCTCGTTCCAGCTAACGGCTATAATCGCCCTCAATTCAACCAGCAAAGTGGCGACGGGGTGGACGCCCGCAACCCCGAAGAGATGCTCGAAGGCGTCATGCGCTACGCCCGCCTCTATCCGCGTGGTAAGCACGCTATCCTGCCCGACGACGTCAAACTCGACAATTCAACCGGTACACTGCGCCTCTTTTTCCCACGCAAAGAACCTGTGACTGCCGGTGACAAAGAAGTTACCTTTGAAACCCGCTTCGGCTCCATGTCTGTTTCCGGCCGCTTCCGGCTGAAAGACATGCTGTATCAAGGCAATCTCGAACTCTAGCTAACGTCCCGTGGTTGGATCGCTCGCTCTACACTGCGGCGCCGCCGGCCTCATCTTATACCTGTTCAGCTGACCTGTAGGCTTGCCAAGTATAAAAAGTTGCCGTACACTGCTGGACGGAACGCAAAAGTACTCTGGACGCGAAATACATGATTTCCTGGTTCAAGCACCGGAAAGTCCGCGAGCAGGAACTCGAACGGGAGCTGGCTTATCACCTCGCCAAGCTTGCCGAGGAAAATCGGGATGACGGCCAAAATCCAGCGGACGCACATTCCGGCGCCCGGCGTCAGCTCGGCAATGCAACCCTGATCAAGGAGCGCATGCGCGAAGTTTGGCGCTGGTCTTTTGCGGATCAATGCTGGCAGGACCTGCGCTATGCCTTCCGTTCGTTGCACGGGAGTCCCGCTTTCACGATCATCGCAATCCTTACCTTGGGTCTGGCTATCGGTGCTAATACCGCAATCTTCAGCGTGCTTGAGTCTGTACTTTTCCGCCAACTGCCTTATCCAGATCCGTCCCGTCTCGTTCTGTTGTCCGATCCGCAAGATCCGGATGATGGTGGCCTTCTTTACCAGGATTACCAAGCCTGGAAAGCGCAGACGCGAACTTTTGACGCTCTCGCCATTTACTACCGCGATAGCGGATGGTCGCGCATAACTCTAACCGGGCAGGGAGAGCCACAAACCGTGCAGGGCGCCTTCGTTTCCGCCAATTTCTTTTCTGTGATGGGTGTTCGACCGCTGCTGGGCCGTTCCTTCACACCGGAGGAAGAAGCGCTTCACGAGCGCATTGTCGTGTTGAGCCATGCGCTATGGACCAGCCGTTTCGGCAGATCACCGGATGTAATCGGCCAGTCTCTTCAAATTGATG
>DATAYL010000429.1:0-4241 GCA_036272575.1 Bryobacteraceae bacterium | reverse complement strand
TGGCGGCGGGCTTGTTGGCGGCGGTGGGGGCGGCGGCTCGTCCGCTGAAGAAGTAACCTGAGTCAGGCGATGCGGACTTCGGTACAAGTGCCCATGACCTCGCGCAGGGCGGCGCAGATTTCTCCCTCGGTCGCGCCAGTTCCACGGGAACACATCGAGAGGTTGGAGGAAGTCGATGGTCTCGGCACCGGCATCTGAATGCCTGTTTCACGATTGGTCGTGCAGGGTCTGCGCCGATGTCCCAGCCTCCGCCCAGCGCCGCCTCGCCTGCTTGACTAGTAGGACGCTTGCATCCAGGCGGCGCGTTCCGAGGCTTTGTCAATCTTGTGGTCCCCATCCGAACGACCACCCGTCACCTCCGATGGCCCAGGCGTCAAAACCAGCTGGCGTAATCTCCAGTTCGCTCCCACCAAGCGGACGCCTCTCGGTCTTGGATGATCCGATATCTGTCATTCAAGAGCTGTCACCTCGATGGCTGACACGAGCTGTCACGCAGCTCCGTCCATCGAATCCAAGGCCACGTAGGGTTTTGGGTTGGCAGAGTAGATGAGTTTTCCCCTTGCACCGTGCGACCCAACGGTTGCATATTGTTGGCTACTCCGCGGGTCCGCGATTGGGTTAGCGCGACGGAATCGTACAAATACCTCGTTTGCCGTTTCCTGTATACGAGTATTCGGCCTATGCAGCCGACGGGTTGCATGTGAGGCAAGCTTGGTAAGTAGAAATCGGTTTGGAACATTAGCGAGTGCACCGAACACCAAATCAGAGCGCATCGTATCTCCTCGAAGGCATCGAGGGTTGCTTTCCCTTCTCAATAGCCTCGATGACCTTATAAGCATCCGCAATGCCAAAGATCTCTGGAAATGAGATTTCCCCGGATGTAGCTGACTTCAATAGTGTTCTTCTCTGGAGGCTGCGGCGTGGTCCGAAAGTATCCGGAGTGTCCGTCAAAATAGCGACACTTGAAAGATTTTCTCGACAGTTCGCTTTCGACAGATAGCAATCGCGACCGCGATTCGCAGCGTTCCGACCGCGTTCTTCCCACATCGTCTAGCCACTCGTGAGAGAGCGCTTAATGCAGCTTGAACCGATAGGTGAACTGCAGCCAGGAGATCGTCTGTGGACTGCCATGATCATTGTGAGTCATGATCTGCCCGGGGAAGAAATGGCCAACACCAGCCTGCACAACGAAATACTTGTGATAGACATACTTGGCCGACGCATCGAATCCGGTGCCGATATTGTCGCTGCTAAAACCGGCTGGCGGAGCCTGCAGCAATAGAGACCCTGCACTGTCGTACACACCGTCAAATCTGGTCGCGGTATGTAGGGATTCCGCCTGGAACAGCAAAGTCAGGTGTCGATAAGGGTTCAGATCCAGATTAAGACGGTATTGCTTGATATTTTGGAAACCAAACAAATCAACCAGGCCAAAGGCATTGTGGTTGCTCGGATACTGCTGATCGAATGTACCGATCCTGAAAGGATTCCGATGGGCATTACCCGTTGCATAGTCGTATTCTCCCTGCAAGTGCGGTTTCCAAGGCAGTGATGCGGCCATATATCCGGCTTTTATTAAGAGCGATCCCGCATGAATGGAGTCATTTGAGTAACTGCCGCGCTGCAGTGTCCCCGTTATGTCGTAGTCAATCTTCTGGCCGGGGAATCCCTGGACGCGTAGACCGGTCGTCACCTCCGTCTCCGTGCCGGAGATATTTTGCTGACTAAGTACCCGGGGCATGGCCTTCACCAGCACGAAGGGCTCGACAGCAGTTCGTGGAATCCAGCTATTTATGGAGCTGTACACTCCGTGGTAATTGAGGCCGCCGGAATGCATATCGAGGCTCGTGGGGTTTATTTTCACGACCGAGGCGCTGAACAGGTCCACACGATTTTTGTCCCCGATCCGCAGGTCGAATCCATCGAAGCTGCGACTCGTCTGCGTCCAGTCACTGATACCAATCACGCGCTCGTTTCCGAAATCGAGCAGCTGTCGTCCGGCAAAGATTTTGATCGGCTTATAGTGAAATTCAACATAGGCCTGACGGAAGTCAAAGCTGTCCCGCATGTTTGCGGCGGTAAACTTGAGCGGAAGTCCAAGCGCATGAAGATCGTGGAATTGGACATAGGTTGACAGCCAGGAAGTTGGCCGTATCTCCATACCTCCACGCACGCGCTCGAGCTCATAGAATTTCCCCGCTCCGGGGAGATAGTTGATGGCCGTTTGATCCTCGGTGCGGAACCGGACTTCGCCGTCTAGTGTCATCCAGGCAGGCAGCTTGCCTTCCGTCAAAGGTTGCGTCTGTCCACGTACCTGCGGGTAATCCTTATATTGCTCAAATTCCGTTTCAGGGCTTTTGGGATATCGATATTGCCCAGACGCCGCCGGCGCGACAAGAAAGCCGGCAAGGAGTGCCATCGGGAAACACCAACTCGTCCTGGTTAAGGTGAGCACGTCTTTTCATCCCTCATCGTCTCGGTCTTGTGCCACACAGTTGATCTGCGGCAGCCCATGACTGGACTCATCGAGGCGATTGCTACTGACAACAGAGTTCGTTATCCGGCATAGCCGGTCCGCCATCACCCTGCGATCACAGCCTGGTTTTCTGCGGGAATCTTCTTGATGGTCGACTCATCAATGTTCAAATGTGCAGTTACCATTTCCGGAGGAAGACGTCGGATCCAGTTGTTCATGGAGAAATCCATGTAACGGTCCGCCTTGAACATTTCGAGAAAGACCAGATCTCTATCCCCCGTATTTTCGATGTAGTGACCGGCAACTGGTGGAATGTAGCCAACATCGTTGGCATTAAAGTCCATCGTACGAGCCCTTTGCGGAGGCATAAATATCGTCATGCGTCCCTTGCCCGCGAGATAAAACTGCCACTCGGATGCATTGGGATGCCAGTGCAACTCGCGTATCCCCCCTGGCTTGACGACTACCAGTGCGGAGGCAATGCTCTTCGAAACCGGGAAGTTGTGCGAATCGACGATGCGCACTTCGCCTCCAGGCGTTTGCTTCGTCGGGGCCATCTCCGACATCTTGAACGTGTATTGGATGGGCGACTCGACACTTCTTCCGCCAACGGCTGCCTTGTCCTGTGCCAGAGATCGAGGAAGGCCGGCTGGAAAAATATAGAGCTCCTCGCTCGGCAATTTTGCGATCGCGCTGGGATCGAGATCGGAATTCTTTCTCAATACTTCATGCGGCGTATGAGCGAGCCAGGCAGAGATGAGGAAGGTGTTGTCTTCGGAAAACATGCCTTGATTGAAAACCAGCAGGAACTCGCAACCGTCGTCCGGGCCAAGACCTTGAATGGAATGTGGGTACCCTGCAGGAAAAAACCAGAGGTCGCCCTTGCTCACATCGTCGATGAAAATTGTTCCATCTGGGTTCAGAACCGTGACCCGAGCATTGCCGGTGAGCATAATGGCCCATTCATCTGCCGTGTGCCAATGCAGTTCGCGGAAACTGCCACGAGTGAGCCGCATGTTCACACCCGCTAGATCATCCGATGGAGGCAGCTCGCGCTGTGTTACCTGGTGCGTCCAGCCGCCTTCCTCAACGCGTTTGCGCGCGAGATCAAAGGAATACCAGATGGGGCCGATGTCTCCACGATCCGTCGGAGGCGGCAGATTCGAGTTCGGATTTTCATCTAAAAGAGGTTTGTTCTCCTGTCCGGGATCGCTCGAAGAATGATCGCCCTCTGCCTTACGAATGTCCTCACGCTCTTGAGCGTTTGCCGATAAGCCAACGAGTGCCGCGGCAGCAAGTGCAGCAGAGCCGCTTTGCAGAAAGCCTCGCCGCGACGGGCTCTTCGCCAGTCCCGATGGGCTCTTTGCTAGTCCCGATGGGCTCTCTACCGGCCCCGTCTTCTTTGCATCAATCATTTGTTATCTCTCCATATGTCCCAACCAACAAATCGCCATTCCAACAAGTGGGTCCTCCCTGCTAGGAGCAATCAGAGTGCCAACCAATGAAATGGTTCGTTCAATTGCAAGACCACGCGGATAACCCATGTCTCTGTCTGTACTTCACGGCCGGCACAGGTGAATCAGACCGCACGCTTCCGCCGCATCCGCGAAGCAGTGCAGAGTGCCAGGTGTCGATATATCGACTCGGGAAGACGTTCCCTGGACAGTACGACAGACAGGAGCACCGACAGAGCCACAGACAGGACCACTCGTGACAGCCCACTCCGTGACCGCAACCCGGGAAGCCCAACCCGGACGCAAGCCCG
>DATAYL010000428.1:0-6214 GCA_036272575.1 Bryobacteraceae bacterium | reverse complement strand
CTACCCCGAGGAGGTCTTCATGATGAACTGGTCGCCCGATGGCAAGCAGCTCGTCTTCATGGCGCGCGAGCCGGGAACTCGTTGGCAGATCCAGTCGATCGATGCGGATGGGGGAAATCTGCATGCCTTGTTTCCGGAAGACCGGAACCAGGCAGATCCGGATTGGTCTCCCGACGGCGAGAACGTTGTATTTGGGCGCGTGCCCGGCTTAATGGGCGAGGTGGTCGAGGCGAAAGAGCTGTACATCCTCCATCTTCCGACGAAAAAAGTAGAGACGATCGTGGGATCAAGCGGACTTTTCAGCCCTCGGTGGAGTCCGGATGGCCGTTTTATTGCGGCACTCTCGCTAGATATGAATCGCTTGATGCTGTATGACACAACGACAAAGCATTGGCGGGTGCTTACGCAACAAAGCGTGGCAGATCCGGTGTGGGCACATGACAGCCGCTCGCTATTTTTCCATGATTATCTGCAGAAGAGTCAGGTTGTCTACCAGATCAGCGTGCCGAACGGCGTGATCCAGAGAGTCGCAGATCTTAAGGATTTGCATTTCGCCGACGCGGTGGATTATCAGTTTGCCGGACTGACTCTGCAGGACACACCGTTGGTCAGCGCACGAATGTCGACGGCAAATCTTTACGCTACCCATCTCCCTGATGGTAAAGCGGGGGATGATTAGCGCTCCTACTGTAGGTATAAACGGACTACCGCGAGGTATAAACGGACTACCGCGTCCGGTCCGAGTCGCAGAAACCTAGTCGATAGAGTTGTGAGTAGTGGCTGTTTGGTCGGGCAATGAGTGGAACCATTTCACTCGGCCTTTCGTAACGCGAGCCGCTGAGCGGGAGGCGAAGAGAGCTCCGCGCACGAAGGCGCAGCGCATCGCTTACCGCGAGGAGGCTTTTAAGGAAGCCATCCGCTCGATCGCTCCGAGCACCCTGGCCTGGTTTCTGGATATGGTCAACCGATATCGCGGCCCCGAGGATCGGAAGGAATCGCTCCTTGAGGTCTTCGATCCCAGCATGTTTACCGTGAACCACCCGGCCTGGGAGACCCCTCCTGGGACGGCGATCGATCTGCCCGCACTCACTTCGGACATCTCCGCTCGAGCGGAGCGAGGTTCGGAGTTCGCCGATGTCGCGAGGAGCGAGATCCGGCAGTTTTGGGAGCATGCCGACACCTACGACGATGCGGAGCTCCTGGAACTGGGGAAGATCGCCATCGCTGGACTCGCGGATACTGGTCGAACATTCGCGGTCGGGAAGACGTCCTTCGATACCTTGCGCTCAACGCAAGTGCAGAGATGGAGGACGTGTGGGCTGCAGACGACGCTGCCTGGACGAACGCCCCTGCTCGCCCACATCGAGTTCCCGGACATGGCGGAACGTCGAAAGGAACAACTCCTGGCTTGGAAGGGCACGCCACAAATGCGGGAAGAGGAATTCTGCTGCTACTCGGACGATGAGGTGCGCAGCTTTGCGTTCGATATGCGCAGCCTTTTCATGCACGACCGCGCACGTCATCTGGCCATCTGCAGGCGATGCCAGACGAGGCTTGAGTCCTGGACAAAAGCTGCTCAGTGAATTCGACGGAAAGACATTCGCTCGGCACGGTCGAGCGGATGCTTAAGTGGCAAGTGCTTTAGGGCTCGTCGAGAGAACGCTTAGGCGTAATCGCAAATCCAAGTGCAGCGGCATGGGCGCTCCTTTTTCTGTAGCGAAGAGCATTCGCAAATCCGTCTCAAGGGATTGTAGGCCAGCAAATAGTCATGCGAGAGGGAGCGCTAAATTGTTGATCGCACAGCAAGCTGCCGCTTTGGTGAAGGACAGGAGGCGCAGCGGGTTATTACTGAAGTCAGGTTGAGGATCATTTTCAGTACGATTCCCGGAATGAAATCTGTTTAGACTCCACTCTGTAGTCATTGCATGTTTGCCATGTAAGAACTGCGCGATGTTGGGTGTAGGTGACGATTTGTCACGTCTTGAGGTGCCTTGGACGAAATGCCGGGAAGAGAGACAAACGGGAATAGACTGCACGTTCTCGTGATCGAGGAAGACGACGCGACGCGATCTGCTTGCGTAGAGATCGCGACCCTGTGCGGTTTTGCAGCCGAAGGACTGGCGGATGTGGGCGATGCCCAGCAGCTGCTGCACAGCCACACGGTAGACCTGCTGCTGCTGGAGCTGAAGGCCAGTCGCCGCGAAGGACTCCAACTGCTGGAAGAGGTGAAGGTGCTGACGCCGGATACCGCCGTGATTGTGATGACGGCCTCGGCCACCATCGGATCGGCTGTGGAGGTGATGCGGACTGGTGCCATCGACTACCTGACCAAGCCATTCCTGATGGAGGAGCTGGGATCCACGCTGGAGCGGGCCGCCCATCAGAAAGAGACTAGCCGCGCCAGCCGTACGCTGCGCGAGCGGCTGCGCAGCTCCGGCGGTGCGGGCAACCTGGTGGGCCGCAGCCAGGAAATGGACAAGCTCTACCGCATTCTCGCCAAGGTGGCGCAGAGCCATCACCCGGCGCTGATTGTCGGCGAGAGCGGCTCCGGCAAGGAGATGGTGGCGCGGACGATGCATGCGCAGAGTGACGCCGCATCGCAGCCCTTCCTGACCCTGGACTGCGGGGTCTCTGCTCCGGAGCTGATCGAGCACGAGCTGTTCGGATACGTGAAGGGCGCGTTTCCTGGTGCGCTGCGCAATGTGCCGGGTGTACTGGCCTCTGCGGAGCGGGGCACGGTATTCCTGGACGAGATTGGACAGCTGACGCCGGACCTGCAAGGGAAGCTGCTGCGCGTGCTGACGGAGAAAGAGATCCGGCCGGCGGGTGCGACGCATCGGATTCCGCTGCATGCGCGCATTCTGGCGGCAAGCAGTGTGGATCTGGCGGCTGCGGTGAACAAGGGGACCTTCCGCAAGGACCTCTATTACCGGCTGAATATGGTGACCCTGCGCATTCCGCCATTGCGCGAGCGCCCCGGCGATATCCCGATGCTGGCGACGCACTTCCTGGAGCGTATGGCGCGGGAGAGCGGCGAGAGCTACACGCTAAGCGACGACGCACTGCGCAGCATGATGGATTACGACTGGCCGAACAACGTCCGTGAGTTGGAGGCAGTGATCGAGCGCGCATGCACCATGGCCTCCGGACCGATGATCCACATAGGCGATCTGCTAACGCAGATGCAGAACCACGAACTGGAGCTACGGCGCGGCGCCGCGCAGGTACATAGAGTCACCGAGGCTGTGTCACAACCGGTAGCGACACCGAAGGTCACGCCGCTGGCGGAGCTCGAGAAGCAAGCCATCCTGAACACGGTTCGGGTCTTAAAGGGCGACAAGCTGCTGGCAGCCCATGAGCTGGGCATCGGCAAGACAACGCTCTATCGCAAGCTGAAAGAGTACGGATTCTCCAAGGGCATGTCGATCGAGGCGCTGGCACGATGAACAGGGCAAGCGCTTTGAGAAGTGTATGCCAGTACGTGATCCTCGCGGCCGACTGGATACACTTACTGGCCGACCGCAGCACTCTGAACCACCCAGCGATGCCAGCCTGAAGACGCAAGCTGTCTTGGAGCAGGCACGAATACACAACCCTCGCGACATCGCTATTGTTTGCACGTCTCCGCTCTTGTCACAACGGCTAACCAGACGTGGATATAGCGGCGGACCTTTTCAGGAAGTGCGTTGATCTCGTCAGGCGTGGGATAGGTTGAGGCTGTTCGTTCTGGTCCATTTCTGTCTTCCGATGCCATGACTGGAGTAATCGTCATGCCTCCGGCGTGTGATTCTACGTCTGTTGCGCTAGCGAAACTCGGAATTTCCCGATCGACGCTGGACCCGAAAATCAAGCAGCTGAAGATCAAGAAGCACAAGCTTATCTCTGAGTCGTAGAGAGTCTCTCGCTTCCAATTCCCGACAATTCAGCACTTGCCGAAGTCTCGTCATCCAATCGTCTCGTCTAACCACCTGTTTTCAAATTGCAGTCGATAACTCCTCAAGTCCTCGGGGCTGACTGGTTACGGACTCCGGTCAGCTCTGGTTTTCGTGGGGAATACCACGCAACGATAGGGGCGGAGCCAGGTATGCCGATACAGCACGTTTCCCGTCACGGATGTGAAGGTCTATTAGCTCAATATCTGCGAGGCGCTAGGCGATCACACGATTGCGCTGAGATGGACACGCTTGGCGTTGGGTTTCATGAGATCGGAATGGTGGTGTGCAATTGCCACTGCCACGGAGCAACCGAGAGCGAGCCGAATTGAGGCGCAAGCTAGTCTATGAAGTAACCAATTTGCGTGAGGGTCTTATCGCTGAGTTCGACCGCGGGCAAATTGGCACCCTTGGGACTGTAGATTCCGTCTCAAACTTCTCCAAGACCGTCGATGGCAGATCGGTTCGCCGCAACAAACGCCGTAACGATTCGGTGTTTGTGACGAACGAGTAGTTTCCCGGCAGCGACGCAGCGGGCCGAAGGGTGAGGGAAATGCGGTCCTCCGCCAGATCAGAACCGCGAGAGGGGAACGCACGAGTGCCAGGGTTCATTCGCATGATGCTCAGAGCATTTCACGTCACTGAACCGGTGCTAGATCACCTCGTTGGGTCATCTCATTTCCTGGGTATGTATGGCTGATTGCCTCCCAAGTGGAGTCAGAAGATTACACGTGCCCGTGCACTCGCACATGGGTATTAGCTACATCCCCACATTGGGGGAGAAGAACCAGATTGGGCCAACGGTTCCTAATGCGATGCTGCATTCTGCTTTTACCTTGAGCGGTGATCGACAACACGGGCCACGCGGTTTACGTTTCACACAGACATGCGTTTGGAAGTCAGCGAATGCAACGTTCGCAACGCCAAACCTACAATCTGGAAATCGGGGGACTTAACGGGATGTCGTCGGTGGACGAAAGATATCTAGGTGAACTCGCGCATGTCGTTCACCGAGCGATGAATTATCTGGATGATAAAGTGGCGAAACCGGATCAGCGATTCCCGCCCGCCTCAAAGGCGCTTCAGTCCATCAGACCTGAAGAGTATCTGCTCCCCGACGTACTTCGGGGCCAGCTAATGACTCTGATGGGGAGTCTTCGGGCAGGTACATGGAATGAGTTCCCGCAAGTGGGCGAGGCTGAAATCCGTCGCTTCGCTGGCGCCCTACTAGAGTTGCTTCGATCATCCGTCCAGGTACCTCGATAAATTCGGCCATCAATGCCCTGTCACGCCTTCATCCACTGAGCGCCATACGAGCGGAATTCACAATGGCTGCCAACTGAGCGCGGGCCAAATTGAGTGCTCAGGTCCAGGCCGAGATCACGATGCTGAGGCCTCAGCACGAGGGCGTATAGCAATGGTCGCGGTTACGAAGTCAAGTCCCACGCTTGTGGGAGCCTTGACCTTACCGTCTTCCATTATTGTGATCCTGACAAACTCCCAAGGGCCCCTTATGTTCCGCTTGCCGCATCTCTCCGTTCTCCGCGCTCCTTCCGCTGTCCTGTTCGTTCTCCTTCTCGGTGGGTGTGGCGCGGGTCACTCGCCGGCTGCTACTGGCTATGCGGCTGGAGCTGCTGCAGTCGCAGGAAATTTGGCCTTCTCCTCAGCAAATTCTCAGAGCGGTTCAGGTCCCCTCCTCATCAATGCTGGCGTCACGCAGGAGGTGAACGGCGACGTGACTGCTGTCGCTCATGTTAGCGGAGCCTCGTGCATGGCCTCATCGGACTGTATCCCGATGACCGGCCTGGTCAGCGCATCGAATCGTCTTACGTTCGGCTCGGAGCCGGTTGCGGGTGCGACTCTTACGGTCGAAGGCCAGCTCAGTCCTAACGGCAATTCGCTGCTGGCTGGTACCTACAGCTTTACGGGCGCCAACTGCGCGCCCTTAGCCCAAGGCCAGATCACCGGTACGCAATACTCCTCCATTAGCGGTACCTATACCGGGACATTCACGGACACGGTCGGCAATCAAATTCTAGTCACGTCTGTCCTCACGCAGACCACGCAGCCGGATCAGAACGGACAGTTCCATCTCTCCGGATCGTCGACATTTCCGAATTCCATCTGTTTCACCCGGCCGCTGCTGACGGACTCGCTGGTGACGGGCAGCAGCCTATCAGAGACTTACGCTGCCTCCAGCAATGGGCAGCCGGTCACCATCACTGCCACCGGTACCTTCGATAACACCGCTACTCATCTCACCATCAGCAACTGGACTGTCT
>DATAYL010000427.1:0-4641 GCA_036272575.1 Bryobacteraceae bacterium | reverse complement strand
CATCAGTCCCTGGGGCCCGGTATTCCAGACCAAGTTGAGCGGACGTTGCCGGCAGACGACGACCATAAACCAGTATCCCGGAACGGACGGGTCATCGCGAAGTCAATACTCGGCGGTTTACATCACGAGTATCGATGGGCTGATGTCGCCTGACTTACTCACAAATGGCAGCGACTACGCCAATTCACTACTCTATGGAGTTCTTGCGCAGCACAAGTCCCGCCGATCGATTGGACTATCGATTCCGCGATTGGGGATTGGGCTTGTGGAACGTTGTTTGGCATGATCCGCATCCGGGGGCTGCCAATCCCTGTGCTGATTGCGAAGGGATCTTTCCGCGTAGAAACGCTGATCCGAAATAGCTGACCAACGTTGAGGCGCTCAAGACGCCGGGCACGCGCGCGACCGGCTTCCAGGGAACAAGAATCACCACAGCGCAACCTCCGGAGAAGAGGGGGCATCTTGCACCTCGGTTCAATCTTACCGCCGAAATCAGTTGAGTTCGCTAGAAGTTTTTGTCGGAGCGCAGCCCGGCAACATTGATATGCCGAAAATGGTTTCCGATCCGATCCATTCGAAAGAACTCAAAGGTACCCGATTCCCATCGACGAATACGCAATGTGAACCAAGGAGCTGATTCCATTCGTGTATTAAGAAGACACTCGGGAAAACCGCGCCCTATCGAGAGGACCGGTCCATAGACCTCAGTAGCAGCCAAATCGCCAAGTCACTCATCGACAGGTTCCGAGTGGATGACGCGCAACGTAGAAGTTGGGCCAGCGCACGTCCGGTGTTCACCTTCCAGTGTCCAGTTTGCCGACGATCCAGGAATCGGCTCAGTTGTGATGAGTGCCGCGTTAGGGTACTGATGTTCGCAAACAGTGTTGCTTTCGGACACACCGGCGATTGCGACCACGCCGCGCGGCTGCAACAGAGCCTCAGAACACGGGAAAGCCTTTCTTGAAATGCTCGCGGGCGCGATGGACGCTGACGGGTCGGTCAGCCGTTCCCCTCTGTTGATTATGCAGCCTTTTTCTCGATACGAGGGTCCGGAATCAGCCACATGATCGCGACGATGATATAGCACGCGGCTGCAATCCATGAGCGCACGAATGCGAGCGGAATTGCCGCCGCGTAGATCACGATCGAAAGTTTGCCTTTTCTGTCACGTCCAATGGATTTCGCCAGAGTCGAGTCTCGTCCGTGAAAGCTGATGAGGGTCCTTGTAAGGATGAAATAAGCGATACCTGCTAACAGCAAAACGATGCCATAGATAGCGACCGGCCACGACTCGAAATAGGTCTCATCCACCCAAGCGGTCGTGAATGGAATGAGCGATAGCCAAAACAGCAGATGCAGGTTGGCCCACAGGGTCGCGCCGTTGACGTGCTGAGTTGCATGCAGCAGGTGGTGATGGTTGTTCCAGTAAATGCCAATGTAAATGAAACTCAGGATGTAACTGAGTAATACCGGAAGCACGGGCCTTAACGCCGCCAGTGTCGGTCCACGCGGCGATTTCATTTCCAGCACTATGATAGTGATGATGACGGCGAGAACGCCGTCACTAAAGGCTTCCAGTCGTCCTTTGTTCATTTGGTACTCCGGACAGCAGATTGAGCGTCAACCGCTGCGCTACTCGATCGACAAGTATCCGGCCTTCACCGCAGCCGCAATCGAGCACCTTGCGACCGTGCACGGCTCCGCAGGCCTCAACGACTGGCCGTCCAGCAACCCCACGCGAGCTGCAGTTGTAGCTTCGCGAGCCTCCCGTATCCAGGCCGGCGCAAGTTGCTCCCATTCTTGCCCGAGATGGGCTCTCTTAATCGGGATTATTGCCTTCTGCCGTTCCATAGCCGCATGCACTCATGCTAACGGCCCGGCTGATGGCCGGACTCGCCCTTCGGAGCCGAGCCGATTACGCGAACACGGAAGTTGGCCAACTGCGATCCGTTCCGATCCCAATGTGCGAGTAGCCGGCCGTTCGGACGCAATTCCTAAAGCTTTGCGCCGTCGCACATGTGTGATTACACCGGGAGCCATTCACGTTTGCGATTGGTCCGTTGGCCGGCCAGTTAGAAGTGGATCAAGAGATAGCCGGCTTGAGGGCAGCACCGGTTGCCGGACGGCGATCCGTTGTGACCAGCGATGCTCCAGCTTTGGCAAAGTCGAAGCGCTTGGCACTTGGGCCTGCCAGCGCCGCCCCCGGTAAAAACCAACGACTTCATCTCTCAAGGAGTTCATATAAGACGCTCAGGAGACCCTGGAAGAACCGACGGAAGCACCGCGATCTGCCGCGGGTATGAACCCAGATTGCTTCTCCGGTGATCGTGCACGGTGGCGCTACCCCACGGACCTGCGAGTTAAATAGGAATAGCTAAGAAGCCGACTCTAAACACTTGCGGATCTCCACTTCGCGTCCATCCATGTAACATTTCCAGTCGGCGCGAAGCGCTATGGTCTGCGTTTGCGCTAAGAGGCCTTGATGCTCGGTGCTAATCTCTAGCCAGCAGAAGATGTAGTCCTCCACTTCCGGGCTCAAGCCCTCCTGCTGATCGGATAAAACACGGGCGACCGTTGCTCTTGCCGACTCTCCTGGAGCATCGGCGAACACAATATCGATCTGATCGCCCGGTTGCAAATCGTTCATTTCCTCATTCCTTTCGATAATCCTAATCCTGTTTGTCTTTTTTCGGCAGGCGCAGTTCATTCCGCCGCCCGTACCTTACTGATTGGATCGAAGCTCGCCTGACACGCTCAGCGGAGCCGGCGGGCGACTGGAATGCGTACAGATCGCACAGGTCGAGGCGTGATCGCCCAGCGGCGGGCCGAGACTGAGCCCAGTGAAATGGTTTGACATTGCCCATCTCTCTTTTGCGGATTATATTCCCATTCGCGCCGCGTCAACGTCGCTTGGAATCGGAATCGCTGTCGCAGCGGGAATCAGAACATGCGTGGCGTATCCTCCACCGGCAGGAGTGATGGCAGCAACCGAGTCGCCCGCCTTGAAACCCTCTACGCACTTCCCAACCTCCCCGACAATGCCGGCAACCTCGAACCCTAAAACAAAGGGCGCTTTCCTGATCGTTGGATAGAGTCCGGAGCGGGCCAACACATCGGCGTATTGAATCCCGGCAGCCTGCACTTCCACAAGCAACATGCCTTCACCTGGTCCTGGCGTATCCGCCTCGATTAATCTGAGGACCTCTGGCCCGCCGAATTTTGGTGCTTCGATGTATTTCAGGCTGCTGTTCTCCTATTCAGGACATCATTCGGAAGCCCCGCGCTCAGGGCTTGGCTTGAGGCGTGAAAGCGGCAGCGTGGCGGCGGGCGAATTCTGCGGCGGAAATCGGTGCACGGCCGACCAACTGCTGGTAGGAGTCGGTCATGCGGTCGTACCGGCCATCGCGATGCAACTGGCCCATGGTGACCAGGTGTGCGATCAAATGGTCCGGCAGCCGAGCCTCCCGTAGCCTGGTCTCCCAGATTTGTGGGGGGACGTTGACGTATTGGATGGTGCGGCCCAGAACCCTACTGAACTCCTGCGCGTACTGGGCCATAGTGAGTGATTGGAAACCCGTCAGATCGTAGACCTTGCCGATATGCGGCGCTGGATTGGCCAGCACCGCAGCTGCGGCGGCCCCCACGTCGGCGCCAGCGATCAGCGCGGTCTTGCCCTCGGCGAACGGCAGGCGGATGGCATTATCTTCGCGGATGGCCTTGGCCCCCTGTACGAGGAGCATGCCGTCGAAGAAAGCGGTCGGACGCAGGTAGACAACCGGCAAACCCGACCAGCGCAGCATCTGCTCTGCGAGCCAATGCTGCTTGTGTTGGGGACTGCTTGTGGTCTCCGTCTCGCTCATCTGCGACACGGTCATCTGTGACAGATTAACGAAGGCGTTCACGCCCAGGCTTTTGGCTGCCACTGCAACGTTGGTGGCCGCCTCCAGGTAGTTGGGCGAGATCGACATCGTGAAATACACCACCGAGCAGCCTTGCATCGCCGCGCGCACAGCGATGAGGTCGAGCATGTCGGCGACCACGATTTCGGCTCCCATGTCACGTAGACTGTCGGCCCGGGCATCCAGCTTGCGCACCATGGCGCGAACGCGATGGCGCTGTTCAAGCAGGACCGCGATGGCCGTTTGCGCGGTCGAGCCGACACCGCCTGCGGCGCCGGTAACGAGGATGGTTTCCTGAACCATAATTTTCTCCTTTATTTGAGGAACAAAATGAACATACCCGTATCAAAAGAGTTACGAAGCTGCTGCCAGGCAGCGAACCCGCTCCCGCGTCGGAGTCGTTCGAACGAACGCGCCGAGAAGTTCCGTAATTAGCGCCGCCGCGAAGGCGACCCCAGATACGCTTCCGAGCTGCCGGATGGAGTTGTTCACACCCGGTCCGAATCGATCAGGTGGCTGAGGTCAGCGCGGCAACCGCTTGACCGCTCATCTCGGGCAAGTGCCCTGAAACGCTCATTTTTTGCCAACGAACGCAGTGAATGATAAAGGACGTTGTCGTTCGCATCAGAAATCATGCCGAGACACTGTCCGTCTCTGAATCTGACCCTGAGAACTTGAGCCTCCGGTGAATTACGTCAGATCCGGACAGAACACGTGGTTACCGAAAGACGATTCCGCGCCG
>DATAYL010000426.1:0-43941 GCA_036272575.1 Bryobacteraceae bacterium | reverse complement strand
GAAGCCGTCGCGAAGGCTTGAAAAACATTGGCCACGCTCACGTTAAATTTGCTGCTTACTTCACTAATTACGAGGTTCAGAGAGGTAAAAGCGAGAAGCTGCTGCGGGTCACTGTAGTTGAATGGTGCGGCGTTCAATGCGACGATCGGACCAGTGTAGCCGGTGGCCCGTAGTTCTTGGTAAATTGTGGCGAGGTTCTGGCCGAAGGTGCTCAAAACGGCCGGCAAACCAGTAGTTTCACAGGTGGCGATCGCCGCGGCATTGGTTGGCGTTGCCGCCGTACAGTTGGCTTGAAGGAGTCCAATATCGTTGACTCCGATGTTGATCGTTACTAGTTGGGGGTTAGGGTTTGATTGAAGATAGTTCACAGCGTAGGCCAGCTGAGTCGGCGCGCCATTATAAGGAACAAATAATCCGCCGTCGCTTTGCAAAGGTATGCAGTTGAACCCGGGAAGAAAGGTTGATGACGAGCCCACAAACGTGCCACTTGTCTCTCCGGGGCAAGAGGCATTAGCCATTGTCAGATGTAATGACTGGGAAACGATATCGGGATAGCCAACATAGTTAGAGAGGTTCGGCGGTTGGATGAGTGGGTTGTATCCAAACGCCAGTGAGTCTCCAAGGGCGAGATAGCGAGTGTTTTTATCTGCGTTTTGTGGATTTTGCGCCTCCAAAGAAAGGGACGAGAACACAAAGAGAACGTTAATGAGGAGAAATGTAAAAGTTTTTCTTGACATGAGAGAAGGACTAATAAGCGGAAGGCTTGGCTACGGCCTTTGATCGGCGAATAGCAAGCGAAACTCTGATGCTACCAAACCCGATCTCCAGATCAGGGTCGCACCGAGGAAGTTCCGATATGACTGCCTGGTGACAATCGTTCGCAGTGCGGGCGCCGGATGTTAGCGCCGGACTCCGAATTTGATTGAACATGCGTTAATCTACACGGATTCACAAGGCTGCAACAGAAATCCTGTTAAGAACAATGTGCAGGAGAGTAACTTGATCACCAATAACAAGAAAGCCTTGTCTCTGGTTCTTCTTACTTCGCTGGCCGGCATGGCCGTGAAGGCGCAGAACAATCCCGATTGGGGCAGCCGACAGATTCGTCACGTGCTGCTTATCAGTGTGGACGGAATGCATGCAGCGGATTATCTGAATTGCGCGAATGGCATCAGCAGTGTGAACAACGGCGAGCCGTATTGTCCAGCACTGGCGACGCTCGGGCAAACTGGCGTGAATTATCTGAATACGACGACATCCAAACCCTCGGATTCATTTCCGGGATTGATGGCGCTGGTCACGGGCGGGTCGCCTCGCACGTTTGGCGCATTTTATGATGTGGCCTACGATCGATCGCTGGCGCCTCCGGCGAAGACCACGGGTAATGGGGTCGCGGCTGGACCGTGCGTCGCGGGAGCAACACCTCCCGGCAGCCGCACCGAGTATGACGAGGGCATTGATATCGATCAAACAAAGCTCAACGGGGGTGCGCCGGGCGCAGGGCTCTTCGACGGTGGCATCCGATCCATCGACGCGGCGCGGCTCGTTCGTGATCCGGCTAACAATTGCGCTCCGGTCTTTCCGTGGAACTTCGTTCGCACGAACACGATCTTCGGCGTAATCCACGCGGCGGGCGGCTACACGGCCTGGTCTGATAAGCATCCCTCGTACTCGGCCGTTTCCGGTCCGGGCAATGGAACCAATGTGGACGACTACTTTTCTCCGGATATTAATTCAAGCGTGGTTGGGCTGCCCGGCATATCCACGCCGAATGGCATGTCGTGCGCAACGGTTCCGGATCCGTCCCAAACCGGGGCCTGGACTGACAGCTTTCAGAACATCCGTTGCTATGACACGATCAAAGTGCAAGCGATTCTGCACGAGATCAACGGACGCAAACACGGCGGCGTACAAACGGCTCCGGTACCGAATATTTTGGGCATGAACTTCCAAGCGGTCAGCGTGGGACAGAAGCTGATTGAAAAGAACGTGGGTACCGGTGGGTACGTGGACGCTATGGGGACGCCAACCACGGAACTGCTGCGCGAGATCGAATTCGTGGACGCCTCGATCGGCGAGATGGTGACCAACCTGAAAGATCAGGGCCTGTACGATTCGACTCTCATCGTGATCACGGCCAAGCACGGGCAGTCGCCGATTGATCCGCATCGTTTCCTGCCGATCCCAGGGCCGAGCGGAGACAATGGCGAATCACCGGCGAATCTCATTGCCTCGCTGCTGCCGATTTCTGAGTCACCCCTTAATCCGACTGGCATTGGACCAACGGAAGATGACATTTCGCTATTATGGCTGACCGATTCGCATCAGACCCTAAATGCAGTGTCGGTTCTCGAAGCGAACGCGGCGAAAGCAGGGATCGGACAGATCTTCTACGGCGCGACACTCGACCAGATGTTCAACCCGCCGGGACTACCGCCAAATGGTGATCCTCGGTCGCCCGATATCGCGGTGGCGCCGAATGTGGGAGTTGTTTACACCGGGAGCAGCGCGAAACTTTCGGAACATGGCGGGTTCGGGCATGACGACACCAACGTGATCATGCTGGTGTCGAATCCTAAGATTTCGAGCCGGACCGTCACCTCCGAGGTGCAGACGGCACAGGTCGCCCCGACCATCTTGAAAGTGCTTGGCCTCGAACCCAACAGCCTTGACGCTGTTCGACAGGAGGGAACGCCAATTCTGCCCGGAACCAACTTCCCGTGGGACGAACAGTAGGAAAGAGCGAAGGGCGGGCGTTTCTGAGAAGCGCCCGCTTTTGTGTTTCTTGCGGCTATTCAGTCACACAGCGCAGGCAAATCAGGCTCGCGGGCGAAGCGCATGAGGGTTGAAAGCTGGTCATGGGTGACTCGATCAGTAGAAAGGATAAGAGAAGACAAATCCTGCTCATCGAACCAGCGTGCATCGGAAGTTTCGGCCGTGTCTCGAGCGAGCGTCCCTTCGACCAGCTCGCAACGAATAAAGGCTTTGTAAACGTACCAGGGCTGAAGTGGATGAGAATGTTCTCGCTTGTCGAAGAGAGCTAAAAGGCGATCTGCCCTGACGGTCAATCCAGTCTCTTCTTGTGTCTCCTTAACAGCCACTTCAAAGGGCGTGTATCCAACGTCGGCCCAACCGCCCGGGAGGGTCCATCGCCCACCATCTATTTTTTCGCGGACCAACAGAATCTGCGTGTTTTCTCTGAACACGACCGCTCTGATATCGACTTTAGGTGTTTGATATCCGCCTTCCGAAGCAAAGACACGGATTATCTTTTCGAAGGGTTCATCTGTCAATTGTTCGAGAAACCTGGCGCTAAGGAGACGAATTTCTTGGTAGCGCTCGAGATCGTAGGCGTTGGAGGAATAGGCAAGTCCGGCCTGCGCCAGCGCTTGCAGGCGCTGAGCGTAAATCAATAACTGTTTAGAATCCATTAACCGTGGCCTTGCGCCACGAGTAGAAACTCGTACACAACCACCTTACATCGCAATTTTTTTGAGTTCGACGGAACAAAAGCGCTGGCCCAGGCGTTAAGCTTAGGGAGTCCGATATAAGGGAGGCACAAATATGGCGGCAAGTTCGCCGGATCAGGAGTGGAAGAAAGGAAGCGCCGAGCTTCTCGTTCTGTCGCTGCTGGAGGATCAGCCGCGCCACGGGTATGACATTTCAAAGCTAATTGAGATCCGTTCCTCGGGTGCTTTACGATTTCACGTCACCTCTCTTTATCCGCTGCTGTACCGGCTGGAGGAACGGGGATGGATCGACGGGCGTTGGGTAGAAAAGCCGGAGCAACGAAGAAGGCGTTATTACAGCCTGACTGCGGAAGGCCGAAAGGTGCTTCGGGCGCAACGGAAGAGCTGGAAAGAATTCGTGGCCGCTATCGGTCGGGTAACAGGAGTGGAACATGCCTGATTGGAAGAATATTGTTCGAGAGCGCATCGCCGCAATGCATCTGGGCGGCGCGGCCGAGCTGGACCTCACAGAAGAACTCGTGCAGCATCTGGAAGATCACTACCGGGAGTTCCAGAGCGGCGGGGCAGGCGACGAAGAGGCCTATCGGAAAGCTGTGGCGGAGTTGGATGACATGTATCCGCTACAGAAAGGATTGAAAAAGAACCAGCACGTGGTCAATGTTGCAGCGCCGGGCGGCGATTTGAAGCCGGCCAATTTCATGGACGATCTCTGGCGAGATTTGGCTTACGCCGCCCGCACGATGCGGAAAGGGCCGCTATTCGTGTTGTTCGTGGTGCTGACTCTAGGTTTGGGAATAGGCGCGAACACCACCGTGTTCACGGTGATCAACACGCTCATCTTGAATCCGCTACCGATTCCCGATTCCTCCGGGTTGGTGGCCGTAGACCTGGTGAAAGCCGGAAGTAAACAGGCGAGCGTGCCGCTACCGCTGTCTTACGCAGATCTGAAGGATTATCAGGCAAAGAACGAGGTTTTCGGTTCGCTCGCAGCGTATACCGCGCCGCGCCCTATCACCTGGCAGGCGAATGGCGCTTCGCAGGGAATGTTCAGCGAGCTCGTGACCGGTAACTATTTCTCGATCACAGGTTTAAAGCCGGCCAAAGGACGTTTCTTTCTGCCGGACGAGGACAGTACTCCTGGCGGGCACCCCGTGGCGGTCATGAATTATGGAACTTGGGCCACCCGCTTTGGGGGCGCGCCTGACATTGTAGGCAAAACACTACGGATCAATAACGTTGTCTTTACGGTGGTGGGTGTAGCGCCGCCGCAATTTATTGGAATGAATGCACTCTTCGGGCCTGACTTGTGGATTCCGGCTACGATGGCCGAACAGTTATTGCCGACCGAGATGCAGAATGCGCTGACGGATCGCAATAAAACGGTGTTTCGGGGCGTGGGCCGGCTTAAGAGGTCCATCACGCTGGCGCAGGCGCAGGCCAATATGGCAAACATTTCAGCAGATTTAGCGCGCGAATACCCGGCAACAAATGAAGGTTACACGGCTACCGTGCGGACAATCCGTGAGGTCCTGTTCGCGAGCTCCTACGGGCCATCCACACCGGTTATGTTCGTAAGCGCCGGACTGTTGATTGTCGTCGGGATCGTATTGCTGATCGCCTGTTCGAACGTGGCGAATCTGTTGTTGGCACGCTCGGCGGTACGGCAACAAGAAATGGCGATCCGCTTAGCGATGGGGGCAAGCCGCCGCAGGCTGGTGCGACAACTACTCACCGAAAGCCTGCTGCTCGGACTTCTTAGCGGAGTAGCGGGGGTGCTCATCGGTTATGCGGGACTGCATCTCTTGTTCGGCGCGTTACCCTCGTCCGCCAATTTTGTGAGGCCGAAACTCGATGGAACGGTATTAGCTTTTGCGCTGTTCATCTCGCTCGCAACAGGCTTCCTGTTCGGGACTATTCCGGCGCTGAAGGCATCGCGCGCAAACGTCGCGGAAACCTTAAAGGAAGAAGCTCGCACAGCAGGGAGAAGTCGAAGGAAGGTGACGCTGGCAAACGTTCTGCTGGTTGGCCAGGTGGCCTTTTCATTTCTGCTGCTGGTAACGGCGACGTTGTTCTTGCGAAGCATTGAGCGGGCATACAACATCGACCCGGGGTTTCAGACGGCGCATCTTGCGGTCTTTATGACAAGTCCGGGACAGGCCGGGTACAAAAAGCCGCAAGCGAAAGCCTTCTACAAAGACGTTCGTGAGCGGGTGGGCGCGCTTCCAGGAGTCAAATCGGTAGCTTGGTCCTCGAACCTTCCGCTGTGGGCGCGACCCACGAATGGACTCGTGATCGAAGGCCGGCAGAAACGGTCGCAGGCCGACACGATTACCACGATTGTCACAACAGTGGATCGCAACTATTTCGAAACAGCTGGTGTAACGATCGATAGCGGACGCGAGTTTACGAATATTGACCAGGAGACGTCAGCCCCGGTAGCAATTGTGAATGAGAAACTGGCGCACGATTACTGGCCGGGCGGAGAAGCCATCGGAAAGCGCGTTCAAGTGCCGGGCGAGAAACAGATGCGGCAGATAGTAGGGGTGGCTCGAAACGCAACCTATTCGGCTTGGGGCGAGCCACCGCAGTTGTGCGTGTATGTGCCTCTGGAACAGAAGTATTCGGACGGCATGACGTTATATGTGCGCACGGAGGGAGATCCGAAGCAGATCCTGACGCCCGTTCAGCGTGAAATCCATATTACCGGGCCGCAAATTCAGCTGAGCATGAGGACTGGGCGCGAGATCATCGATGGAGGCTTGTTTGGGGCGAGAATGGGCGTGACGCTGCTGAGCGTATTTGGGCTGCTGGCGCTCGGGTTGGCAAGCATCGGATTGTACGGGATCATGTCGTATTCGGTGAATCAGCGGAAACGCGAGATCGGTCTGCGCATGGCGCTGGGGGCGGCCCGGACAAACGTGCTTCGGCTGATTCTGAAACAGGGCATGTCGCTGGTCTTGGCAGGCGTGATGATTGGATTCGGGGCGTCGCTGCTGGTTGGGCGGCTGCTTTCGAGGATGCTGTACGGAGTTAGCGCGAGTGATCCGGTTAGCGTCGGCGCGGCCGTGATTGTGTTGTTAGCGATCGCACTTGCGGCCTGTTATATGCCGGCACGCTGGGCCAGTCGTGTGGATCCATTGGTGGCGTTGCGCGAGGGGTAAATTTCGGTTTATTCGTCGCGCAGGTCCAGGTTGGGGGGCAAGGCGCATAACGGTTGCGGCTGTTAAGCACGCGTTTGGGCTCAGTCGGCCTTGGAGGCGCTGACCGACTGCTCCTGCGCCTCAATCTCTACGCGTTCCCGTTTGATATCAAGCCGAATGTGTGCATAAAGGTTCATGTAAACATTGGCGACCCACACCAGGGCAAAACCGCTTACCAGGTAACCGCGCCAGTCTTCGTACAACAACTTGAACCGCGTAATGAAAAGGAAGATTACCGTCACATAGTGGCTAAAGCAGTATTCGCACGTAAACAGGTAAAAGAATTTTCTGTTTACGAGACTCCTGCAGGCTTCGCTGTTCTTTTTGCACCAATCCCTGGGCTCGCGAAACACTTCCTCGTGCGTGACAGTCCACGCCACACTCGCCACCGGAATAGCCAGAATGAACAAAAAAGCCAGTTGCTGACCTAAACTCATGAAGCTTTCCCCTCGCATGGCATTATCGGTATGAGACGGTACTTCCGAACTAAAGGAGACAACAATCTACAATGCCACACGATAGAGCCAGCGGCGTGAAACCAGCCGGACCCTGTGTCATGGTCATTTTCGGAGCAGCAGGCGATCTGACAAAGAGACTTGTTGTGCCGTCGCTTTACAATCTCACCTGCGGCTATTTGCTGCCACAGGAGTTCGCCATTGTAGGGTTTGATCTCGCCGATAAAAACGATGAGACGTGGCACAGCGAGTTGAAAGAAATGGCCCAGGAATTTGTAAACGGCTCCGATTCGAAGGGGTCGGTTAACGAGGATGCCTGGAAGTGGCTCACGTCGAAGATGTCTTACGTCCGCGGCGATCTTACTGATCAAAAATGCTACAGCGACCTGAAGTCGAAACTCGAAAAGATCGATCAGCAAAACGGGACGGGCGGTAATTACCTTTTCTACTTCGCAGTTGCGGATCGCTTTTTTGAAGTGGTCGCAGAAAATTTGGGCAAGGCCGGGTTAATGACATCCGACGAACATCAATGGCGCCGTATTGTAGTCGAAAAACCGTTTGGACACGATCTGGCCTCGGCCAAGGCTCTCGACAAACGGCTTCTTTCAGTCGCCGACGAGAATGAGATTTACCGGATCGATCATTACCTAGGCAAGGAGACGGTGCAGAACATCATGCTGTTTCGTTTTGCCAACGGCTTGTTTGAGCCGTTGTGGAACCGTGACCGGATCGATCATGTGCAGATCACGGTGGCGGAAACCGTCGGGGTAGAAAAACGAGGCGCCTTTTACGAAAAGACCGGCGCGCTACGAGACATGATCCCCAATCACGTTCTCCAGCTGGTATCGGTCACTGCGATGGAAGCTCCCAACGCTTTCAGTGCTGATAGCGTGCGTACTGAAAAAGCGAAAGTCACTGAGGCGGTCCGGGTGTGTGGTGTTGATCGATCGGGATGTAGCGTGGTGCGTGGACAGTACGGGGCGGGAACGATCTGCGGCGAGAACGTACCGGCCTACCGCTCGGAAGCAGATGTGGCGCCGGATTCAAATGTCGAAACATACACAGCATTGAAACTGGCGATCGATAACTGGCGGTGGTGCGACGTTCCTTTCTATGTGCGCACCGGTAAACGTTTAGCAAACCGGAAGACACAAATCGCCATCAAGTTCAAAGAAATCCCGGGCGGGTTTCTGCGCGATACGCGCGTGAGAAAACCGAGCGCGAACTGGCTGCTGCTTCGCATTCAGCCGGATGAGGGAATTGCCTTCGAATTTGGCGCCAAGATACCTGGTCCGGCCATGAAGATGGGCGACGTACGGATGGATTTCAAGTATCGGGACTATTTCGGTACAGCGCCATCCACCGGTTATGAGACGCTGATCTACGACGTCATGATGGGTGATCCAACGCTCTTCCAGCGTGCCGATAACATCGAGGCGGGCTGGGAAGCCGTGCAACCCGTGCTCGATATGTGGAAGACGCAGTCGCCTAGTAACTTCCCCAACTATGCCGCGGGCAGCCAAGGACCGGCCGAAGCCGACGAATTACTCAGGCGCGATGGCCGTGAGTGGCGGTTGATCGACCCAAGGACAAGTTCAGCGCACTCCGCTACTTCGGAGAAGGCGGTACTTGCGTAGTAATTCGTACATCACGACTGCGCCAGCACTCGCAACGTTAAGAGAGTGCTTCAAGCCGAGCATGGGGATGCGGACATGGTGGTCGCACAGCTCTAACAATTCGTTTTGCAAGCCATCTATTTCGTGACCGAATAGGACGCACACCGGATATTTCGGCCGCCAATCGAACAGGTCTACCGATCGCGGACTTGTCTCAATTGCGGCAATTTCGTAGCCATCTGACCGCAACTGCCGGACGGCTTCGCGCGAATCTTCGATTGCCTGCCAAGATACCCGGTCTTCCGCTCCCAAGGCGGTTTTTCGAATAGCACTCTTGGGAGGACGAGCTGTAATTCCGCTCAAAAGCAGCCGCTCGATTCCGGCGCCATCTGCGCTACGAAAGAAGGCGCCCACGTTATACATGCTGCGCACATTATCGAGAAGAATGGTCACGGGCAGCCGCAGGTCTTCATAAGCGGCGGATCCTTTGGTTGCGCGATATGGTAGCCGGTCCATTCTCAGGTTTTCAGACCGCTGCGCCTCCATAATTCATCTACTCGCCGCTTCACCTCAGGCGTCATCTCAATGACGTTGGGCCAGCGGCGTGTGAAGCCCTCGCCACGCAATTTGGTGGTTGCATCGACCCCCATTTTTGAGCCGTAGTTTGGCAGACGGCTCGCATGATCAAGCGAGTCGATAGGGCCAAGACAGAACTCAATGTCGCGTTGTGGATCGATGTTGTTCAACGCCTTCCAAGCGACTTCGGCCTCGTTCTGTACATTGACGTCTTCGTCAACGACGACGATGCATTTGCTGAACATGGCTTGGCCGAGGCCCCAAATCGCATGCATCACTTTGCGGGCGTGGCCTGGATAGGATTTGCGTATGGAAACCAGGATCAGGTTATGAAAGACGCCGGCCGCCGGAAAACAGATATCACGAACTTCGGGCAACTGAGCGCGCATCAACGGAAGGAAAATACGTTCGATGGCCTTGCCCATGAAGGAATCCTCCATCGGCGGAGGCCCCACAATTGTCGCGGCATAGATTGGCTTTTTCCGGCGCGTTATGCAGTCGATGTGGAATACCGGATATTCATCGTCGAGCGAATAGAAACCAGTGTGGTCGCCGAAGGGCCCTTCGCGGCGTAATTCTCCCAGGTTGAGATGTCCTTCGAGCACGATTTCGGAGTTGGCCGGCACCTGCAAATCGGACGTCTCACACTTTACAAGTTCGACGGGTTTCCCTCGCAGAAATCCTGCAAAAAGCATTTCATCGACCGCCGGCGGAAGCGGCAGAATGGCCGAAAATATGGTGGCCGGATCGGAACCTATGGCCACCGCAACGGGCATGGTGGTTTGTTTGGCTTCGGCGGCCAAACGCCGGTAGTGTTCTGCCCCTTGCTTGTGTTTCTGCCAATGCATTCCCGTGGTTCGCCCGTCAAAAACCTGCATGCGATACATGCCGCAGTTGCGCTTGCCGGTGTCGGGGCTTTGCGAAAAAACGAGCGGAAGAGTAATAAAACGGCCTCCATCGCCAGGCCAGCAATGCAGAATTGGAAACGCATCCAGGCTGAAATTTTCTCGCTCGATCACCTCTTTGCATGGACCTGAGGAAACTGATTTCGGAAAGGCTGATTGCAGCTCAGCGAGTTTAGGCAACAGTTTCAGCTTGTCAAGCAAGCCTTGCGGCTGCTGCATCTCGAGAAAGCCAGAGATGCGCGTTGCGATATCTTCGATGTTGTTTACTCCGAGCGCAATTTCCATGCGACGCATGCTGGCGAAAGCATTAATGAGCAGCGGTACTTGTGAGCCAGTAGGTGTTTCGAAAAGTAACGCAGGGCCGGCGGACTTTACAGCCCGGTCCGCAAACTCCGTGATCTCAAGATGCGGGTTTACCTCCACCTTCACACGGCGTAATTCACCCGCGCCTTCCAGAGCACTTACAAATCCACGCAGATCTTTGAAAGACATTTGAAAACCGTCTACCCATTATCATGAGAGTGCATCATGAGCAAACGAACGGCGCTAGTTACCGGCGCGAGCCGAGGAATCGGACGAGAATGCGCGCTTGCCATTTCGGAAGGCGACGTCCGCGTGGCTTTGGCGGCCCGTAACGAGGCGAGGCTTGAAGAAGTGGCGTCGGAAATCCGGGCACGGGGGAAAGAAGCTTTTATCGTTGGCATCGATTTCGCGGATGCCGCCTCCATTGCAGCCGGCTGTAAGAAGGTCGCGGATGAATTTGGGCGAATCGACATCCTGGTTAATAATGCAGGTATTACGAAGGATGGCCTGGCGGTGCGCATGAAACAGGCGGACTGGGAAGTGGTTTTGAATACGAATCTCAGCGGAGCTTTTTATGCGATACAGCAGGTTTTGCCGGGAATGATGAAGGAGCGATGGGGTCGGATTGTGAATGTGTCGTCGGTGGTCGGTGAGAGCGGCAATCCGGGTCAGGCAAACTACGTGGCATCCAAGGCTGGTCTGATAGGGCTGACTAAGGCCCTGGCGCAAGAAGTCGGGAGCCGCAACATAACGATCAACGCGATCGCTCCGGGCTTCATTGAAACAGACATGACGGAAGGACTGCCATCTGCGTTAAAACAAAAAATGATCGATGAAACGCCGCTGAAGCGCATGGGTTCACCGAGAGAAGTCGCAGCGGCAGTGAGATTCCTGATAGGCGACGAGGCATCTTTCATCACCGGGCATGTGCTGGATGTGAACGGCGGAATTTACATGTAGCGCGGCGACCACCCGAACCATCGAAAGCGTTGGTCCCTAGCAATGTCTTCCATTACAGTTAAGCCACGAGCACTGCGCGACAGCAAGTTCACCATAGGCCTGGTCCAGATGAAATGCTCCACAGATCCGGCGGCGAATATTGAAAGAGCAGTACAAGGCATTCGCGAAGCCGCCGCAAAGGGCGCCGAAATCGTTTGTTTGCAGGAACTTTTTCGCAGCCAATACTTCTGCCGTGAAGAGAATGCGGAGCTATTTAATCTCGCCGAAACCATTCCGGGGCCTTCGACGGAGATACTGGCCTCGGTTGCGCGTGAATTGCAGGTGGCAGTCGTCGCTTCAGTTTTTGAGAAGCGAGCGGCTGGTCTGTATCACAATACGGCGGCAATACTCGATGCCGATGGGTCGCTAGTAGGCGTGTACCGGAAGATGCACATTCCCGACGATCCACTTTATTATGAAAAATTCTATTTCACTCCGGGCGATCTCGGGTTTCAGAACTTTGAAACCAAGTATTCACGCATTGGAGTACTTGTCTGCTGGGATCAGTGGTATCCGGAGGGCGCGCGGATCACGAGTCTGCAAGGGGCGAACATTTTGTTTTATCCCACAGCGATTGGCTGGCATCCGTCGGAAAAGGAGCAATTCGGGGAAGCTCAACTCGACGCCTGGCAAATCGTTCAGCGAGCGCATGCGATTTCCAATGGCGTGTTCGTAGCCGCAGTGAATCGTACCGGATATGAAGGGTCACCGGAAAGCGGATTGGAGTTCTGGGGGAATTCTTTCGTTTCGGATCCATTCGGACGTGTGATGACAAGGGCCGCCACGGACAAAGAAGAAGTGCTCGTTGCCGAATGTGATCCCAAGCAAATGGATGAAGTGCGGCGTAACTGGCCCTTTCTGCGGGATCGTCGAATCGATGCCTATTCCCCCATCAGCAATCGATGGCTCGGCTGAAGATGAAGTCTAAATTTTTCATGCCCGCCGAATGGGAACCGCACGAAGCTACCTGGCTGGCATGGCCGCATGAAGAAAGCGACTGGCCCGGAAAATTTGAAGCGATTACCTGGGTGTATGGCGAAATCGTTCGTCATCTTTCCAGATACGAACGGGTTCGGATCTTGACACAGCATCGTGAGGAGGCAGAAAACGTTAGGAGTGTTTTAAGGCAGTGCGGAGCGAACATGGTCGCTGTCGAGTTTTTTTCCATACCGACCGATCGTAGCTGGACCCGGGACTTTTGTCCGACTTTCGTCAGAGATACCGAGTCGAATTCAACCTGCGCTTTGGATTGGCGGTTTAATGGTTGGGCCAAATATGACAACCATGAGCTTGATGATGCTGTTCCCGCGCAGGTAGCAGGATGTCTAGGCTTGAGTTCCGCGGCTCCCGCTCACCGCGATCAACGCGTAGTTCTCGAGGGGGGCAGTATCGATGTAAACGGAGCGGGCACTCTGCTCACGACCGAAGAGTGTTTGCTGAGCCAAGTCCAAGCGCGCAACCCCGGCTTTAGTCGAGACGATTATCAGGATGTCTTTCACAGGTACCTGGGAGTAACCAACACCCTGTGGCTTCACAAGGGTATTGCCGGCGACGACACACACGGGCATATCGATGATATTGCGCGGTTCATCGCCACCGACACGATCGTCGTAGCTTCCGAAGAAGACACCGACGACACGAACTGCGAGCCTTTGCGAGAGAATTTAGCCATTCTTCGCGAAATGCGCGATCAGGATGGAATTCCTTTGCGGGTCGAAACGCTTCCCATGCCGGATCCGGTTTACTTCGATGGCCAACGCTTGCCGGCGAGCTACGCGAATTTTTATATTGCCAATAACATCGTTCTGGTTCCTACGTTCAATGATTCGAAAGACCGGCTTGCACTCAACACATTGGCCAATCTCTTTCCTGAACACCAGGTGATTGGTATCGCGAGCACCGATCTGGTGTTGGGCTTGGGGACGTTACATTGCATGACGCAGCAGCAGCCTATCTAATCATCTTGCTCTGGATTATTTTGTCTTCCTGTTCTCTGCTGATCTGGTTGTACATATTGTTTGGCCGGGGCGGATTCTGGTTGGTTTCGCGCAATACAATCATGCGAGACTCGCTCGCCGAGCATAATCGCCGCGTTGCTGTCGTGATACCAGCGCGCAATGAAGCGGATACGATTAGCCGCACTCTCGATTCGCTTTTCTCGCAGAATTTAGTGGCGCCCGACATTGTTCTGGTGGACGATGGCAGCGACGATGGCACGGCAGAGATCGCCCGTAGTTTGGCGGCAAGCCGAGGCAGATGCGAGCAACTCACTATCCTGCGAGGCAGGCCTCTCGTCCCGGGTTGGACAGGCAAACTTTGGGCATTATCACAAGGCTTCGAATATGCAAAGCGGTTCAGTCCAGACTATGTGGTGTTTACGGATGCCGACATCACCCACGAAAAAGACAGTCTGGCTCGCCTCGTCAACCTTGCCGAGCGAAAAAAGTTGGACCTAGTCTCATGCATGGCAAAACTGGCGTGCACAACGCTGGCGGAGAAGGCGCTGATTCCTGCGTTTGTCTTCTTCTTCTTGCAGCTCTATCCACCCGTGTGGGTTGCCTCGCCCAAGCGGAAGACGGCGGCGGCCGCCGGCGGCTGTGTATTGCTTCGTCCAGTCGCCCTTGTCCAGGCCGGCGGTATCGAAGCAATTCGCGGGGCCGTTATCGACGATTGCGCGCTAGCACGTTTGTTGAAACAGAACGGCGCCACTCTCTGGTTGGGACTGACCGATGAAGTTGCCAGCATTCGATCGTACAAGACGCTAAACGAAATCGGCAGGATGATATCCCGCTCGGCGTTCCACCAGCTTGAACACTCCACTTTGCTACTGGTTGCCACAGTTATCGGTCTTCTTATTACTTATTTAATTCCATTACTCGCACTTACCGCCGGCCGAGTTAGCGCGACGTTAGGATTACTTACGCTGTTACTGATGGCAGGTTCGTACATGCCGATGCTTCGCTTCTACGGGCAGCCGATAATCTGGGCTTTTTTACTTCCTGTTGTAGCGCTTTTTTACCTGGGAGCCACGATTGACTCGGCATTGAAGTACTGGACGGGAAAAGGAGGGGCTTGGAAGGGACGTATCCAGGATCACGGATAAATCCAGATCCTTTCAGTTTGCGGCCGATTTGATAAATCAGCCGCAAAGTCGACGGGGCGGCCTACGAGGGATGGGCAAAAGGCAGAACTTCTTTTACCAGCGATTTTTACTGCCGCCAAAATCACGTTGATGCCCGGCACTTGCCCCTTGCGAGCGCTCGCGACGCTCCGGGGGCCTCGCCTCGTTTACGACGAGTGCGCGTCCCATTAAAGCACGACCGTTGCATGCCTGAATAGCCTGATTGGCTAGCGAGTCATCATTGATTTCCACGAAACCGAAACCCCGAGCTTCCCCGCTGAACCGATCCCGCAAGATATTTACACTATCCACCTGAACGCCGGCCTCCGCAAAGAAAGCCTGAATATCAGCCTCCGTAGCTTTGTAGGGCAAATTGCCTACGAACAGCTTTGTCACTTAAAGTATCTCCTGACTGTCGTTCGGAAACTCGCATCTCTGGCACGGGCAATCAACAAGGGGCCATCCAAGGTGGGCAATTCGAGAAATCCAAACCTACACTTTATGGTCCCATAACTATGCAGGGAAGAAAAGTATGTAACTCTATCAGAACTTCCAAAAGGTTCACCATCTAGCGAGGCGTTATCATTCCGCCTAATTTGTTCTGCTCAGTAAGCGCGCGTCGCGAGAATCTGGTCGCATAGACTTCCTGATATTTGAGACCCGAACCGGTGCTGAAAATCACGATCTCGTCTTCCGGGTGAAGAAAGCCATTCTCCAGGAGCCGTTGGGTAGCCGAGACACAAGCCCCGGTCTCCGGCGCGGCGAACAATCCTTCGCACTTGGCGAGTTCGAGGGCGGAATCAATCATCTCTTGGTCGGGAACGGCAATGGCCGTGCCTTCGCTCTCACGGACGGCTTGGAGTACGAGTGCGTCGCCGAGCGCCTTTGGAACCCGTAAACCACTGGCCACCGTGGAGGCGCCCTCCCAAAAATCACTGACTGTCTTTCCAGCCTCAAAAGCCTGAACGATGGGCGCACAGCCGCTGGCCTGGACGGCAATCATCTTCGGGCGCTTGCCCGAGATCCAGCCGAGTTCCTCGAGTTCGGCGAAGGCCTTCCACATTCCAATCAGCCCGACGCCGCCTCCGCACGGGTAAAGAATCGCGTCGGGTAGGTTCCAATTCAGCTGTTCGGCCAGTTCGTAGCCCATCGTTTTCTTACCTTCGATGCGATACGGCTCTTTCAACGTGCTGACTTCAAACCATCCCTCCTTCTGTTTCCGTTCTGTAACAATACGGCCACAATCACTTATTAACCCGTCAATCAGTGAAACGTGCGCGCCGTAAGCCATGCACTCGATAAAGTTTGCCTGCGGAACGTCTTGCGGCATAAAAATGTGAGCCTCGAGTCCGGCAAGCGCGGCGTAGGCGGCCGAGGCGCCGGCTGCGTTTCCGGCGGATGGAATGGCAATCTTCGAAGCGCCCAGCTTCTTGGCCATCGTGATCGCAACCGATAAGCCTCGGGCTTTGAACGAGTCCGTAGGATTGCGTCCTTCGTCCTTGATCCAAAGACGGGCGGCACCCATCTGCCTGCCCAGCCGTTCTGCACGGAGCAACGGAGTCCAACCCTCCTGAAGTGTGATTGCTTCAGCCGGGGCGGCCGGCAGAACCGGTGCGTATCGCCACATGTTGGTCGTCGCCTCACGAAGCGCTTCTTTGCTCCATGCGCTAGCCACCTCGCGGAGATCGTATTCGACGAGCAGCGGCCCTCCGCATTGGCAGGTATTCGCGAGACGGTTCGCCGGTTGTGTCGATTTACAACGGCTGCAAACAAGCTGCGTGGGTGAGCCCATATATGCAGCTATGGTAAACGGCGAGAGATTGACAGCAATTTGTAAAAGGTGGAGGCGCGGAAGAGGTCGGTTGGAATTTTCCTGTGAACTTGGCGAGGGCTTTATGACACAATGAAAGTAAATTTTACAAACGCTAAGGAGCGCACGTGCAGTATCCGTTGAGCCGGGACGAACACGCCGCTATGGCACGATACCTGTCAGGTATCAGAAAACAGTTGCAGGATGTTTCTGATCTGTTTACAGCGCGCTATGGGAAAAATAGCAGTATCGCGGAAATTGCGGTGAAGACGTTGGTTTCAGGTACGTTGCTCGAGCACGAACTCCTGTTGCTAGAGAACCAATCTGAGTTCGATTCTGAGCCGGAGATTGAGGATTTGCAGACGCCAGTGACATTTTAGCTCCCCAGATGTTCTTTAAAACCGTCAGCATTGTCCTATTCGTTGCCCTCGGACTTTCCGCTTCCGAGACGGTATGTCTAAAGAGTGGATTTTGCCTGCACGCCGACACACATACACAGACCGGTCAGACGTTTCGTTTTCAGATCGGGGCCGGCCAGATTGAGCTTCAGAGTTCGGATATAGCAAGCTTGCAAGAAGCTCCGTCACCGCCGGCGGAGGCTCCTCGGCCGCCTCAAAGACAACAGACAGCTCCGGATTCCAAGGGTCTGCTCGCCCAAGCGGCGACTGAGCAGGGTTTGGACCCGGACTTTGTGCGCAGCGTGGCCAGCGTTGAATCGGCCTTCCGGCAGGAAGCACTCTCGAAAAAGGGTGCGTTGGGACTGATGCAGCTCACGCCGCCCACCGCGCGATTTCTCGGCGTAAATCCGTACCTTGCAACCGAAAACGCCCTAGGGGGAGCAAAGTACCTGCGATCGCTGCTTTTGAAATACCACAGTAATTCGGCGTTGGCGTTGGCGGCCTACAACGCAGGTCCCGGGGCAGTGCAGAGGTTCGGAGGAGTTCCACCCTATGCAGAAACGCTCAATTATATCCGAAGCGTGACTCGCGAATACGACAGACTTCATCGGGCCACTCGCTCTGCTGCATCCAAAGTCTCACTCGCCGGGGCCGATCACACCGTTGCTACGGCGAAATGAGTAACGGCGTCGCACTCGATGCACAATCTAATGAAGACCTGATGCCTAACCCGGGCAGTTCTGACAGATTCACCTTGGAAGCGGAGCAAGCACCCTTACAATGCGCTTTGTTTTTCGAATCAGTCGAAGAGATATACCTACGGATTTTCCGATCCTTCAAACCAAGAAGCTTGTCACCGAGCGTTACCGTGCATTTCCGGAAATATGCCAATGCCAACAGTCGCATTCGGTTGGAAGGCGGCTGTCTTACCGTTCTCATTAGTGACGTGCTCGAAGAGGCGCCGGCGCCGGTCCACGAGGCGCTGGCTTCGATCCTTCTCAGTAAACTCTTTCGCCGAACCACAAGTGCAAGTGCTGCAGCGCGCTATCGGCGCTATCTGAATCGGGCCGATATGCGAAGGAAACTGGAGTTGCTGAAACAAGAACGAGGCAGGAAGCTCGTGCTCGATCCGGTGGGAGCTCACTTCAATCTGCACGAGGTGTTTGAGGCGCTTAACCTCAAATACTTTTTTGGCCTGATGGCTCGCCCTAATCTCGGGTGGAGCGTGCGTAGGTCCAGAACGACGCTGGGTCACTATGATCCGTCCCACAACACGATTGTGCTGAGTAATCTTCTCGATTCACGCGGAGCATCTGAATTGATTGTGAACTATGTAATGTTCCACGAGATGTTGCACTTGAAATATCCGACCGAACACAAGGCCGCTCGACGTTGTGTGCATACTCGTGAATTCAAGAGGGCAGAAGCGAAGTTCGAAGACTTTCATCGAGCTAAGCTTGAACTTAGCCGATTCCTTGACCGCGAAGCTTGAGTTCAGTTACTATGCCGCCTGGCCAGATGCGGCCTGGCCGACGGATAGCAGACCAAGCTGCGAGCTCATCTCTTCCAGATGTGCGATTAAAGAATGAACCGCCAACGATTGGAAGCCGATCAGGCATAGGCGGTAATTGCATTCGGCTCGGACCACCGATCCGAAAAACCGGACACGGATCCAAATCAGCCGGGTCAACATATCCGAGCAATCCAGATCCGAGTAAGCCAAGGCGGCCCGAACACTCGTGTGTAACCGGTTGAAATCAATTATTGATCTATTCAGATATTGCTTGAAGATCCGCAGTCGCTCTCTGCGAAACTTTCGATAAAGCGAGAGGTCAAAACCGGGCTGCCTACTTAGAAACTTAAAATCTTCATCGTTGAGCAAACGCTCCATGGGGTAGTAGGAGGAGACCGAGAAGTTTTCCAGCCACTCTGGGGTGATCTCCCCAGCGCCGTCCCTTCTCAGTAATTTCACAGCCACCGGCATGACCAAAGCGATGAGCAGGCCCATCAGTAATAGGGGTGCAAGTACTAGTGCGGAAGCCACAAACCTCTCCGTACCATATACCCTACCGTATTGACATTTAATGTTCAAGCCCCATTTGCAAGTTTTGGGGTAGCGGATAGACATTCTGGCGATAATAATTCTTGTTTGCCGGAAAACGAACGCCAATCGAGACTTATTAGGCCTACAGAGAAGCTGTTTACCGTCTTCCCGCTCTTGCCAGCGAGGTATTGAGCGCTTCCAAATCTCCGATTAGCTTGGTTTGCTTGTGTAAGCGCCAGCTATGGCCCAAAACGACGGGGCGCTCCTCGCCCGCTCTATTTAAGAAACTTATCCAATAAATCAGACAAGAGCAAAGTATAACGTTTACGCCGCTGTCCACCATGGCGAAATTCTCGTGCGCCCAGTAGCTTCGGAGCAACAACAGCGAAGTCTGAGCCGAGAAATAAACGATGAACCCGATACTGAAAACCGCCAAATTTCGGGGCATTCGGACCGGAAACCAAAGAATGAAGACTAACATAAGCAGGATTGTCAGCAACGCAACCGTAGCTACGGCCCGCTCCAGGATGAGCGCCAGATTTACCAGGAAGTCTAAGGGAGCCACAATTTTGCTGGCGCCGGAAGCAACATATTCAGGGGCTGCGGTAATGGCAGCAATCCCAATCGCCAGTGGAAACACTATATTCAGGGTTCGCTTCGAGGCTTTCAGAATCCCAGGCAGGTTTTCCAGAATGGCTTGTAGGAGAGCGTAAACCATCCAAATCCATAACGCCCAAACCCCAACTTCAATGCACAGCCAAGTTAGCCGATAGTCGATCGTCCTGTCCAAAGTAGTAAACTTCTCGACTAATATAAGGGAATTGGTGAGCACCTGAAATAACAGAAATGCACAGAAAACCCGATAAACTTTATGCAGCCGCAGCGATACCAAGCGGACAATGAGCGCAATACCCAACAAATTAGTTAGTACAAACTCAAACCGCGCCCAGTTCATGAATTTTCCATCGGTATCTCTGGATGGTAAAGCAAAAATCTGGTGTCCAGCAACTGGTTGCGTAACTGATTATGGCCCACGATGGAGCCGCACGGGCATATTTATTGAACTGAAAATAAAGGCACATGGCTGTTGCCCGGCCGCGGGATCGGTGCGTCAAACGATTGCACGTCTGCGAACAAAGGCACATGGCTATTGCCCGGCCGCGGAATCGGCGCGTCAAACGATTGCACGTTTGCAAATAAAGGCACATGGCTGTTGCCCGGCCGGGGGATCGGTGCGTCGAATGATTGCGTACTTACGAATGACGGCACAACGCAGTTCGAACACACAGTGGCTGGCATAATGATTGCAGAAGATTTTGCGAGGGAGCTCCCCGTCACGGAGTTAGACGCGTACGCGCCGCTGACGAAACCCGCCAAAAGAAAAGGAAGAAAAAGCTGTTTCATAGGTCGATAAAGATTCGTGATAAGAACGAAAACTCTCCTCGACCGTACCTTAGCCAAACTTGCCACCCAACCCGGGTGGCTTTTCCGATGTTTTCCGACATCGGAACGTAAAGTTCTAATGGTACTACAGTACCTTGAATACCCCGGCCTAGTTGTGCCAGATTAAAGGAGCGGCTTAATGGTGCGCGGAAAAAGTGTCGACGCGACGAGGGACCCTAGCGAACTTGCATTTGCGAGTGATCTGTCTCATATTGAGACGCATTACGGCAAGCTTGTATACCTAGCAGGTTTACGCAACCCAGACACGGGGCGTTACGATTACTTCGGAGTCGTTGGAGGCGTACCTGGAGAACTGGATGCCAGTCGCACGCTCCGCAGGGTTCATGAACAGGTTTTCAAAGAGTGGATAACCTATCCTCTTCGCGACAAGAAGGCGGACATCGATCTATATATTAGCGGAATCGGCCAAGTTGATCGTGTGCAACTGATCGACGCCTGGCTTCGTTTGACTCCCTACAAAAATCTCGTTCCGGCATCCATCCAGGGTCCTGAACGGGAAAAACATGTTTCTGATTTCGAGGCCATTCTGGGACTTCTCAAAAACGTGTATGGCGTCGCTTCGCCAGATCCAACCGTTTAGCTACTCCGATCACTTGGCCGAGGATATCCGCTTCCCCAGGATATCGATAAATCTCCAGGTTCATCCCTGAGCTGCTATGGGGCTGCACAATCAGGAGCCCGTTTTTCTCCGAACACCAGCCGCACCGATAGCCTTCCCGATGTTCAATGAAATAGATCGGTCGCTCATGCTCTTGAGAAAAACCTTCCTGCACAATCCGCTTCTTGGTCTCATCGATCTGAACGAACGAACCTGGCGGCAGGAGCGGATACATGAACCAGTCTTCAGTACCCACCAATGCGTAGCGGTGCTGCTTCGTATCCGGGGAGCCCATTTCCGCAAACGCCAGGTTCCGGTCCTGACGAAGGTGTGTGTTGAGGAACAAGGTCTTCGTCAGGTCCAGTGGATTGCGCCCTGTCCCGATGGGGAACTCAGCTAGCGGCGGCCCAGTCGGCGGTTCAAAGTTGATCGGCCTGGTGTACTTTATAGGTAAATTGGCAGCATCATTCATCAGGTTATTGAGACGAATCCCGTACCACTCCAGCACGTTGGCGAATTTCAATCCGTAAATAGCGCAGAGCGAATACATTCTATAAAGAGAGGGAACAGTACCCTTATTTTCGATATCTGCTAAGCGGCTCAAACCGACCGAGAATTCCTGATTCTGCCGCAGGCGAGCAATTACCTGGCTTGCCTCCTCTACGTCGCGATATTTCAACTGCAAAGCTTCCCGCACCCGCCGCAACTGGCGGCCTGGATCCTCCATGCAAGCCTCTCTGGGCAGCGCCCGGCTGTTCTCTGTGACTAGTATTTTAAACGAGTTTAGCTGAGTTCTGTTCTGTTTTCAGAACAAACTAGCATTCTGGCAAGTCGAGCATTTCAGAAACAGGGGAGGGACCGCGCTTTCGCCGGACGCGAACAGGCTATGATCAGTCAACTGGCGATCCCGCCTGAAGCTGGCGCTTCAAGCCGCCGCTCACCAGACACGTTATGCCGAGATCCAAATATACCGTGGCCTTTCAAGGGGAACTTGGCGCCTTCAGCCATGCTGCGGCGTTACACCTTCTAGGCCCCAAAATCTCTCTGCTCCCGGAAAAAACCTTCCAGAAAGTTTTTGACGTCTTGGGACGCGGGGAGGCCAATTGCGCGGTGATTCCCATTGAAAATACATTGCATGGAAGCGTTCATGAGAACTATGACTATCTGCTCGACTACAATTTCAGCATCTCCGGGGAGACAAGTGTTCGAATATCGCATCAACTAATTGCCATGCCCGGCGTGTCATTTCGCAGCGTGCGACAGGTACTATCGCATCCGGTAGCCCTCAATCAATGCAAACACTTCTTTGAGCGGTACAAACAGCTGGTTCCGGTGCCCCATTACGATACGGCCGGGAGCGTAAAGTCCCTGCGCGAGCAACACCGGCCTGACGCAGCCGCTATCGCATCGGAGACTGCGGCGCGGACGTATGGGGGTACCATTTTGAAACGAAACATTGAGGATCTTCGCCAGAACTTCACGCGATTTTTTCTGTTGACGAAACAGCCGTTCACTCCCCCCAGTGCAACCGGTGAGCAAAAGACCTCGCTGGTGTTTTCGACCACCAATACCCCCGGCGCTTTGTTTCGCGCCTTGGCCTGCTTCGCGCTAAGGGATCTCAGCCTCACGAAAATCGAGTCCAGGCCGCTCCGCGGCAAGCCCTGGGAGTATTTGTTCTATGTGGATTTTCTCGGAAATCTCAACGAGAAAACAACCCAAAATGCAGTAAGCAACTTGCGGGAATGCACCCAAATGGTCAAGCTACTGGGCAGCTATCGGCCAACGCCATAATCGCCTCACTCAATCGTTTCGAAAGGCGATTGTTGCCCGCTATCTGTAATACTACTTAAATATCGTAATACAAGGCGAACTCGTAGGGGTGCGGTCTAAGGCGCACAGCCTCGGCCTCTGCCCTTCTTTTGTAGGAAATAAAGGTTTCGATCAGCTCTTCCGAAAACACGTCACCCTTGGTCAAAAAGTCGTGATCGTCCTCCAAACACGTCAGGGCTTCGTCCAACGATGCGGGCATGGAAGGTACTTTCTTCATTTCTTCCGGCGACAGATCATAGATATCCTTATCCAGGGGCTCGCCGGGATCGATCTTATTAAGTATTCCATCCAAACCGGCCATCATCATCGCGGCAAAAGCGAGATATGGATTAGAAGCCGGGTCCGGCGGCCGGAATTCAACCCGCTTGGTCTTCGGATTGTTGGAATACATCGGAATTCGGACTGCTGCCGAACGATTCCTTCTCGAATACGCCAGGTTTACCGGCGCTTCGTAACCAGGCACCAGGCGCTTGTAGCTATTCGTGGTCGGTGCAATAATCGCGGAGAGGGCCCGCGCATGCCGCAGCAGTCCGCCAATGTACCAAAGAGCCGTCTGGCTCAACCCGGCATAGTCGTCCCCCGCAAACAGCGGAGTCTCGCCGCCCCACAAGCTTTGGTGCGTATGCATTCCATTGCCGTTGTCTCCAAACAAGGGTTTCGGCATGAACGTCACGGTTTTCCCGTACTGATACGCCACATTGCGGACAATATACTTGTAGAGCATCATGTTGTCGGCGGATTTCACGAGGGTGTCGAAGCGCTGGTCGATCTCGCACTGCCCCCCGCTCGCCACCTCGTGATGATGGCATTCGACGCTGAGACCGCATTCCAGCATCGTTGTAACCATCTCGCTACGTAAGTCCTGGTAGTGGTCCGTCGGCGGGACCGGGAAATACCCCTCTTTGTAACGAGGACGGTACCCAAGATTGTTGTCCTCACGGCCGGAGTTCCAACGTCCCTCCTCGGCGTCAATAAAGTAAAACCCACTGTGCTGGTTCTGGTCAAAACGGATGTTGTCGAAGATGAAAAACTCGGCTTCGGCGCCAAAGTAAGCGATGTCGGCGATGCCGCTATTTTTCAGATGAAATTCGGCCTTTTTGGCGATCCATCGCGGATCACGGTCATAGTGCTGGCGCGTGATGGGATCGAGGATATCGCTCAACATCACCAGGGTCCGCGTCTCGGCAAACGGATCGAGGAACGCAGTGGATGCATCGGGGATGATGAGCATGTCGCTCTCGTTGATGGCGGCCCATCCGCGAATGCTCGATCCATCAATACCGAACCCGTCCTCAAAGGAGCTCTCTTCAAGCATGTTGATCGGGTACGAGATGTGTTGGCTCAGACCCGGCAAATCGGTAAAACGAAGATCAATCTGTCGCACATCGTTCTTTTTGGCGAATGCCAACGCTTCTTTTCCCGTCATCGCTCCTCCGGTCTCTAATGTGTATTCGTTTTGATGCGCCCGAGTAATAGGCTTAACGATTTCGCCAGAATATCGCACTTGGCTGGTTTCCTCCAAGCGCTCGGTTGTTTAAGACTGGTTAGAGATGCCGGCCACAATCAAAGGCGAGCAAGTGCAGCTGCCCTTCTCAGCTGCGGCGCAGCGACGCGTATTCGGTGTCACAGAGCTTAACGATGCAGTTCAAAAAGTCTTTGAAGCGGATTTCCGGAGCATTTCGGTTTCCGGCGAGATTTCGGGGTGTCGCGCTGCCTCCAGCGGTCATTATTATTTTTCCCTGAAGGACAAGCAAAGTCAGATCAAATGCGCGCTATTCAAGGGAGCCGCGCGTTATGCCAGATTCAAGCCGCAGGATGGCTTGGCCGTCATCGCCCGGGGAAATCTAGAAGTTTACACCGCCCGCGGCGAATATCAGCTGATCGTCGAAGCTCTCGAGCCGCAGGGAGCCGGCGCCCTTCAGATGGCTTTCGAACAGCTCAAACAGAAACTGGCTGCTGAGGGCCTGTTCGATGCGGCGCGCAAACAGGCGCTCCCGAAGTTGCCCCGGCGAATCGGTGTTATCACGTCTCCCTCCGGCGCCGTGATTCGCGACATCTTGCACATCTTCGACCGGCGTTTCCGAGGCCTCCACGTGCGGATCTTCCCTGTCCTGGTGCAAGGAGAAGGTTCAGTCGAACAGGTTTGTGCCGGTCTGCGTTATTTCAGCGAGCACTGGGCCGACCTGGTGATTCTCGCACGCGGAGGCGGTTCCCTTGAAGATCTGTGGACATTCAATGAAGAAGCTGTTGCGCGGGCGATAGCCGCTTCTCGAACGCCGGTAATTTCAGCCATCGGGCACGAGACCGACTTCACCATCAGCGATTTTGTTGCTGATTTACGCGCCCCCACTCCTTCCGCCGCGGCTGAGCTCGCTATCTGCACGAGCGAGAGCCTGCTCGAACAAGTCGCCGTCCTCCGGAACAAGGCGCTACAGGGGGTTCGATATTGTCTGCTTGTCAGCTCGCGCGATCTGCACGCGCGCGGCATCGAGCGAGCTGCCCGGCTGATCCACCGGCAACTAGCTGGCCTAGCCCAGCGGCTTGACGACTCTGATGAGAAGTTAGACCGGCACCGCAGATCCTTCTTCGATCAGCGGCGCACCCGTTTGGCAGATCTGCAAAAACGGCTGGATTCTGCGAATCTGCAACTTCGTCTGAGTCGTATCCGCCATCGTATTGACCTTGCCACCCGCCAGCTGATGCAGGAACTACAAAAGCATCTGCAAACCCATCGTCATCGGTATAGCTCGCTCACTTTGCATCTGCGCCAACTTAGCCCACTCGCCATTTTGGAACGTGGTTACGCGGTCGTTCACCGCCAGGACGGCGCGATCGTGCGCCAGGCGACCAGCGTAGCGGCGGGCGAACTCTTGAGGATTCGCCTGAGCCAGGGAGAGCTTGAAGCGATTGCCCGGGAACAGGACGGAGAGCGCTAACTTTTATACTGAAGCTTGAGCGACTTAGCCAAACCGCGCGCCATCTGCCTTCTCAGTGGCGGTCTTGACTCCACCACCTGCCTTGCCATCGCCCAGCAGGCAGGTTTCGCCTGTTACTGCCTGTCGTTCGATTACGGCCAGCGGCACCGCATCGAGCTCGAAGCGGCTGCGCGGATTGCCAGTTGCATGCAAGTTGCCGAGCACCAGACGGCCAAGATCGACTTGCGCGTCTTTGGTGGATCGGCCCTCACCGATTCCCTTCCCGTCCCCAAAGGGCGCGATAGCCAAACCATGAGCGGCTCGATTCCGGTGACCTACGTACCCGCACGAAACACCATCTTTCTCTCCTACGCGCTTGCCTACGCGGAAGTTCGCTCCGCTTCGCATATCTTTATAGGCGTGAATGCCATCGATTATTCGGGCTACCCGGACTGCCGACCGGAGTTCATTGCCGCATTTGAGCGCATGGCGAACCTTGCCACTAAGATGGGCGTCGAGGGCCACAGCACGCTGCAGATCGAAACTCCGCTCCTTCAGATGACGAAGGCTGATATCGTGCGCAAGGCGGTTTCACTGGGTGTGGATCTGGGCATGACCCACAGTTGTTATGATCCTAGTCCGGGCGGCCGGCCTTGCGAAGCTTGTGACGCCTGCGTTCTCCGCCAGAGGGGATTTGAAGAGGCTGGCGTGAGCGATCCTTTGCTTAGATCAGCGGCCCCGCAGTGAAAATCAGCGAGATTTTCTACTCCATCCAGGGCGAAGGTTCGCTGGTGGGCATTCCGTCGGTTTTCATACGGACGTCGGGCTGCAATCTTCGCTGCGTGTGGTGCGATACACCGTACACCTCATGGAGTCCGGAAGGCGAAGAACTTGCGGTCGAGACCCTTTTGCAGAGAGTGGTGGGCTACGGGGCTTCACATGTCGTGGTCACGGGCGGCGAGCCGATGATTGCTCCGCAGATTGTCGCTTTGAGTGAACGGCTCCGTGCAGCCGGCTTGCACATCACAATCGAGACGGCCGGGACGGTTTATGCGCCGGTCGCATGCGATCTGATGAGTATTAGCCCGAAGCTCACCAACTCCATCCCGAGAGAGCGGGAGGGCGGCCGCTGGGCCGCGCAACACGATCGCATGCGGTTGCAACCAGCGATTCTGCGCCGTCTGACTACTGAGTATCCATTCCAATTCAAATTCGTCGTCGCCGCACCGGAAGATCTGACGGAGATCCAGGCGCTGTGCTCGGAATGCGCTGTGCGCCCGTCTGACGTGATTCTGATGCCCGAAGGGATACGTAGTGACGTCCTCCACGAACGCGCTCTCTGGTTGGCTGAGGTGTGCAAAGAGACAGGCTTTCGTTTCAGCCCTCGTTTGCACGTGGATCTGTGGGGTGACCGGCGCGGTGTTTAGCGGATCACTTTCCCTCCGCTAGACTGGAGTTTGAGCCCACAGCGATCGAAGTTCACCGTCCGGGCCGTGAGTTATCTCAACACGGTTCCGCTGGTCTGGGGAATGCAGCATGGTCCGCAGGCAGCCGAGGTCGATTTGTCGTTTTCTATCCCGTCTGAATGCGCGCGAGATGTAGAGAATGGCGGCGCTCAGGTCGGACTTGTCCCGGTCGCCGAGATCGCGCGACAGGGCCTTGAGATTGTACCGGGCGTGGGCATCTCCTGTCTCGGCGCCGTGCGCAGCATTCTTCTCTTCTCAAAAGTGCCCTGGCCCGAGATTCGCCATCTGGCAGCTGACCTGAGTTCGAGGACTTCTGTCCAACTTGCCCGGGTGATTCTGCGTGAGCGGTTCGGCGTGCAGCCGCGGATTACGCAGGCTCGGCCTGTATTGGGCGACATGCTTACCTTAGCCGATGCCGCATTGGTGATCGGCGATCCGGCGTTGTGCCTCGATCCCGAGCGCGAAGGGTTCGCTTGCCTTGATCTTGGTGACGAGTGGCACCATCTCACTCGGCTGCCGTTTGTCTTCGCGGCCTGGTCCGGTAAACCCGGCATTCCAGTCGATCCTCTAGAGTTGCTCTTCCGGAAGTCTTATGAATTCGGTAAGGCTCGCATCCCCGAGATCGTTGAACAGCAACATGCTTTGCGGTCGATTACCAAAGACTTGGCTGCACGTTACCTGACGCAACATATTCGCTTTGAGATTGGGCGGGACGAAGAGCGTGGCCTGCAAGCTTTTTTTGAATTAGCGGATCTTGCCAAACCCGTGTTCGCGGGAGGAGGTGTGTAAGAATGATGACCCGGCAGCAAGCACTGGATTTTTTCAAGAATGACGATTTGGTCAGTCTCGGGATGGAAGCCGACGCAGTGCGAAGAAAACTCCACCCCGAAGGTGTTGTCAGCTACATCATCGACCGCAACATCAACTACACCAACTTCTGTACCGAATACTGCAGCTTCTGCGCCTTCTATCGGCCGATGGGGCACAAAGAGGGCTACATACTGCCGATCGACGTCATCCTTGAGAAAATTCAGGAGACGGTAGATTTGGGCGGCACTGGCATCCTCATGCAAGGTGGGCTGCATCCCGATCTGAAGATCGAATGGTACGAACATCTGTTGCGAAGCATCAAAGCGCGCTTCGACATCTGGTGCCACTGCTTCTCTGCTCCCGAAATCGTCAATATCGCCGAAGTCAGCGGTTTGTCGCTGCACGACACGATTGCCCGCTTGCAGGAAGCCGGGCTTGACTCCATACCTGGGGGCGGCGCCGAGATCCTGGATGACGATGTCCGCCACCGGATCAGCCGGTTGAAGTGCGGCACGCAAGAATGGATCGATGTCCACCGCACGGCCCACGCGCTCGGCATGCGGACCACTGCCACAATGATGTTCGGCACGGGTGAGAGCATTGAGCAGCGTGTGAATCATCTGGAAATAGTGCGGCAGATTCAGGAAGATACCGGCGGCTTTACCGCGTTTATTCCCTGGTTCTTTCAGCGCGAATATACTTCACTCGGCCGGTTCGTGAAAGAAGAGGCAACCGCCGTCGAGTACCTCAAGATGTTGGCCCTGTCGCGTGTCTATCTCGAAAACGTTCGTAATGTCCAAGCCTCATGGGTGACGCCCGGACTGAAGGTCTGTCAGTTGGGTTTGCGGTTTGGTGGAAATGACGTTGGCAGCATCATGATCGAAGAAAACGTAGTGTCCGCTGCAGGCACGCACCACCGGGCGACCGAAGAGCAACTCCGGCGATTGATCCGCGACGCCGGCTTTGTACCGAAGCAGCGCGACACTTTATACCGCACTTATTTTTTGAACTGATCCTAAATAGTTACAACGTTTCGGATTGTGTGCACAAATAGGGTTGACTGCTGCTGCGGCCAACCCTACCGCAAATGTGGAAAATCTGTTCTTGAAGATAGGTTCTAACTAGCTTCCGTGCTCTTTTGTGGTCTGGAAGCTTTGATACGCTTCATGTTCAAACCTTTCTGCATCCAGTCGTCGGCTTGGGCGGTGAGAGATTTCGCCTCGTCAGGCGAGTCGGCAAGCAAAGCCTTTTCGCGGAGTAACAGGTTGACGTACTCCATCGCGTCTTCGTTTTCTTTATCGATCGCGAGTGCCTTCTTTAAGTTGTCCAGGCCATCGTCAATCGACTTGGAATACTTTTCGGCTAAGTCCGCTTTTACTTTCTTGTCCTTCAAAGGACCGGGGTCGTTTGGCGAAAGCTTATCCTGTGGGCGCGTCGCGTGGCTCTCCTGGATGCGGGCGGCCTGCAGCTCGGGCAGCGCGTCGTAGTAGTTAATGACTCCTAGGTAGTAATACGCTTCTCCATCCTTGGGATTAACTTCGATACGGCGCTGGTTCCACTTGCGAGCTTCTGTAAAGGCCGCCTTGCGCTGCTCAGGGCTGGCGGTGGCCGCAGTTGCCGAGTTGTACGCCATATTGGCCATGGATGCCAAGGCCTGAGTGTTCGTCGGATTCTTCTTCAGGATTTTATCGAATTCCTGCTTTGCCGCCTCGTAGTTCTTTTTATTGTCAGGTGAATCGGCGCCAGGGACCCATTGAATGAAGTACGATGTTGCTAAATAGGCCTGCGCATTTTCGTTAGACGGATCCAGGCGCACAGCCTCTTTAAAGTGACGCACCGCATCCGGGTAATGGTTATTTCTAAACGCCAGCACACCCTGGTTCATCTGATCATTTGATTCGAGGTGAGCGCAGCCGGTCAAGAAGACCAAACCGGAACACAAGATAATGGGCAACCACGTGGACTTAGATGTAAATTGCATGTTCTTCGCAACCACGAGCAGCTACTGCCCTGCCTCCACTTTCGGAGTCATGATGCCCACCTTGTCAAGTCCAGCACCTTTAGCCGCGTCGATCGCCTGCGCGACGTAGCGATAATCGACGTCGGGATCACCTTTTACGAACAGTATTTTTGTCGCTCGAGTCTTGAAGATGTCTTCCAGCTTAGTCTGCAGATCCGCCTGCGAGACCGGTTGACCGTTGATGTCGATGCTGGCATCTTTCTTGATCTCCACCACGACGGTTGGGTCCTGGTTCGGATCCTGGGGCGGCTGGTTAGGCGGGGGAGGCTGCGGAACCAGTGTGTCCAGACCATGCTGAGTGAGTGGCGTGATCACCATGAAGATGATCAGCAGCACCAGGAGCACGTCGATAAGTGGCGTAACGTTGATATCTGCTTTGGCTCCGCCTGAGCCGCCAACTGCCATTGCCATATAGAATTCTCCTTGCGGCCCGCGCTAGAGGCCGGGTGTAGTTCTGTTCTTATCTCTTATTTCTTCGGTAAGCAGACCTAGCTGATCCACGCCCGCGGTTCGCAAATTGTCCACCACGTCAGTGAAGCTCGAAAAACGGGCGCGAGCATCTGCGCGGATGTAGACCGTTTTGTCGGATCGATTGGTTTGCAGGTCTTTCACTTGGCCGCCCAAATCTTCCGGATGAACCAGCTTGTTGCCCGGACTTAGGAAAACCCTGCCATCGCGTGTAATAGCGATCAAGATCGCGTCTTCTTTGTCGGCTTCAACCATTTTGACGTCGTTATGTGTCTTCACCATGGTTACCTGTTGGCCCTTGGTCAACATAGGCGTAATGACCATGAAGATAATCAGTAACACAAGCATGACATCCACCATAGGCGTCACGTTAATGTCGGAGACGACTGGGGGAGCCTTCGGTAATTTCATTCGCTACTCCTGGTTCTAAGTTCCTTGCCTGCCCGACCTGTCAATCGAAGAACGCTCAGTGAGGGGGAGTTACTGGAACTCCCCTTCTACCCAATTCAACGACGCTATTGCAATGACAGATTCAGCCGGCCGCTTATATGCTCTTCAACTATTTCGTGACAGTGCGCTGCGAGCGCTTCAGGAAGTAGTCGATCAATTCGGAACTGGAGTTCCCCATTTCCACGTCGAACGCTTCAATACGGTTTGTGAAGTAGTTGAACATCCAGACGGCAGGGATAGCGACGAACAGTCCGACTGCCGTCGTAATCAAGGCTTCCGAAATACCGCCGGCTACCGCTCCTAACCCGGTTGATTTGGAGCTTGAGATGGACTTAAACGCGTTCATAATGCCGACCACGGTGCCAAACAGTCCGACGAACGGCGCTGTGGATCCAATGGTTGCCAGACTGCTAACGCCGCGCTTCAATTCGGCATGCACAATAGCTTCGGCGCGCTCGAGCGCCCGACGCGAGGCTTCGATTTCTTCACCAGGGATATCCGTATTCACCTGATGAGCCTTGAATTCCTGCAAGCCGGCCACGACTACCTTCGCAAGGTGGCTTTTATTGAAACGGTCCGCGATCTTAATCGCCTCGTCCAATTTGCCTTCGCGCAACGCTCCCGCGACAGCTGGGGCGAACGCACGGGATTGCTTTCTAGCTGCGTTATAGGCGATCAGGCGGTCAATCATGACACCGATCGACCAAGCCGACATGATGAAAAGAACTCCCACCACGCATTTGGCCAGGACGCCCATGTTGCCCCAGACTGACCGCGGATCGAAGTTGATACCTTCTTGCTCTTGTAGGAGCCAGAAGGCCCACACGTGAAGCTGCAATAACATTTTTATCTCCTAAGTTGAATTGGTAACTGAGTCGAAATCAATACTTGTCTCTAACCTACTGGCTCAACGTAAAGTTCACCGTAATATCCGTGACTACTGTGACCGCCTCGCCGTTCAACATCGTCGGCTTGTACTTCCACTGCAACACTGCCTGCTTGGCAGCATTCACCAGCAACGGATGGCCGCGCACTAGCTGCAGATTTTCGATGTTTCCTTGCTTGCTGATAACGGCCGTAAATTCCACCGAGCCTTGCACCCGGGCCGACTTCGCTAATGGCGGATAGACCGGCTGCACTTGCTTGATCAAATTGGCTGCCGCCACCTGTCCGCCGATGCGGACCGGGCCACTAGGTTTCTTCGGAGGCGGGGGTGGCGGCGGCGCGCCCGCGGTTCCGCCCATCACACCGCCTAGCACTCCGCCAGCAACTCCCCCTGCGTCACCGGTGCCGCCTACAACGCCCACACCTGCATCGGGCGGCGGTGCCGCTTCTTCGATCTTGTTAATCTGCTTCGGTACCACTTTCGGCGCAATCAACTGGTTGGCAACAAACTGCTTGATCACCGGCTTCGGCTGTACCTTCGGTGCGGCCGGAGGCGGCGGTGGAGGGGGCGGCGGCGGTGGTGGCGGCGCCGTCAACATACTTCTCAGCTGTGCGTTCGGCAGCGTCTGCGTGTATATCAACGGAATCAGAATAGCCACCCCGATAAGACCCAACTGAAACAGCAGCGACAAAAAAATCGTGTACGGCTTCTTAGTTTTTGTGACGCCGTCTACAAATGTTTGATCAAACATCTTGCCCCCTTGTCCCGAGCGCGCAACGGCTCGAGTCCACTTCTCTCCAGCTACTTAGCAGTTCGTACCGCTTTCACATTCTTGACCGGCTTGGTCGCCGCCGCCTGAGGACGGCTTGCGGATGGTGACGGCCTCGCCCTTCTTCTCCGCCCTTCCATCAGATCCCGCCAGCCAATCAGGATCGGGCTGGCGATAAAGATCGAGGAATACGTTCCCACGATGATACCTACAACCAGGGCAAACGAAAATCCATTTAGTACCTGGCCGCCAAACAAAAACAAAGACAGCGCCGTTAAGAACGTTAAGCCCGAAGTGAGGATGGTCCGGCTTAGCGTCTGGTTGATGCTAAGATTCACGATGTCCTTGAAGCTGCCGCGTATCTGCAAGCGCAAATTCTCGCGAATACGATCGAACGTCACAATGGTGTCGTTCATGGAATAGCCGACCAGGGTCAAAAGAGCCGCAATTACGGTCAGGTCGATCTGCTTGTTAAATAGCGAAAACAACCCTATCGTGATAATCGTGTCATGAAATACGGCAATCACCGCCGCCACTCCATAAATCCATTCGAAGCGAAACGCGATATAGACCAGCATGGCCCCTAACGCGATGAGGACGACATTGATTGCCTGCTGTCGAAGATCGGCGCCGATTTTGGGTCCGACAAACTCGAAACCACGCACATTAAAGCTTCCGGCGACGGTCTGCGCCTTTAGCACATTCAAGACTTGCGGCGTGACACCGGAAACACCCGCAAGATCATCCAGGCTGCGAATCAGACCGGAATGGGCGTCCCGATAGCCCGTAATTGAGTTCACCAGCGCATTCAGCTGGTCGTCGCTCAGCGTAACCCCCGCCGCTGTCAGTGGATCTCGCAAGCGATCCGCGATGGCCTTCTGCCCGGCCGTGTTCAGATCCAGTTTCCCGTCTATCCCCGGATTGAACTTCTCGTTCAACACCGAAAGCATATTGCCGTGGACCGCTTCGAGCGCTTGCTCATCACGGGCGCCCGTCGAAATCAGTATTTCCTGCGATTGGGGTCCGTTGTTAATTTCCTGCACTTCAATATCACCAGGAATTTTTTGCCGCAAGGCAGCCCGGATCGCTTCCGCAGAAGGACGGTGGATGAAATTTACATCCATCAAAGCGCCACCTGTAAAATCGATCCCGTACTTCGGACCACCTTTCACCCACAAACTGCCGATGCCCGCAGCCGTGAGCACGAGCGACAGGATGATGAACGGCCATTTCCTGCCGAGAAAGTCGTAATTCGTTTGCTTGAAGATTTCCATCGAGCTCTAAAGGCAGGCATCTATAGGAGATAGACACCGGTTTGTTATAAAGGTTCCCAACCAGTCGCTGAACTTTAACAGAAAATTTGCGCCCGGCATGCAGTTCCCCGTCAGATGCTTAGGGCCTCCGCCGGCCTGGGTCCGGAGAGTTCCCAATCGAAAATCACGCGCGAGACAAAAACGGCGGTAAACAGGTTGGCAATCAAGCCGATTACCAGGGTGACGGCAAATCCCTTCACCGGTCCCGATCCGAACAAAAACAGAATGGCGCAGGACACCACCGTCGTAATGTGAGTATCGATGATTGTCAGGAAGGCTTTTGAGAAACCGGCATCAACCGCTGGAATCACCGCTTTCCCAGCCCGCAACTCTTCGCGAATGCGCTCAAAAATAAGCACATTGCTGTCAACCGCCATACCGATTGTTAGTACAATGCCGGCAATTCCGGGGAGCGTCAATACAGCGCCAAAATAACTCAGGCAGGCAATCAGAATGACGGCGTTCAAGACAAGCGCCAGAGTAGCGTTGATGCCGCTTCGTTTGTAGTAAATGAGCATGGCGATGATAACCGCTAGCACGCCCGCGATGCCCGCGGCGAATCCATTGTGAATGGAATCCACTCCCAGCGAAGGACCGACCGTGTTTTCCTGCTCGTAGCGCACGTGCGCCGGCAGCGACCCTGCCTTCAGGTTCAAAGCGAGGTCGCTCGCTTCCTGCTGATCGCCGATTCCCGAGATGACGCCATTGTCACTAATCTGGCCATCGATTCTCGGCGCGCTGATTACCTTTCCATCAAGCACAATCGCCAGCCGCCCGCCGATGTTGGCGCCGGTGTAAGTTGAAAAGCGTTTGGAGGAATCCTGGCTGAGGACAAAGGCAGTCTGCCAGCCGCCCGACGTTTGCCCCTGTTCGGCGCGTGCATCGCGAATGTCGGGGCCGCGCACGAGGGCGGCCCGCGTGACGAGGTACACACCGCCGTGCCCATTTCCTTCGATCGGGCCGTTGCCGATCAGTTTTGTCCCGAGCGGCAGCACACCATTGTTCTGCGCGAGCGCTTCTTGCCGGCTCGCGTAAGGGCCGCCCTTTACCGGATACAGTTCGAGCTGCGCGGCCGTTTGCAGAATCTCCCTTATACGTCCCGTATCGTCCACGCCCGGTAATTGCACCAGCAGTTCCGCGTCCTGATCCGAGCGCCGCTGCTGGACGGTGGCCTCGCTGAGACCGAGCGCGTTGATCTTCTTGTCGAGCGTATTCTTGGTCTGCGCCATCACCCTGCCCCACAGCGCCAGAGCTTCGGAAGGTTTCATGGTGAGCCGGTAATCGGTTGAAGTGACTGGCGTCATCAGCCACTGCGAGAACTTATCATTGATTACGCTGCGTAACGTGCCGGCCTGGGTGGAAGGCACTCCCTTAATGTCGATGGCCGCCTTGGTAGCGGTCTTCAAATCCTTGGCTTCGTCCACGTCCACATTGGCGAATTGCACACCAGCTTGCGCGGCGGCGGTCTTGAGGCGGTCGGCATCTTGCGCGGCCTGGGCGTTGAAGACATCCTGCTGCTGCACCTGCACCACCAGGTAAGTACCGCCGCGCAGGTCCAGACCGAGATGGATGTTGTGATGCCAATTGGCAATTAACTCCGCCTTACTGGTCGGCAAACCGATGATGCCGTATAGGCAAATCAAAACCACGGCAACGATAAAAAAAAACTTTAGTCGTAAATGGCGATTCATGGGAGACCTACAACGGAACCGCTTCAGCAGCCGCCCTACTTCTTGGCGGCTTCATCGGCGTTAATCAAGCTGGTCACAGCGCTCCGGGCAACTTGCAACTTTAGGTTGTCCGGCTTAATTCGCAATATAAGCGTATCATCGTTAACTGCCACAATTGTTCCGATGATGCCGCCTGAGGTCTGCACCGTCTGACCACTCTCGAGCGCCTTGATCATCTCCTTTTGATTCTTCTGCTGGCGCCGCATCGGCATAAACACCAGAAAATAGAAAATCGCGATCATCAAGACGATCGGCAGCACACCGCTGAGGAACGACGCGGGGCTGGAGGGTGCCGCCGCAGCCTGCAGGAGAAGGAATAACAACATAGTTCTTGATTTATCGTTTCACGTTTCGCCGCACGCGAGGGTGCGGGACCTTAGTCGGCCTGTTCGCGCGCGGAATTGCCGCGGCTTATCGCTAGATAAGCGGGGAAATTCCCAAGTAAAATAGACTCCCGCATCCGGCGCATAATGTCAAGGTAATAACGAACGTTGTGTAGCGTGGCAAGTGTCGAAAACAGGATCTCGCCGGCCTGAAACAGATGACGCAGGTAGGCCCGGGTGAAGGTCCGGCAGGTGTAGCAGGCGCACCTCGGATCGAGCGGGCTCTCATCCGATGCGTAGCGATTCTGTTTGATCACCACTTTCCCTTCTGAGGTAAATAGATAACCGTTCCGCGCGTTGCGGGTCGGCAAGACACAATCCATCATGTCGATACCGCGCGCCACGTACTCGGGTAGTTCGTTCGGCATCCCGACGCCCATGACGTAGCGGGGGCGGTTCGGGGGTAGGAGCGGAGCGGTAATCTCCACCATCTCTAAACTCAAATCGCGCGGCTCCCCCACCGACAATCCACCAATGGCGTATCCGGGAGCGTCCAGTTCCAATAACGCGGAGGCGCAGGCGGATCGCAGATCGGGGAACATGGAGCCCTGTACGATCGGGAATAAAGCGCAATCGAGGCCGGTTTCCCGCTGTAAATAGTGACGGTACCCGGCTCGCGCCCAGTGGATCGTACGTCGCATGGACGCAAGCGCCAGATCGTAAGATGCCGGGTAGGCCAGACATTCATCGAGCATCATCAAGATGTCGCTGCCCAGCGCGAGCTGCACGTCGACCGTACTCTCCGGCGAAAAGAAATGCGTGTCGCCATTCAGGTGGGATTGGAACAGCACACCTTCGTCAGAAACTTTCCGTAGCGTTTCCAGGCTGAAAACCTGGAACCCGCCCGAGTCGGTGAGGATCGCCCGAGGCCATGCCATGAAGCGATGCAGACCGCCCCAGCGGCGGATAGGCTCATGACCAGGTCGTAAAAAAAGATGATACGTGTTGCTGAGTATGATTTTGACGTCGAGATCTTCGAGCAGATCGCGCGGCGTGAGCGCCTTGACCGTGGCTTGCGTGCCGACCGGCATGAAAACCGGCGTTTCGATCGTGCCGTGCGCAGTGTGGAGCAGGCCTGCGCGGGCCCCCGTTTCAGGGCAGGTAGCTTGAATTTCGAAGCGGAGCGCGGAGGTCAATTTCCTATTGTTGCCGATGAAGAATAAATCATTGCGCCTGTTACGATTGAGGCTTATTCCTGCTCGATGGCGCTGCGCTTTTACAACACTCTTACCCAAGAGGTCGAAATATTTCGTCCGCAAGAAGACAATTTGGTCCGCATGTACACGTGCGGCCCGACGGTTTATAACTTCGTCCACATCGGTAATTTCCGGACCTTTACTTTTCAGGACGTGCTTCGCCGATGGCTGAAATCCCGTGGCTTCGTGCTCAATCACGTCATGAACGTTACGGACGTAGACGACAAGATCATCGCGGGTGCGGCGCGCGACAGGAAGTCGATTGAAGACTACACTGCTGTTTATACGAAAGCTTTTTTTGAAGATGCGGCCGCCCTGCGGTTGCAGCAGCCCGAACACGTAGCGCCCGCCACGAAGCACATCGGCCCAATGGTAAAAGCAATCGAGGAACTGGCAGCGAAGGGGTCGACCTATACGAACGACGGCTCTACTTACTTCCGGATCGCGACGTTTCCCGAATACGGCAAACTCTCACACAACGATTTCAGCGGGATGCGCAGCGGCACGCGGGTCGATCTGGACGAATACGACAAGGCCGACGCACGCGATTTCGTTCTCTGGAAAGCACGGAAAAATGACGAGCCGTATTGGGAAACGCCGTTTGGCGAGGGACGGCCAGGCTGGCACATCGAGTGCTCGGCGATGGCTATGGAATATCTGGGACAGACGCTGGACATTCACGCGGGAGGCATCGACCTGGTTTTTCCACATCACGAAAACGAAATCGCGCAGTCGGAGGCGATTACCGGGAAAGCGTTTGCCCGATTTTGGCTGCATTCCGAACACCTGCAGATCGAATCGCAAAAGATGTCGAAATCGCTCGGCAACTTTTATACTTTGCGCGATTTGCTCGATAAGGGCTACCAGCCGGAGGCGATCCGCTATCTGCTGGCTTCGGTGCCATACCGGAAGAAGCTGAACTTCACGTTTGAAGGTCTGCACGCGGCGGCCAAAACCATTGAACGGTTGCGCGACTTCGAATTACGCGTCAGTACGGCCAAATTGCCGGCAGGCAGAAACGATGCGCTGAGCGAACGCTCGGCGGCGGCGATCCGGGAATTTGAGGATGCGCTCGATGACGATCTGAATACGGCGGAAGCGCTCGCCGCGATCTTCGAGTACGTGCGCGAGATTAATACTGCACTCGACAAGGGAGAGCTGCAGGAAGAAAACCGCTGGGATGCCGCCCGGGTGCTGGAAGTGTTCGACGGAATCTTTGACGTTCTAAAGCCGAGCGACCCAGTGGCGGCGAATGCGGTGACGGACGCGGAAATCGAAGCCGAAATTGCCAAACGAACTCAAGCGAAGAAAGCAAAGCAGTTTGGGCTGGCGGACGAGATCCGTATATCGTTGCAAAACAAAGGAGTTATTCTGGAGGACACCAAAGAGGGAGTGCGCTGGAAACGGAAATGAAGTTTGAATCGCAAGTGGTTCACGCCGGTGACCGAAAGCGGCAGGCCGGACAGCCGGTTCCGTCGACAACCCCGATCCACCTTAGCTCTACGTACTTTTACGAGTCGGCCGACATTCTTGATCGAGTCCTAGGACATGAAGAAGAGGGATTCTGCTACGCCCGGTATGCCAGTCCGACAAATGTGGCGCTGGAGGAGCTGATCACGGAACTCGAAAGCGGGGCTGGGTCGCTGGCCACAGCCTCAGGGATGGCGGCGGTGCAAATTGCCTTCCAGGCGGCGCTGCTCGATCGGCCGCAGAACGTGGTGGCATCGCACTCGATCTATGGGGCGACGGTGGGGTTCCTGGACCAGGTGCTTGCGCCGGGCGGGGTGGATGTGACTTACGCCGACATCTGCGATTTGGCGAAACTCGAGCAGGTGATCGAGAAGAAGCGCCCGGGGTGTGTATTCATCGAGAGCATTTCGAATCCCTTGCTGCGGGTGGGAGACATCGCAAAAATCGCAGAGCTCACTCGTGAGGCGGGGGCGGCTCTCATCGTGGATAACACCTTCGGATCGCCGATGCTGATGCGGCCGCTGGAATGGGGCGCCCACATGGTGGTGCATAGCCTGACGAAGTACCTGGCCGGTCACGGTGACGTGTTGGGCGGAGTGGTGGTCGGCGACGAGGCCCATCACAAGCAGGTTCGTATGATTTCGCGGTTGGTTGGGCCGGTTCTTGGACCGTTTGAGAGTTATCTGACGATGCGCGGGATCAAGACGTTGGCGCTACGTTTCGAACGGCAGTGTCGCAATGCGGAAGGGCTGGCGAAGTGGCTGTGCGGGCATCCGGCAGTGGATAAGGTCTACTACTGTTCGGACCCGGCGCATCCTGACGCCGCTCAAATTCAAAAGTATTTCCAGCCGGGGATTTATGGCGCCATTCTGAGTTTTGAGCTGAAGAATGCAACGCGAGAAAGCATTTTGAAGTTGATGGATCATCTGCGGATGATCGTACCGGGAACATCGCTGGGGGACGTCCACACCCTGTTGCTATATCCGTGGATGGCATCGCACCGCAACGTTGCACCGAAAATGCGCGAGCGCATGGGCATCAAAGAAAACCTGGTACGTATTGCGGCGGGCATCGAAGCGCTGGATGACATCGTGGCGGATCTCGAACACGCGCTGCAACATACACTGAGATAAGGTCGTTTGTGTTCGCGCATCAGAGAAAGAAAATCCGGTTGTTGTTTGCTGCCGCGGACCTGATCCTCATTGTCATTGCCTTCCAGGCGGCGTACTATACCCGAACCCAGCTAACCCTTGAGCGAATTTTCTTTCTGGTTCCGCGGACGCATATCCTGTTACTCGGTTTCTGCGCGGTTGCCTGGGTAGCACTCGGCTCGCTGCACAGGGTTTACGAATATCTGGATTCAGCTAACCCGCGCCGGGTATTAGGACGAACCTTCCGGCAGAGTTCGTTCGGTATTATTCTGCTGATTCTTTTTCAATACCTGCTTCGCCTAGACCCTCCGCTGAGCCGCAGTTTCCTGCTTCTGTTTTTCACATACAGCTTCTTTCTGCTGACTGCGTTCCGCTGGTATGCGCCGAGTTTCGTGAGTGCCTTTCAACGCGGTTTTGGCAGCCCGTATCACGTCGTGATTGTGGGCGATGAGAAGAAAGCAGCAGCTTTGGGAAACTTGCTCGCGCAGGGATCGCCATTTCGCCTCAAGATCGTGGCGCAGCTTGGCGAAGAAGAGTGCATCCACAGTTTGCCTGATCTGCTGGCCAGCCGCATTGTGGACGAAGTGATTTTTAATGTCGAGAGCGGCCGGCTCTCGGAACTCGAAGAAATATTTCTGCACTGCGACGAGCAGGGGGTCAGAACTCGCGTGGCGATCGACTTTTTTCCGCATGTGAATAGCGAGATCACCCTTGACCGGGTGGGTGGGGCGCCTTTACTGACTTTTTCGGCGGCCCCGCTCGAAGATGTGCGACTGCTGGTGAAGCGCTTTTTGGACGTTGTAATTTCGGCGAGCGCGTTGGTCATTCTCTCGCCATTGATCGGCGGAGTAGCCGCCCTGATTAAGCTGACCTCGGGGGGCGGCCGGGTGATCTACAGCCAGGAACGGTGCGGCTTGAATGGCCGCAAGTTCACGATGTATAAGTTTCGTTCGATGGTGGAGAATGCCGAAGAACTAAGAATGCAGTACGAGCACCTGAGCCATCGTACGGTAGCTTTCAAGATTCGTCGCGATCCCCGGATTACGCCGATTGGGCGCTGGATACGGAAGTTCTCGATCGACGAAATTCCACAACTGTACAACGTACTGCGCGGGGAGATGTCAATCGTAGGGCCGCGACCGCCGCTGCCGGAAGAAGTGGAGCGCTACGAACTCTGGCAGAAGCGCCGGCTACGGATGCGGCCAGGACTGACGTGTATTTGGGCCGTTTGCGGACGCGACCATATAGACTTTAATTCCTGGATGCGGATGGATATTTCCTATATCGAGAACTGGTCGCTGCAGCTCGATTGGTCGATCATTTTGCGGACAATTCCACATGTGCTGGCCGGGAAAGGCGCGAATTAACAGAGGCGAGAAAACCAAGCCCTTGGCCGCCGATGAACGCGAATACGCGCCGATAAGAACGTCATCAATATGCACCTGTTACCTACCAATGAGGAAGTGATTGCCCTGCTGCGCGAGACGGGTGCCTTGCGCGATGGGCATTTCGAGTTTCTGAACGGGATGCATACCGACGAGTATCTGCAGGTGCCCTTGGCGTTCCGCTACTACCAGAACGCGAAAGTTCTAAGCGTCGGTTTGAGCCGGCGCCTGCGATCGGACCCGGAAATTCGCGCGATGATCAAGGAGCTTTCGATCGTATCGCCGACAACTGGAGGATTACCCATCGCTTTTGGCGTGTGTGAGGCGCTCCGTGCACGCCAGGCTTATTGGGCCGAGCAGGATACGGAGACGACTCCGATGCATTTTCGGCAATTTCTCGAGCCGGCAAAGGGAGAGAAGATTCTGATCGTGGACGATATTCTGCGCTCCGGGCGCCGGGTGACTCACCTGAAACGGCTGATCGAAGAACGGGGGGCGGAAATCGTGGGACTGGCGGTAGCCGTTTATCAACCAAACCCGACAATCGCGGATTTAGGCAATATTCCTTTGTTTTACCTGGCAAAGATGGACGCGGTCTATTACAAAGACGCGAGCTCCTGCGAACTTTGCCGGCGAGGTGTCGCGGTGGAACGAGTCGCGACTTGAGCCGGTAAATCCGGAAGAGACTTCCGCCCGCCTGACCGCACGTTGGTTCTGAGATTGTTCTCAAAAGGCCATTCTCCGAACACCCATGCGAACGCTGTTTTTATTCACCGCACTTTGTTTGTCATCGATGGTCCTGCGCGCGGCCGCCCCGACTGACCGCGTCGAGTATATGGGAGGTACGCGGGCCGATATTCCAGTCAACAATCCTGGGGTCATCGAAGTCTCCGATCGAATTTATTTCGTGTTCGTTTCCAAACAAATCCGGGTCAAGGTGCCCTTTGACAGAATCAATTTACTCGAATATGGCCAGAAGGTGGACCGGCGATATCTGGCCGCGGTGGTGATCTCGCCACTGTTCATGCTGGCTAAGAAGCGAGAACACTTTCTGACAGTCGGTTTTCAAGATGATGAAGGGCAACAGCAGGCTATGGTTTTCAAAGTCGATAAGAATGCAATTCGAGTGGCATTAGTCACGCTCGAGGCGAGGACCGGCCAGTCAGTTCAGTATCAGGACGATGAAGCGAGAATGGCAGGTAAGGGGTGAGTCGAGGTTTTCTGACGCTGGCTTGCCTGCTTGCGGTTTCCGCGTCGGCCCAGAATAGCGGTGCCGATTCGGCAGTCACCAGTTTGCCCGACGTGCGGCGGGTCTACGTTTCGGAGTTAACGGGCACACAGGCCGATGAGCTGCGCGCGCTCTTGATTTCCAGTCTCGCGGCTACCAAGCTTTTCGTGCTGACCGACAATGAAGAGCGAGCCGACGCCATATTGAAAGGCGCGGCCGACGAACACGCTTTCACCGATTCACACGATATACAGGAAGGACTTGGCATACGTGAGAACGCCAGCAAGTACTCGGGTGGAAGCGGTTACGGCGGTCGCACCGGGGGTTCCGGCGGACTCAGTTTAACCGACAGTCAGTCGCATCACTCCAAAGAGCGTAAACATGAAGCTTACGCGGCTTTACGTTTGTGCAATAAGGATGGGGACGTGATTTGGTCCACTACTCAGGAGAGCCAGGGAGCCAAGTTTCGGGGCGCCAGCGCGGATGTCGCGGCCAAAGTAGCGCGTCAGATTACGCTTGACATGGAACGATCGCGCCGGGAGCCGGTAAGTGACCCCGCGACGCTGAAGTAGAAAAAACGAAGCAACTCTGTTTATCCGTGCCGCAGGGGCATCGAGCGGATCGACACGCCTCACCCAGTCCTCCTGCCTTAAACCTGCCCACTCGTGCGCCGAATACCATGCCGATGCCGGTTCCGGTGCGCGCCCACAACACCGTAGCCATAAGCGGTCAACGCCAATGCTCGCGGCCCGCCCGGACGCCCGATCCGTATACTATCTCACCTGAGGGAAGCCCAGCGAACGCCGGTGTCGTAAAGGAATGTTATTTCTCGAAATAATTTACAATAAACCGATAAGTTTTGGGTTATTCTTAAATCCAAAGGAATTTACCACCCTATATGCGTAAAGTCATCCTGACCGCTTGTCTTGCGGCGCCTCTTTTCTTAGCCCCGGCGGCAAACGTCTGCGCCCAGGCTGCGACGGTTCAACCGCAGAGCGGCCCAATGCCCAACCCGCCGCCGCCGCCGACACCGCCTCCACTGCAGGGGGATGTCACCCAATCAGGTGCTGTTAGCGTGCTGGTAAACGTATTCCACATCATCCTGGGCATGTAGCGTTTGCTTGAAGCAGCCTCGACCGTAATTCGCTGGAGTTGGGTGGTGGCCGAAGCCACCCTCCTCGGCTTCCTGTTCAGGCGAAAGCTGCTGGGTCGTTATCCCTGGTTTGCCGCCTTCCTTGCCGTGGAATGGCTGCAAATGATTGCTTTGATCGAACTCCAGGACGGCTCTCCACTGTATGGAGAATGCTGGGCTCTTTCCGAAATCCTGCTTCTCCTGGCCGTGGCTGGAGCGGCTATCGAAATCACCCAAAAGATCTTGGGGCATTATCCCGAAATTCAGGATTTTGCCTCCAGCTCCTTTGAAATTATGTTTTTGTTCGGCTGCGTCGCGGCCGCCGTGCTGGGCATGCCCTTCCTGAGATCGTCCATTTGGCAGCCAACCAAAGCATACCT
>DATAYL010000425.1:0-4541 GCA_036272575.1 Bryobacteraceae bacterium | reverse complement strand
CTCCAGATGACCCATTTCCTTGTCTCCGCCTCATGAAGAATGCCGTTCCTGATGCCGACTACGAATTTTTGGGCAATTGCTTCATCCCTAAAAGTGTCGCCAAACGCCGGCCGTCGAAGAAAGGACTTGAACTGCTCTGCTGTGCGCGGAGGCGGCTTTATACACCGTCCGTCCGGATACGCGCAGGGTCCGGCTGGGTCGTCTATGGGGGCTGGCCCTTCTCGAAATCTCTGGAGTGTATCGATGAGAAGGCAACAGAGAGCCATAATCGCGAAGCCCGGAATGCAATGATCGGTGTGCGCCGGGCCAGACGACGATGGAGACATGTCGGGTTTGGTATCCGCAGCGAACAGCGCATCAATACTACTGAAAAACCGCTCCTTCATTCGCCTCTCAAAAACGTCAATCGCCGTTAACCAAGCGTTGTCATCGTCACCTTCGAGCCTTTTCTTGAGGTGTTCCCATTCGCTTTTCGAAAACCCAAAGCATAGAGCTGCTTCCATCGCGGTATAGTCGACAACGTATCATTTCAGCGGCTCAGAACGAGGACGCATGTGCCACATGAGTGAGAAGTCGGCGATGCGTACATTGGCGATTGGAACCCGCCAAGATCCAGATAATCGCCAAATCACGACTGTGCCGGAGCGAGAGAATCGATCTTTGCTGCCATGACGAAGTCGTTCCGGTGGAGATCGCGGATCTTGTGCGTCCAGAGAGTCACCGTCACTTGACCCCATTCGGTGAGAATCGTGGGATGATGGCCTTCAGCCTCGGCGAGCGCACCAATGCGATTCGTAAAGGATAGGGCCTCGGCAAAGTTTCTGAAGCGAAAAACGCGCTCCAACCGCTGAATGGATTCGCGTTCCACCAGCGTCCAGTCCGGGACTTGGGGCTTCAATTCCTGAATCTCCGACTCACTTACCCTCGGGGAATCACGGCGGCATGCGGTGCATTTTTCGTTCGTGAGCGTGCTCATAGACTGCGGCCATGATGGAGTTCCGCACAAAGTTGGTTCGGCGCGTTCCACAAAGGTGGACTCGTACGCTCTGTCACGGGCTGCCTGGTGCTCGCACGATGCCGCTTCAGTGCCGGCGAAAACATCTCAGGGAAACCCTCGATATCGGTCAGAAACCAGTGAATCGTTTTCGCGGTAGTCTGCCCAGCGTATCCGAGAAGCACTGAATTGCCTCGGGATTAACTTAGCATTTCTCCCGATATGCCGCAATCAGTTGTGAGATCAAGTGCCGGACTCTCCTAGCTAAGAGTTGATCCCATCAAGGCCCGTGATCTGCGCCCCACATCGTGCAATTCGTACCCTCTGGTCGACGGAGCACTCCGATTCAATAGCTGCGCGCTCGAAGCAATGTCCTGACTAGCGCGTGCGCGTCCGACCGCCGTTTTACTTGCCTGGACCTTCTGCATAAAAGTATTGCCCGTCCTTCTTCTTGAGCTTGTTCTGCCGCACTAGCGAATCGAGCGCGTTGTAAATAGCGTTCTTGCTCTTCTCAATATGACGTTGCGCGAAAACCTGATCGATGTCTTTAGGCTTAGCGCCCGCAGCTCCCCGGAACTGGACCACCGCGCGCACAAATTCAGTCTTATTCCCGGCGAACTCAGGAGTCCTTCTGGCCCTTGTGCCTGAAGACTTCCCATTCTGGGCTGGTTTTGCATTGGGAGCGACGCTGTCCTGCCCATCGCTGGACTGCGGAACCGCATTTGCTTCTGGGCTTTCGGTGGGTCGGGTCTGACTTGAGTCTTCCTTAGCGCTTAATACGGCATGCTGAGTGTCAAGTGGTATATCGCCTTTCGCCTGTTCCGTCTGCACCTCCTCGTAAATCGCTGATTCGCGTCCCCCAAATACCTGGAGCGCCGTATTGACCGCCTCCAGTTCTTTTCGGACTATCTCTTTCTCAGCCTTGAGTGCCTCCAAACGAGCGATTTCCCCATCGATCTCCCGATCGCGTTGGCTCAACATCGCAAAGGCCGCTTGGAGATGTTCGCGCGCTCCTGTGTTGACCACCGGCGCGGGTGCGTTAACCTGTAATTTCTGCGCCGCCTCTCGCCCGACGTTCGCGGCGGGGGCCTTACGGCTTGAGTGCCGATATCTGATGTGTCCGCTCAGTCCTTGCGCATTTTGAAAGTTCTTGCCGCAGTGAGCGCAGTTGAACTTCTTCTGCTGTCCGTTTGAATTCTTCTTGGTCGTCTTAAGGCCTGGCATCAGCTCTGTTCCTTGTTTTCATCATAGGCACTTCTCCCCTCGCAATCAAAAGCGGAGGGATCTACAGCCCACGCGCTATTCCATCCCGGCTGTAGAAGCGATAAGCCAGCCCAACGGGCCAAGGCACGATCAATGCCGCGGCGTTCAACGCGATCTGGAATTCTCAATATACAGAATGCGCGTTTTACGCCCAAGTGGGTCGCACAGGTTTCTGATCGGTTAGTAAACGCTGTGCGACTACCTGGGACATAATAGCGAGAAATCAGTTTCAGAGTCGCCGGCGATCCGCACGGATGCGAAGCTAAACGTTGCAGATCGTTGCGAACCCTAGCCGGGGTCGCTTAAGCTTTGCCGACGCCATATCACATACTCCGAAGCGATGAGTCCCAACTACGATTTAGGAAAGCGGGGTCCGAAGTCGTTGTAGATGGGAGGCTGCTTAGCAGCCCACATCATGACAATGATGGTCAGGATGAGAAGAGCAATGATGAGGAGCCAGACCAGCTTTTGCCACGTCACCAGTTGCTTGAGCCGAGAGAGCTTTTGATCTTGCGCCATGGGGATGATCGGAGAAAGCCTTCAGTGAATCTTAGCGAGCGCTTTCAACTCCATCTCGCGGATTCGTGGCGGAAGCGGGGCGTAAAGTGCTCCCTTGGCTTCGGTCTGTCCTTGGGTGATCACCCAGCGAATAAACTCGATCAGAGCCGCTCCCTTAGCTGAGTTCGGCACCTCTTCGGGAACCAAAAACCAACTGAAACTGGATATCGGATACGAGCTGTCGCCCGGTGCATTGGTAATTGAGACCCGGAAGTCCTCGGGCATGACTTTCGTTTCCGTAGCGGCGGCGGTTACGCTGGCCAAGTCCGCCTTGATGAATTTGCCTGACGCGTTCCGAACGTTTCCATAAACGATATGGTTGCGGATTGCATAGCCAAGCTCTAAGTACCCGACTGAGAAAGGGGTTTTGCTTATCGCTTCTGCAACTCCTTCGTTCCCTTTTCCGCCTCTACCGCTCGGCCAAATGACCGAGGTTCCCACTCCTACGGTCAGTTTCCACTGCAGATTCACTTTCGCGAGATAGTCGGCCCATACATAGCTTGTTCCGCTTGCGTCAGAGCGATGCACCACGACAATACGAGCGTCGGGCAGAGGAATGCCGGGATTTGCTTTGGCCAAATATGGATCGTTCCACTTCGAGATAGTTCCAAGGAAGATTCCCGCAAGGGCATCCGGCGTAAAGTTCAGTGTTACCGGAGTCCCCGGCAGATTATAGGCGGGGGCAACGGCGCCAATTACTGCGGGGAAGTGAACGACTTCAGCATGGTGTTGCGCCTTGTAGGATTCCATCTCTACTTTCGTCATGGGCCCGTCGGTGGCGCCAAAATCAACCGTGCCCTCAATCGCCTGGCGTATTCCCTCACCCGACCCAACCGCGCGATAGCTGATCTGCACACCGGGATGAATGTTTTGATAATCGCGGCACCATTCTGAAGCGATTGGCGCAACGAATGTTGACCCGGAGCCCGTCAACGATACGCTCCCGTAGGCAGCCAAGCCGCATAACAGAGCGACATAGATAATCTTCATGCCCATACACCTCATCGATCGGCACTCGCGCCTTCGGTATTTCCATTATTGTAGAAGCATGGCTGGCTGTCAACACCTTTTCAGCCCAAGTTGTTGGAAGCCCGTCGGCCAATGGAGCTACGCTGCCGGTGCCGTGCTGGCCAACCTGAGGAGTTGATCAGCGCCCACGGGTTCTTTCGGTCTCCAGGGCACAAGTGCGAATCGCTCCGCCAATTGGTCCCGGACTCTGGCAATAAACGGGAGTTCCTGTACTTGTCGTTCACGTAGCCAAGGATCGAGAATGTGGTGAACGGCGAAGCTCTGGTTGACCACCCAGGCGAAGGGAGTTATGCCGGCCCGGTTCAGATCCTTCTGCAACTGTTCGGCTTCGTGAATAGGCGTCGCTTCCGGAAGAGCAATCAAGATGACCCGACAAAACTGCGGATCACGCAATCGAGGAAGCAAATGCCGAATGGCCTCCGGCAACTTCTGCGTCGAACGGGAGACCTCACGATGGTAAGCCTCTGCCGCATCGAGTAAAAGAATCGTGTGTCCGGTCGGTGCGGTGTCGATAATGACGAATTGGCTTTCCCCTCCTGCTACGGTTTCCGCAAAGGCGCGGAACACGGCAATCTCCTCGGTACAGGGCGATCGAAGATCTTCGTCAAGCAATGCCAAGCCCTGCTCATCAAGCAGAGGCGCTGCCTGGGCGCGGACTTCCGAGGAATACTTGCGCGTTTCAAGCGCGGGATCGATC
>DATAYL010000424.1:0-7950 GCA_036272575.1 Bryobacteraceae bacterium | reverse complement strand
TTCCTGAATCATGGCGCGGCGAGACACCGGTTTGCCTTCATGCCGGATGAGATACCGCAAGACGTTGCCCTCCATCAGAGTCAGGCGGAACACCTGATCGCGAACTGAGAGTTGCAGCAAGTTGAAATCGACGGCTTTCTCACCGCTGCGACCGAAGCGGAAGAGGTCGGGCCCGGGTTGCGGAACATAAGGAGTATTGGGGGGATGCCGCAACCACTCTTTCCGTCGAATCAGCCCGTTTATCCGGGCAGTTAAAATCGATAGCTCGAAAGGCTTATTGAGGTAATCGTCAGCGCCGGCCGCGAAGCCGCGCAGCACGTCGTCAGGATGACCGCGCGCCGTCAGCATGAGCGTCGGGATGTATTGACCGGCCTCACGCAGTTCCGACATCACCAGGAACCCATCTTTGCCAGGCAGCATGATGTCGAGTACGAGAACGTCAAAGACGATGGCTGGGTCGAGCAATAGGCGGAGTGCCTCTTCGCCGGATTCAACTACCTGCGCGTCGTAGCCTTCAGCCTCCAGATTGAACCGCAGGCCGTCAGCCAGATGCTGCTCATCTTCTACGACCAGAACGCGGCTCATTTGTAGACAGGGAGCTGAAGAACGAAGGTGCTGCCGTGACCGGGTCCCTCGCTCTCAGCCCAAGCTCGGCCCCCATGCCGCTTGGCGACAGACCGCACGATGTACAAGCCCAGTCCGGTACCTTTCAGTCGAGTATGGGCCAAGCCGGGGATACGATAGAAACGCTTAAAAATCCGCTTCAACTCAGTTTTGGGTATACCGACACCGCTATCGCGGATGCGGATAGCAATGTATTTGGCATCAATCTTGATGGCCTCAGCGAGAACCTTGACATTGTTGCCGGAATACTTCACTGCATTCTCCAGCAAATTGGAAAAAGCGGCGCGGAGCTCGTCGTAATCGCCCATAATCTGGACCGTCGGACCGGGACGATACTCAAGCGCTTCAGGCTGCAAATGATGGAGAGTCCGGACGCGAGTCACGCATTCGTCGAGAACGGAATGAAGATCGACGGGAGCGGAATTGAGAATCTTATTGGTCGGGCTTACGCGACCAGTACGGAGAACCTGCTCAATAGTGGCCAGCAGACGATCGTTATCGGCGAGCATGACGCGATAGAAGTCGTCGCGCTTATGGTCGTCAACGGAGCGGGTCAGCAGAGTCTCGAGATAGAGACGGATGGAGGCGACGGGAGTTTTGAGTTCGTGGGTGACGGCGTTGATGAAAGCGTCATGCTGCTCATTGCGGCGGATCTCGCGGACCAGAAAAATAGTGTTCAGGACCACGCCGCTGATGATCATGGCGAGCAGTAGGATGCCAAAGAACAGGAGAATGCCCTCGCGCCAGTCAAGCAGCACCCAGCCGATATAGAGAAGCAGGATGACGGAGATGAGGCCTGCGCCCAGCGCTATGAAGAAGGCAATCGACTTGTGACGGCCGGCAACAACCACGTTCTTAGCTTAACTTTGTCTGTTAAGACGGGGCGGCAGATGCGGGCGTGCTAAGCGGCCTTTTGTTCGGGGATTTCGCTTTCGACCTTTGCGACGCGAATGGATTTGGCGATGCCAAGCCACTTCAGCAAGGTGATTTGAATCCAGGAGAAGTCAACTTCGTACCAGGCAAGGCCGTGGCGGGCGGAGGTGGGGTGGGCGTGGTGATTGTTGTGCCAGCCTTCTCCAAAAGTCAGCAGCGCTACCCACCAGTTGTTGCGGGAGTCGTCGTGGGTAGCAAAGCGTCGCTTGCCCCACATGTGAGTGGCCGAATTGACCAACCAGGTGGCGTGCAGGCCGACCACGACGCGCACGCAAATAGCCCAAAGAAACATCGGCCAGCCGCCGACAGCGTAGAGAATCACTGAAAGCACGACGAGCGGTACCCAGTGATAGTTGTTGAGCCATACGTAGAAGGGGTCCCGGGCGAGATCGGGTGCGTATTTAGACATCAAGCGGGTGTTATTGTGCTTGGCTTCGCCGAAGAGTAGCCAGCCGACATGGGCCCACCAAGCGCCGTCGCGCGGTGAGTGCGGATCGCCTTCCTTGTCGGATTTCTGATGGTGAATGCGATGGGTGGCGACCCAGAAAATAGGTCCACCTTCCAGGGTAATTGTGCCGCACACGGCGAAGAAATACTCAAGAAAACGCGGGACTTTATAAGAACGATGGGTGTGGAGGCGGTGATAACCCATGCTGATCCCGAGCCCGATGGCAACCCAATAAAGGACGGCGGCCACGGCGAAAGCCTTCCAGGTAAACATAAATAAGGCGGCGATCGCGCCCAAATGAAGGAGAACCAATACGGTGGTAGTAATCCAGTTCAAGCCTTCGGATTCCGGGACCGCAAGGATCTCAACTTGCTGATTGATGGACATGTCTTTAGTTCGACCGTACCAGGGAAAAGGGATTTGTATTGTAAGACTTATGTAATTCCGCCAGGACTCATGCCAGAATCGGCGGCATGCTAATATTTAGCTATGGCAATACCGAATATCAAGCGCTTTCGACCGTTTTGCCCGACGTGTAATGAGAGCTACACGCTGATGGCGGTTCTGCCGAACGGGTCAGACGTAGACGCATTTTTGAAATCTGCCGTCGAACGTCACGATCATAAGGCGTATCAGGAAGCGAAGCAGCAACAGTTCAAGATCCGCGTTGGTCAGCAGAAACAGAAGAAGGCGAAGTAAACCCTCTTTTCGTCGATTTATACAAAGCCGTAGGCCGTTTTAAGATTGGCTACGGCTTTGTTGCGTTTTGAGAGCCTGTGAGGCGGCAACGGCCACATCAGGATCGATGTCCTTGGCGAGGGTATGCAGCGTTTCTACTACGTCCGGGGTGCCAATCTTTCCAAAAACCGGGCATAAGGCGATTTTCTGGCTTTTATCCAGGGTCGGCACCATCTTGATCAGGGCGGCCCGAACATTCTCACGATTACCGAGCTCAGTCAGGTAGGCGGCGGCCGTATCGGCACGCCCGCGTGTGCCGAGGCATTCGAGGAGGAAGGGCAGCGGATCGAATTCGCCAGTATCGATCTTCCCCTCGTTGACCATGCCGAAGGCGGCTGCGAGATGAATCCGCCAGTCGATCTCCCCTTCATCGAACGCTTTCTGCAACACAGGCATATCGGCGGGTTCGCGGATACGGCCGAGACCCTCAAGAGCGCTGGAACGAATCTGGACATCGCGGGACTCTGCGTCGTTCAGGAAAGTCGAACGGTCTTCGGGCTGGCCGAGCATGGCGAGTGTTTGAAGAGCCGAGCGACGCACTTTCAGATTGCGCGCGTGGCTCAGTGCCGAACGAACTTCGGGAGCGGACTCCCTGCTGCCGAGGACGCCGATAGTTTCCAGGGCGGTGAGCTGGATCCGCTCGTTCAGATCGTTTGCCAATACGGAAACGGAGCGCCCGGCGGAAGGATCCTTGATTTTCTGGAGCGCGACGAGGGATTCGAAGATCAGGTCGTCGTCCTTGCTGCGGAGAGCGTCTGAGAGTGCAGGAACAGCCGTGCGGTTTCGCAGGATACCCGAGGCGAGGGCCGCATTGGCGCGGGCATCGTCACCCGAGCCCTTGGCGACCAGATCGGCGAGAGCTTGCTGGACATCAGGACGCACTTGGACGTCCGCATTGATGACCTGATCGTTGCGGGCGGAGAAAAAAGACTTCATCTGGCGCACGCCGCGGGTAAGCGAACCAGTAAGGCCGGTGCGGGCGACGTAGCCGGGCAGGTAGGCGTTGACGATGCCGTCGGTCGAGCGGATTTCGATTTCCGAATCTCTGTCATGGGTCGCCTGAACCAGCGGATCGACGCTGGCCGGAGTGTCGATGCGGACGATTGACTTGACGGCTTCAAGGCGGATATCGGTATTCGGGTCTGACAGGTAGCCGGCCAGAACGGGCAGCACGGAAGGATTGCGCTTGCCGAGTTCGCGAATGCTCAGGATGCGCTCATTAGTGGTTTGAGCGAGTAGCGATTGAGCGACAAAGGCGGTGAACAGAGCGAAGCCGAGCACCAGCCGGGACGAAGGAACGCGCATAGGAGGCAGCTTAACGAATGACTTCCACGGTAATTTTATGCGGAATCAGACCGGCTTCAAAGCCCAGATCGAGCAGCTTCTGCGCGGCGCGCGGAATGATTTCACCGCCATCGACAGTGTGATGGTTGACGTACATGCCGACGAACTGATCGGCCAGAGCAGAGTCTAAATCGCGGGCGAATTGCATGGCGTAGTTCAGAGCTTCTTCGCGATGATCGAGCGAATACTGGATGCTTTCGCGCATGACCCGCGAGGCTTCTTGCTTGACATTCTGCGGAAGATCACGGCGCAGGGCATTGGCTCCAAGCGGCAGCGGAAGATCGTACCTGGCGCGAAACCACTTTCCGAGATCGATGACGTTGTGCAGGCCGCCGTGTCCATAAGTCAGCTGCCCTTCGTGAATGATGAGACCGGCATCGACTTCGCGATTCTTGACTGCCTCCAGGATCTTATCGAAGGGAATGACGACCTGCTCGAAATCAGGCTGAAAGAGCCTCAGCGTCAGATAGGCCGTCGTCATGACTCCAGGAATCGCGATGCGCTTGCCTTTGAGCTCCTCGGGAGTCATGTATTTGGCACTGACGACCATCGGGCCGTAATTGTCGCCGACGCTCGAACCACTGGACAGCAAGACGTACTTATCAGCGACGTAGGGATAAGCGTGATAGGAGATGGCGGTCAGTTCGTATAGCCCCTGAGTGGCTTTGCGATTCAGCGATTCGATGTCCTCGAGGACGTGACGGAAGGTGAGGATTTCCGAACGAACTTTTTTGGTGGCCAGACCATAGAACATGAAGGCATCGTCCGAATCGGGACTGTGGGCGCAGACGATTTCCGTTGAACTCATCAAGTTTTGGGCAACCTCAGTGTAACAAGGGGTTAGCGGGCGGCTTGGCAGGCGCGTTAGCGGCAGAGACAGGTTTGGCGGAAGTTGGACAAATGAGTCTGGAGGGTGGTTATTTCGGCGCTGAGCGAGGCTAACGCCCGGGCGTAATCAAGCGCGTTGCGTTCGCGCGCGGCCATCTCCAGATCGGCGGCGTGGCGGCGGGCGCGAGCCGCATGCAGACTGCCGAGCGAACCCTTTAGGGAATGGGCCACCCGGGAGCCACGCTCAAAATCTTCGCCGGCGAGGGAAGTGGCTAAGGCGGGCAGTTCTTCCGCGCATTCGGCGGCAAACAGGTCGATAATTTCGACCATAAGCTCAACATCGTTGGCGCACTGGTCCTCAAATCCATCGGGCTCAAAGACAGGGAGATTGCTGACGGGCTCGGCGGGCGGCGGGGGGTCGCTGCTGAGAACCCGAAAAGAGGCAAGCTCGCCCACGATTGCGCCGAGCTCGGCGAAATCGTCAGGCATCGACAGATGCAGGTCAACGGAGGGGTGTTCGGGCGGGGTCGGGGCGCAGGACAGGAGCACTGTACGGCTGCGCGGGTGGAGGGAGGCATCCAATTCGCGAAGGGTGACGGCGAAGCGTTCGAGAGAGACACCGTCATAGTCCGGTTGGAGGAGCACGGCTTCGAACTGCTGATTCAAAAGGACATCGGAAGCTGCTGTAAGGCCGGATACAGCCAGCGCGGCATGCGACCCGTCGGTGAGAAGAGCGAGGAGATCCGCCGGGGGTTGACCACCTTCATGTACCACGAGAATGCGCAAGGACGGCATGAGTCAAGTTCCGTTAGAGGTTAGTTGGGCAAGGGCCGCCTTGCTCTCGGGTGAAATTAGGGTACGTTTCAGTGAGCAACTTTGCCTCCGATCGATGCACTTTTCTATATATGTTATATACTTTCGGTTTAGTGGGGGTGTGTCTTCCCTAGTTTCGAGACTCGCACCGTCATCGCTCAAGCAAAACAACGATCTGCCAAGTGGCCGCCTTCAGTACGGAGGGCAAATGCCTTATTTCTCAACGCGGTATTCCCGGACGAGTGCCGCCTTTGTGAACAACCACTGAGGGAAGTAGATCGTTTTCCGATTTGTCCCGCCTGTCTTTCCCTTCCGCAACCACACTCCGCGGAATACTTCTGCCGTTCGTGCCAGACACCTTTCGTAGAAGCGTATCCGCTGGATGATGACGGGCTGTGCGAGAGCTGCCGCGACGCCGCGGTGGGGTTCGACACAGTTTACGCGTTCGGCAGTTTTGAAGGCGCTTTGCAGAAGCTGATTCACCTCTTCAAATACTCCAAAGTAGAAAGTTTGGCGAAGCCATTGAGCGAACTGCTGCTCAGGGCGCTTCCGAGGGACGGAAACTTCGACCTAGTGATGGCTATGCCGATGCATTGGCGCAAACAGTGGGATCGGGGGTTCAACCAGGCCGAACTATTGGCCGGCCCGGTGGCCAGACGGCTCGGACTGAAGCTTTCGAAGAATTTACGACGTAGCCGGTACACTCAGGCGCAAGCGGGACTGGACGAGGCAGGGCGGCGAGCGAACTTGAAGGACTCCTTCCGGGTAAAGCAACCTTCGGCGGTCGCCGGCAAGCGAGTCTTGCTGATCGACGATGTGCTGACGACCGGAGCGACGCTGCGAACGGCCGCCGAAGCGCTGAAACAAGCTGGCGCGGCGCGCGTAACGGTGTTGACGCTGGCGCGCGTGGACCGGCATAGCGGGTTGGGGAATTCTGTTTTGTCGCCGAAGGTGCAGCCGACAAGAGCGGTACTGGCCGGAACGGAAGCAAGTTAGCGGGAAGACAGGGATTATCCGGGGCGTCGCTGCGTGATACGCGGTGGCGGTCGAAGAAGGACAAGCCCAGACCAAGGGAGGACGTTCGAAGATGACAACTGCCGACCGATTACACAGGCCAGTGCTCGTGTTGAATGCCAGTTACGAGCCGATCAATATCTGCGCGGCGCGGAGGGCGGTCATCTTAATCCTGAAAGGCGTGGCTTCGGCCGAAGAGCTAGCGCCTTCGCAGGTCCATTCGGCGCGGCGCTGTTTGAATGTCCCCTCGGTCATCCGGCTGCTCGAATACCGGCGCATTCCGCATCAGACGCGCGCGCTTTCGCGTAAGAACATCCTGATGCGGGACCGGTATACCTGCCAATACTGCCACAAGTCGCTGCCTTCGGGCGAAATGACACTCGATCACGTGATTCCGCGATCACGCGCCGGCGAGACAACCTGGGAAAACCTGGTAGCGTGCTGCCACCCCTGCAATAACCGCAAAGGCAGCCGCACGCCGGAAGAAGCAGGAATGAAGCTGCTGCGTCCGCCGAAGCCGTTCAGCCTGCATACGAGCAGACATTTGATGCGGCTGCTGGGGCGGAGCGACGACCAGTGGCGAAAGTATCTGTTTTATTCAGATTGAGAGCCACGGCGGACACACTTCGGGTACGGAGTGCGCGAGTTTTTATTCAATTTTCAAAGAACGATGGAACCAGGCGCCGGATTAGCTGAGCGAATCAGGCGGCTTGTTCGAAATCCGGATCAGCGTCTTCGTCCAAAACGGGGAACTGGACCATTTTTGAAGGAACGAACTGGCTGAAGGGATCGGAATCGGTGGACCAGAGGATGGTTTCTGACTCTTCTTCGGAGAGCAGCGGTTCGCCGGGAAACCAGTCATCCAGAGGCAATCGATGGGTCAACGTGGAAAATTGAGGAACGAACTCCTCCGCTTGATCGGCTTCGGCGACAGATGACGTTTGGGTAACCGGTTGCGGATTGAACTTCCGGTCTTTCTGGAGCTGGCGCAGGGAGTGGAGCGATTTGTGGAAGCCCCGTTCGGCGGAGGACATGGCGCGTTGGACAAGGGGGAGGAGCTTGTCGTCGAGGGAGTCGGCGAGATTCTCGGGTTGCCAAAGAGTGGCTTCGAGAGAGCGGAAGCGGCGCAGACGCCAGAATTGCTGGGCGAGCTCATCGACCAGGATTTCTTCGGTGGTATTGGCGGGCTGGTGCTCGGCGCGAAGTTT